>CAMAYR010000283.1 GCA_945862355.1 Devosia equisanguinis | reverse complement strand
CGACGAGATCACCGTACTCGCCGGTCTGAGCGTTGAAACCGAACGCGAACTTGTTGTTCTCGAGGATCTTGCCGACGATCACGGCGCCGTCTTCACCAGCATTGTTGAAGATCTGGCGGGCCGGCGACTGCAGCGCCTTGCGCACGATCTGGATGCCGATCTTCTGGTCCTCGTTCTCCGCGCGCATCTTGTCGAGTGCGGAGATTGCGCGCAGCAGCGCGACGCCGCCGCCGGGAACGATGCCTTCTTCGACGGCAGCACGGGTCGCGTTCAGAGCGTCATCGACGCGGTCCTTGCGCTCCTTGACTTCCATCTCGGTGACGCCGCCGACCTTGATGACGGCCACGCCGCCTGCCAGCTTGGCGAGACGCTCCTGCAGCTTCTCCTTGTCGTACTCCGAGGTCGAGGCTTCGATCTCGGACTTGATCTGGCCGACGCGCGCCTCGATGTCGACCTTCTTGCCGCCACCGTTGACGATCGTGGTATTGTCCTTGTCGATCGTGATCTTCTTGGCCTTGCCCAGCATGTTGAGCGCGACGTTCTCGAGCTTCATGCCGAGATCCTCGCTGATCACCGTGCCGCCGGTGAGGATCGCGATGTCCTCGAGCATCGCCTTGCGGCGATCGCCGAAGCCCGGTGCCTTGACGGCCGCGACTTTAAGGCCGCCGCGCAGCTTGTTGACGACGAGCGTGGCCAGCGCCTCGCCCTCGACGTCCTCGGAGATGATCAGCAGCGGCCGCGAGCCCTGCACGACCGCCTCGAGGATCGGCAGCATCGGCTGCAGCGAGGTGATCTTCTTCTCATGGATGAGGATATAGGGGTTCTCCATATCCACGATCATCTTGTCGGCGTTCGTGATGAAGTACGGCGAGATGTAGCCGCGATCGAACTGCATGCCCTCGACGACGTCGAGCTCGGTCTCGAGGCTCTTGGCCTCCTCCACCGTGATGACGCCCTCATTGCCGACCTTCTTCATCGCTTCCGCGATGATCTTGCCGATCTCCTTGTCGCCGTTGGCCGAGATCGTGCCGACCTGCGCGATTTCTTCGTTCGAGGTTATCTTCTTAGACTTCGCCTTCAACTCCTCGACGACGGCGTTGACAGCCTTCTCGATGCCGCGCTTCAGGTCCATCGGATTGGAGCCGGCGGCGACAGATTTCGATCCTTCGCGAACGATCGATTGAGCGAGGACGGTGGCCGTCGTCGTGCCGTCGCCGGCCCGGTCGGCCGTCTTCGAGGCGACCTCGCGCACCATCTGCGCGCCCATGTTCTCGAACTTGTCCTCGAGCTCGATCTCCTTGGCGACGGTCACGCCGTCCTTGGTGACGCGCGGCGCGCCGTAGCTCTTCTCGAGCACGACATTGCGGCCTTTGGGGCCGAGCGTTACCTTGACGGCGTTGGCGAGAATATCGACGCCGCGCAGCATCTTCTCGCGCGCGTCCTGTGAAAATCGTACGTCTTTGGCGGCCATGTGGGGAGGTCCTTGTGGATGGTGCCGAGCCCTCGGGGGGTAGCACCGAAGCGAAGACTGAACTGTCGAGACGGCGGTGTCGGCCCCGGAGGGAGCGGCACCACCCAGTTGTTGGAGATCAAGCCAGCGGTGATCGACTTATCAGCGATCAAGCGGCGACGCGGACGGCACCCTTGCCCTCGATCACGCCGAGAACGTCGCTCTCCTTCATGATCAGCACGTCTTTGCCGTCGATCTTGACCTCGGTGCCCGACCACTTGCCGAACAGGACGCGGTCGCCGACCTTCAGATCGAGCGGGATGAGCTTGCCGCTGTCGTCGCGGGCGCCTGGACCAGCGGCGATCACCTCGCCCTGCATCGGCTTTTCCTTGGCGGTCTCGGGAATGATGATGCCGCCGGGCGACTTCGTCTCCTCTTCGACGCGACGCACAACGATGCGATCGTGCAAGGGACGGAACTTCATGGGGTTCAACCTCTTCATAGGTATCGGTTATCGCCGGTCTGCCGCTATCGGGCTTCCGGCGGACTGCGAGCGGTTCCGGGCCGGCGGCCCGCTGGAAATCCCCGCTGGAAATGCTCCACCAGGCTCCACTCGCAAGGGGATATATGTTGCAGGCTGTTAGCACTGTCAAGGCGAGAGTGCCAGACGTGATGAAGAGCCCGCCGCCCGTAGGCTGCCTGCCGAGCCCCAGCCGGGTGGTATCCACTGGCATCATGGCGTAACCGTCCGATCGCCCGCTGGCGTTGCCGGCTCGCGACTTCGCATAAGCCCGATTCCTGCTAAAGCGCGGTCTCACAGTGGCGTCGCACCGCGCGCGCCGGCCTCACCTCCGCTGGTGATCGACGAGGAGCACTCGGCAATATGCAAACTTGGCACGTGGTCGTTTTGGGCCTGATCGAGGGCGCGACCGAGTTCATCCCGGTGTCCTCGACCGGCCACATCCTGCTCGTCGGCCACTTCCTGGGGTTCCATTCGCCGGGCAAGTCGTTCGAGGTGCTGATCCAGCTTGGAGCGATCCTCGCCATTCTGTCGGTCTATGCCGCCAAGCTCATCCGCCTTCTGATCGATCTGCCGAGCGATCCGCGAACGCGCCGCTTCGTACTCGGTATCCTGGTAGCCTTCCTGCCTGCTGCCGTGATCGGCGCGATCATGCACGGCGCGATCAAGCTGCTCTTCGATTTCCCCATCGTGATTTGCATCGCCCTGATCCTCGGCGGCATCGTCCTGCTGTGGGTCGACCGGCTGGAGTTGAAGCCGGTCTATCGCGACGTGATGGACTACCCGCTCAAGACCTCGCTCGCGATCGGCATCTGCCAATGCGCCGCAATGATTCCCGGCGTCTCCCGCTCGGGCTCTACGATCGTCGGCGCGATGCTGCTTGGCGCGGACAAGCGCTCGGCAGCGGAGTTCTCGTTCTTCCTCGCCATGCCAACGATGGCCGGTGCCTTTGCCTACGACCTCTTCAAGAACTGGAAGGTCCTCGACACCTCCGACGTCGCAATGATCGCGCTGGGCTTCGCGGTCTCTTTCGTGGCGGCTCTCGTCGTCGTGCGCTTCCTGCTGGATTACGTCAGCCGCCACGGCTTCGCGCTGTTCGGCTGGTGGCGCATCATTGTTGGCGGCATCGGCCTCGGCGCGCTGCTCGTGCTGGGCTGAAAAAGCCAATGGGCCAGCCTTCCTGTGGGGAAGACCGGCCCGGGCTATTCCTGCTTTCCCCAACTTGGGTTGGGCAGAGCGGGAGATTATTTCATCGGCGCATAGTTGGGCGTGGCGCAACAGCCGTCGTTGCCCAGGTGATAGCGCAGGCCGATCTTGAATTCGTGCGCGGTCATGTCGTCGACCGAGAGCTTCGATGGCGTGAAGCTGAAGTTGTCGGTACGCGAGGTCGCAGCCCGGCCGAGGTCGAGATAGCGATAGCCGAAGTCGAGGATGGCGCGGTCGGACACCTGGTAGGCGAAGCCGGCCATGGCGCTCCAGGCGAGCGTCAGGTCGTTGTCGCCGGAGACGCGATAGGGGACGGAGCCGGGAATGTCGAAGCGGTAATCGTCCATCTGGTGATAAGCGAGGCCCACGCCGACGCCGACGTAGGGGACGAAGCCGCGGAAGTTGCCGAGGTCGAAGTAGCCGTTGACCATGCCGGTATAGCTTGTGACGGCCGAATGGATGCTACGCACGGTTTAGTCGCCCGCGTAGTCGAACGGAACGGTGCGCCCCGCGAGCGCCCGCTCGCCATGATATCCGAGCATGAACTCGTAGCGGAAGCCGCGCGATCCCGAGCCGCAGCCGGCGCCTACGCCGCCCGTCCAGGTGGCGTCCATGCTGGTGTTGCGCACGACGTCGTTGAGATAGGTCGAAGCCGGATCGGGATCGGTGTCGCCCGTCCAGCGCAGTCCGGGAGCAGTCGAACCGGAATACCCCACGTCGGCCCGGAAATAGCACGGGCTCGCAGCCGTTCGCGGCGCCTGAATGTGGTCGTCCTTGATGGAGCCTCGGCCCCAGCCGCCCAGATCCGCGGCGGCGGCGGGCATCACGAATGACGCGGCGAACGTGAGGGCGGCGGCGGCGAAGCCGGCCTTGGCGACGAGGTTCATCTTGGGTCCTCCGTCGTTGATGTCGGGCGCACCCGTATCGGGGCGGCTACGCTCCACGGGTCTGAGACCCACTGTGCACGACGGCAGTTAAAGCGCGGTTAAGCGCTGTCTCGTTCTGGAACGCATGCGCCATGACACGCAGCACGCGAGCCCGGCGAGCGATCAGGTCGCGGTCGTGGCGTGTGCTGCCTCGAACGGCGGCGCATCCGGCCAGAACACCCGTGCGGTGTCGCCGACGTGCCGCGGATCTCCCGTCGTCAGCAATCTGATGCCGGCGTGCTCGGCGGGATCGACATACTCTGGATGGCGCTCGAGATAGTGGTCGAGGCTGTCGGCGACGAGTTCGGGCTGAGACAGCAGGCGTGTCGCGGCGGGCAGATGGCGCCGGAACACCTGTTCCACGAGCGGAAAATGCGTGCATCCCAGGATCGCGCGGTGGGGTGCGATGCCCCCATTCTTGGTGACGAGTTCTCCAACCCCTTGCTCGACCAGCGCCTCGATCTCAGCCTCACCCGCCCGTTCTTCGATGGCGCCGGCAAGCTCCGCGCATACCTGCTGCACGACGGTCACGCGCGGGCACCGCTTGCGGATCTCCTCGGGGAAAACCCCCGACGAGATCGTGCGCAACGTGCCGAACACCGCGATCACGTCGGTATTGTACTTCTGCGGATATTGCGGGCTTGTCACCGCCCAAGGCGTCTGCGTCGCTGCTTCCACGGTTGGCGCGACGATGCCGAGCACGTTGCGGCCGCGCCAGCGCGACCGCGGCAGCCAGTCGGTTTGCAGCGTGCGGGCCGCAACCGCGGTTGCCGTATTGCAGCCCAGCACGACGAGACGCGCGCCGCGATCGAAGAGCTGCTCCACGCCGACACGCGTCAGTTCCACGATCTCCGCCGAGGACCGGTTTCCATAAGGCACGTTGGCGTGATCGCCGAGATAGACGAAGCTCGAATCGGGAAATCGCACCCGCAGTGCGCGGAGCACGGTGAGGCCGCCGATCCCGGAATCGAAAACGCCTATCATGCGCTGTCACATGCCATGTCGCAGCGTGCGAGGGAATAGGGGCGATGGCTCTCCCCTCGCTGCACGTCGAGCCCGCTGCTTCGATGCCGCTACTGGCAAACGGTCTTGCAGCGCTTGATCGGGCCGACATAGCGGCACTGCTGGCGGCAAACCGGTTGTGGTGGCGGGGCATCGCGATATGCCCGGCGCGTCCGGCGGGGAGCCCAGTCGTCGTAGCCTCGGTCATACTGGCGAGCACCGCGGCGAGGCTCGTCATAGCTCCGCTCGCGGTAGCCGCGTTGCGGCCCGACACGAACGACGGCGCACTGCTGATTATGACCTGAATCGGTGACTTTGCGCACCGTTCGGCTGGCTGCTTTGCAAGTGGCTGGATCGGGGTGGCCGGTGGCAGAAGGGCGAAAGCGCGCAGGCTTCGCACTTCGCGGGGGCGACACGCCCCGGCGGCTGGCACTGCGACGCTGG
>CAMAYR010000282.1 GCA_945862355.1 Devosia equisanguinis | reverse complement strand
GCGTCCGAGCGCATCGGACATGCCCCATTCCATGATCATGGCGCGTGCCAGTTGCGTCGCCATCTGGATGTCGCCAGTCGCGCCATTCGTGACGTTCTCCGGGCCGCCCAGGATGATTTCCGCCTCGCGACCACCGAACAGCACGGCGAGGCGTGCCTCGCACCAGCGCAGCGTCCGACTGTAGCGGTCGGACTCGGGCAGGTTCATCGTCACGCCCAGCGCGCGGCCACGCGGAATGATCGTGACCTTGTGCAGGGGATCGTAGGGGACATTGAGACCGACGATCGCGTGACCTGCCTCGTGATAGGCCGTGTTGCGTCGCTCCTCCTCGCTCATCACGAGCGAGCGGCGCTCCGCACCCATCATCACCTTGTCCTTGGCATCCTCGAACTCCGCTTGCGTCACGATGCGCCTGTTACGGCGGGCAGCGAGCAATGCGGCCTCATTGACGAGGTTGGCGAGATCCGCACCGGAAAAGCCCGGCGTGCCACGTGCGACCACCTTGGGATCGACGTCGGGCGCCAGCGGCACCTTGCGCATGTGAACGCGCAGGATCTTCTCGCGGCCGTTGACATCGGGGTTCGGCACGGTGATCTGCCGGTCGAAGCGGCCCGGGCGCAGCAGCGCGGGGTCGAGCACGTCCGGACGGTTGGTCGCGGCCAGGATGATCACGCCCTCGTTGGCCTCGAAGCCGTCCATCTCGACGAGAAGCTGGTTCAACGTCTGCTCGCGCTCGTCGTTGCCACCGCCCAGGCCCGCGCCGCGGTGCCGGCCCACGGCGTCGATCTCGTCGATGAAGATGATGCAGGGCGCATTTTTCTTGGCCTGCTCGAACATGTCGCGCACGCGGCTCGCGCCGACGCCGACGAACATCTCGACGAAGTCCGAGCCCGAGATCGTGAAGAAGGGCACGTTCGCCTCGCCGGCCACCGCACGCGCGATGAGCGTCTTGCCGGTACCCGGTGGGCCCACCAGAAGGCAGCCGCGCGGAATACGACCGCCGAGCCGCTGGAACTTCTGCGGATCGCGCAAGAATTCAACGATCTCCTGCAGATCGACCTTGGCCTCGTCGACGCCGGCGACATCCTCGAACGTGACGCGTCCGTGGCGCTCGGTCAGCAGCTTGGCTTTGGATTTGCCGAAACCCATCGCGCGGCCGGAACCGGCCTGCATCTGCCGCATGAAGAACACCCACACCGCAATCAGCAGCAGCATCGGGAACCAGTTCACAAGCACCGACAGGAACGAGGGGACCTCGTCCTCGGTCGGCCGCACGGTGAACTTCACGCCGCTGGACCGCAGCCGGTCCACAAAACCGGGATCGTTGTTGGGAGCATACGTCCGGAAGTTGTTGCCGCTGTCGCGGTAGGTGCCCTCGATCCGGCTACCTTGCAACACGAGATCCTGCACCGACCGGCTTTCGACGGCGACGAGGAACTCCGAGTACGGAATAGATTGCCCCCGGCGGCTCTGGTTCGGGTTCTGGAAGAGGTTGAACAGCGCCACCAGCAGCAGCGCGATAACCACCCAGACAGCCAAATTCCGGAAATTCGATTGCATCACGTGCCCCTTAGAGCCCACATAATTCTAGCGGCATACTGCCTTGCAAGGCTCACTTCCAAGGTTCGCTTGCAAGCCTGGCTTGCAAGGCTGGGACCAGTCGCAAAGGCCACTCTCGATTGCCGCATCCGAGCGAACCGACACTTCTGATTGAGCCTGGCCTGGAAGGCCTGCCCCACCGGATGAAGCTAACCGAGTGCTTCTTAAGATAAGCGCCTGGGGTGCCTTTGCCAAGTTGCCAGACCTCGCGGTTCGTGTACCTTCCGTGCGGCGGAAGGGCCGGCCCTCAGGAAACCATCCGCAAGCTCGTCCCTCAGGCAGGCGAAAAAATGGCCGAGACGCCATCTGCGGTGCCAATGCCGATCTGCGGATGGGGAACGGCGATCAATCTGTCATTGTCCCAGAATGACGGCAGGGTCAGCGCCGCGGCACGGGGGATACCCGGCCACGACAGCTTCGCTTCACGCCGTCTTGCCACGATCAGGCTCCAGACCTGCGGCGACATGGCCCTTACCATCAGGGGGCGGGGATGGCTAGCGCAGGCCGAGACGATGAAGCGATTGTCCCACGCCAACGCACCGCCCGGCGGCAGGATCAGCTCCGGCAGCCCCTTCCGACCCGGCTCCCGCACCACCTGGATACGCCCTGCCGAGCGGGCAACCCGGCACCCAGCCAGCGTCGCAACCCGATCGCCACTTGCAAGCACGTCAACCAGTTTCTCGAGCTGGGCCAACCGGGCAGGCTCGTCCCGATGACCGCCGAACCGCGCCACGATCCGCTGCAGCAGCCGAACGCGCAGCTCGGCAGGTGCCGCCAGAAACCCTGCCAGCGCGATTTCCGCCATCGCGCCGTGGTGGAAATCGACAATCCGCTCGGCCAGCTCTCCGGTCGCCTGCTCCAGAGCTTCTCTAGCCCGCGCCAGCCGCCGCGCCGCAACGCCGATCTGCTCTGCCCCCACCCCTGCTTGGGCGAGAGCGGGTAGAAGGCGGCGCACCCGGACGCGCTCGAAGGCGAGGCTCTCGTTGCTCGGATCCTCGAGCCATGCGAGTCCGCGCTCCAGCAGCGTGGCCCTTAGGCGCTCCTTGCTGATGCCGAGCAGCGGGCGGACGATATGGATTTCCTCCGGGAAAGGCGTGAGCTGCCGCCGTCCGGGCATCGCGGCAAGCCCGTCGGCGCCGCTGCCGCGCGCCAGCCGCATAATGAAGGTCTCGGCCTGATCGTCGAGATGATGGGCCAGCGCGATTCCGGCTGGCTGCGGCAGTCGGAGGCGCCGAACCAGATCGACCAGCAAGCCGAAGCGCGCGGTGCGCGCCGCCTCCTGGATGCGCGTCCTGGGCTTTTCCCCTGTCCAGACAAGAATATGATGAGCGATCGAGGCCTTCTGTGCCTGCTGTGCCACCCATTGCGCCTCATCGGCCGAGGCCTGCCTCAAGCCGTGATCGACGGTTGCGACATGCAGCGCGATCTCGCGTCCTGCACGTTGTTCCGCCTCGCGCCATCGCTGCGCTGCGAGCAGCAGGGTCATGCTGTCCAAGCCGCCAGAGACTGCCAGAACGACGGACTTTGAAGCCAGAAAGGCGGCGCGGCACAGCTCGGCGAGCTCGGCGTCGGCCAGTCCGCTCAATCGGCTGCCGCTTGGGCCGCTGATCGGGCTACCGTTCGGGCCGCCGCCCCTGCCCTTGCGCCGCTTGTCAGGTGCAGCCCGCACGGCGGCGCTCCGCCTGCTCCCAGGTCCGCACGTGCGTCGGCGGATTGGGATAGCGTGTCTTCAACTCCTGCAAAGCCCGGCAGGCGGCGGGCCGATTGCCCTTCCGCTCCATCGACATCGCCAGCTTGGCGAGGCTGTCCGGCGCCTTGTCGCTGCGCGGATAGGCCTGTGCGACCTTGAGGAAGGCCGAGGCTGCGCTGTCCCATTGCCCACGCACGAAATATGTCTCGCCGAGCCAGAATTGCGCGTTGGGCGCCAGCTCGTCGCTGGGATAGCGCGACAGGAAATCCGTGAAGCCGGCCTGCGCCGCAGGGTAGTTCTGCTGCAGCAGATGACTGTAGGCCGCCTCGTACTGCTGGCGCCCCGATGCCGAGGCAACGGCAGGCTGCGGCCCACCTGAGTTGTTGATGATATTCGCTATAGGGTCGTTGGAAGGGGTCACGATGGCGGTGCCGAACCGGCCGGCAGGAGGCGGATTGGTCGCACGCGGCGCAGGTCCCGAGGGGCCTCGCGGCGCGGCGCTCTGGATCTGCCGAAGTTGCTCGGCCATCTGCTCGAGTTGCGCCGTCAGCGCCTGCACCTGCGTCTCGAGCGCTGCGATGCGCCCTACGTCGGCGCCGGAACCACCACCACCTCCCACGGGGGCGCCGCCTCGGAAAGCGGTCGATGCGGTGGCACTGCCGCCGCGCGCCAACGATTCCACCGTTCCGACCACCACTTGCAGATCCACGAGTTGCTCCTCGAGTTGTTCCACACGCTGTCGGAGGGAGGAGTCCGATCCGGACGCAGCAGGGCTGGCGTCGGCAGGACGCTTGGGCTGTGCCTTCGGCTGGGGCTTGGGCTGAGACTTGACAGGCGCTGTCCGCTGCGGCTGGGCCTGCCAGGACGGCTGCTGAGCCATCGCGGACGGCAGCGTCGTCGCTCCTGCGACGACAGAGACGACGATCGTCGCTGCTAGCGCGCGCGCCATCCCACGATCAGCAACAGTCACTCGACGAGCTAGTTGACGCGCTACTTTACGAGCTCCTGGCCGAACAACTGGCCGAGCGAGGGATTGCCCCTCAGGATTCCATGCATGCATCTCCGCGCCTCTCTCTTGCGCGCACTGCCGCAGCCCAGCAATGAAGCTCCCCCGATGGCTCGCACGCTTGGGTGCTTCGTACCGCTTTGTCAACGCCGCTGATCTGCCTCTCGCGCAGTCGCCACCGGCAGTGAGGCTGAATTGCCTATACCCGAACCGTCGCCCACTCGCATGCCGACGATCACCACCGCGCGCCGGTTCTGGGCCGCGCAATCGCTGTCGTGGCAGATCGCCACCGGATCGCGATCGGCCATCGGAGATGTCCGCACGCGCTCGGCGGGAACGCCCTCGGCCACCAACCGGTCGCGCACCACACGGGCCCGGCTGGCAGACATCGGCTCGCTGGCGGCACCGACCGATGAATCGTCGGCATGGCCCTCCACGACGACCACAAGGTCTGGATTGCGCAGCAGCCAATCGGCCTGAGCTGCGATGAGCGCGCGCGAGCGGCTGCCCAGCTCGGCGCTGCCTGCACTGAAGAAAATCCGATCACCAATTCTATTGCGCAGCTCTTCCTGGTGACGACGATGGCTGGTGATGCTCGTGCGCCACGAGGACACAGGAGCGGCCACCGGAAGCGCCACTTCGCCCGGCGCAATCGCGTGCGGAATTGTAACCCCGCCAACTCGCAAGCCGGACGTTTCCATGCCAGCGCCGGCTGGGCGATTGGCGGCATCGAGCGCGATCAGGAGGCCGCGGGCGTCGCGGGCGGCGATCGTCTCGGGAAATCGCGCCACCAGCACTTCGAGAACGCGTTGGGCAACCTCGGGGCGTCCGCCCTCGAGATCGCTTCGCGCAGTGCCCAGAAGGCGGCTGGCGATCAGCTCGCCACGATACGAATGGGCTCGGTCCGAGTGGGCTTGGTCGGCTGCCTCGAGCGACGGACCGGGTCCGCCCAGACGCATTTTTCTCTCACCGAAAGCGGCGAAATCCCCTGCTCCTTGAGCTTTGACCGCGGGGTGAACGGACAGGGCTTGCAACGCTATCGCGAGCGCGAGCCCGACCACGATCGGCGAGGGCCGCGAAGCAGCGCAAGTGGCACGAAGAAAGCCCGAAGACGGCATGGGACGCGCGCCCGATCTCGTCGGCCGTGAAGTTTCGTTAGGTCACGCGGCAGCCGGGCGCTGGGTTACCAGCGACAGTAGCGCCATCACAGCGAGCAGGTCGCGCCAAAGCTCTCTGAACCAGCCCAGCAGCCTTGCAAAGTTGTAGCCGACGGCGGCAAGCACG
>CAMAYR010000281.1 GCA_945862355.1 Devosia equisanguinis | reverse complement strand
AGCGCGTAGCGGTAATTCGCCTCCCACGGACTGACACAGAGAAAGCCCGTCCAGGCTGGATCGGTGAGTTCCTCGGGCAGATCGAGACGCGGCGGCTCGGGCGCGGCGAGGCTCGGAAAGTAGACGAAGATGGCGTCCGCCGCCTCCGTTACGGCATAGCTGCGCACGGCCTTTCTGCCTTCCAGCGCGCAATCCGGCATGGCTGGAACTTGGACGATTGTTCCGGCGGCATCGACAGCGACCCCGTGATAGCGGCAGGCGATCACGTCGCCCTGCACCTCGCCGCGCGACAGTGGCGCACCGCGATGCGGACAGAAATCTTCCAGGCAGGCGAGCTTGCCGCCCGCGTCCCGCCACAACACGATACGCTGGCCGAGAGCCTTGACCCCGTGCGCTCCCCCTGGCTGCACCTGCACCGATTTCGCCACCGCATACCATTGCCCGAGCAGGCCTTGGTTCACGCGCTCCTCGATTCGAGCCGTCATGTCGTGAGAGATGGCCATGACATTCTCTCCATGAGTAGCGATGTCAGACCCGCAGGACCGACACCGCGGTTGAAAGCTGTCGTAAGGTTCGCCGTCCCGCAGTGGGCAGGTGAGACCACCTCACTTCTTGTCGCGCTTGATCTTTGCGATCGGATGGTCGGGCGGATAGGTCGGCGTCACCGGCTTCGGATTGCCGATCATCACGCACATCAGCGCTTCCTCGATGCCCTCGTTGACGAGACCGCGGTAGACGCCCGGCGGCACAGAGAGCAGATCCCGCTCGCCCAGAACCGTCTCCCAGCGCTTGCCCTGGTGCTCGATCATGAAGCGGATCTTGTGGCCTTTGAGGATGAAAAACACCTCCTCTGCATCCGTGTGGATGTGCAGCGGCCCTTCGCAGCCCGCCGGCAGAATCATGGTCGAGAACGTGAAGTGGCCGGCCGGCACTGCGTCGTCGTCATGAGCGATCCCGGTACCGCCCGTTCCGACATAGCGCAATTGCGCGCGACGATACTTAGGATCGTAGTCCGCCTGGAACTTCAGTGCATCCCAATCCGGCGTCCGCGTAGCATATCGCACGACGCATTTTTCGAGCCACTGCTCGAAGCTCTTGCCACCGGGAATCTCCACGTCCTCTGGATTGATCTTCGGGAATGTCGCGTGCTCTGTCATGACGCACCTCCTTCTCGTTGTCGTCTATCTGCGGGCTTTCGGAATGTAGTGGAGGACACGAGCCTCGATCGCGGCCACCACGGCGTACAAAGCTATGCCGATCACGGTCAGCAGTATGATGGCGTTGAACACCATCGCAGCGTTCGCCTGCCCCTCGGCATACGTGATGAGATAGCCGAGGCCGGTATTCCCACCGACGAGCTCGCCGACCGTCACGCCGATCACCGCCAGCGTCGCGCCAATTCTCAATCCCGCCATCAGCGCCGGCAGCGAAGCGGGAAACTCGATCTTCCAGAAGATCTGGCTTCGGCTCAAAGAGTAAGCCCGCGCCAGATTGATCATGTCGCGGTCTACAGTCTTCATCGACTGCAGCACATTGACGAGAATTGGGAAGAACACGATCAGGATGGTGACCAGCAGTTTCGGCCAGAATGTGTAGCCGAACCACATGATGAAAAGCGGCGCGAACGCTACCTTCGGCGCGATCTGCAGCCCAAGGATATACGGCGACAGAACGCGCTCCCAGAAAGTCGACATGCCGAGCAGATAGCCCCCCGCCGCGCCGAGCAGACTGCCGACCACGAAGCCGACCGTCGTCATCATCGCTGTGGAAAGCGTGTGCCGCAGAAGATTCTCCGCCTGCGCCATCCGCAACAGCTCGGCGAACGTCTGCGAGAACGTCGGAATGATGTACTTCGGAATGTTGAACAGCGGCGGCAACAACTCCCATGCCACCACGGTCATGATGGCGACGAGAACGACGGCAATGACATCTCGCAGCGACATCTGAGTTTCCCAATCAGGGACGAGGCGAGGCCTCGCCCCTAGTGTTGCGTCACTGACGCTTGGTCTCCGGTTGTTGCAAGGTGGTCTGCCAAGCGTCAGTGACGATTGCAACACTAGAAGCTAAGAGTTGTTAGTGTTCCTGATGTCTCAGACATTTGCTCGGAACCCAGACGCAGGGGGTAGCAAATGTCTGAGACGGAACACTAGTGTGATGATCCAGAAATTCGCTACCGCTTCCAACAATCGTTCGAGCGAATTTCTGGATTTGAATCACACTAGCAACTCTCTGATTCTAGTGTCCCTCTTGTTTCCGAAGTTCGCACGAGAGCTTGCGACAGGGTGGATGCGAACTTCGGAAACGGGACACTAGGCTGTTTAATTCACCCCTGGCCGGGCCCCATCCACCGAACGCTCACTCGCGCGACCGGATCGAGACTGGCTCTCACTTGCCGATCATATCGTTCGTGTAAGTGTCCTTGATCGGCACGGCCTTCTGCACGATTTTATTGTCGACATAGAATTTCTGCACCGCGGCGAGCCGTTTCTCGTCGAATTTGCCGAGGTTGGTGCCCGCAGGACCGTACACGAGCCTTCCGTAGCGGCGCATGATGGCTTCCATCTGCTTCTCCTTGCCCGCATGCTGGGGAACAGCGGCGACGTAGTCCTTCGACGCCTGCTCGGGATTGGAGATGACCTCGCCGAGCGCCTTGAGCGTCGCGCGCACGAAGCCCTTCACCAACTGCGGCTTCTCCTTCAGGATTCTGTCGGACGCCAGGATCGCCTGCGCCATCGCCGGGAACACCGGCTCGATCTCATAGACGTCCACGGCAATGCCGGCCGCTTCGATTGCAGCCGTCCACTCCGGAACGCCGGAGATTGCCTGCAGATCGCCGGAGATCATCAGCTTGACGACACCGGCAGCGCCCACCGCCTGCACGCTCGCGTCATCGCGGCCGAGACCAGCGCTCTTCATCGCACCGAGCAAGTTGTAGAATGTCGTATCCTGGAAAGCGAGCACGCCAATTTTCTTGCCCTTGAGGTCCTTGAAGCTCTTGATGTTGGCATCCTTGCGCGCCGTGATCTGAGTGAGCGTGCGCGCGCCGAGCAAGGCGACGCCGCGAACTTCCACCCCGTTCGCGCGCACGATGATCGCCGTATCGCCGATCCCGCCACCGAGATCGGCATTGCCCACGCCGACCTGCTTGGCGACATCCGCGCCGCCCTTGCCGACCTGGAACGTCGGCTCCAGCCCCTCTGCCTTGTAGTAGCCTTTGGCGCGCGCGATGTGGAATGGCGAGAACGCCGGCAGGAAGTCGGGCGCCGGGAACAGGTAGGTCAACTTCGTCTGCGCATGGGCCGGACCGGCCGCAGCCAGCACCGCAGCGGCAAGAACCGCCAGCTTGATCGTCTTCAGCATGTGTAGCCCACTCCCATTGTTGACGGATACGACAGACTTGATCAGGCCACGCGCTCGTCGAGCTTCAACAGTTCGAACAGCCGCGTGATGAGTTGCCCGGCCCGCGGATGCGAACGCCGGGCGATGGGATTGTTCCTGTCCGGCAGATCGACGTGGATCTCTTCGATGAGCCGCCCCGGCCGGTCGGACATGACGAGAATCCGGTCGGACATCGCCACCGCTTCGGCCAGATCGTGCGTGATGAGCAGCGTCGTCACGCCGCTTTCCGCTATCGTCTGGCCGAAACTTTTTTGCAGAAGCATCTTGGTTTGCGCATCCAGCGCCGAGAACGGCTCGTCGAGCAGTACGATGTCGGGCCTGATCGCAAGCGTTCGCGCGAGCGCCGCGCGCTGCCGCATGCCGCCGGACAACTGGTAGGGATAGTGGTTCGCGAATGCCTCGAGCTTGCAGCGCTGAAGCTCCGATAGCGCCCGCTCGCGCCGCTCCTTCCTCGACACGGGACGCGCCTCGAGCCCGAACTCGACATTGCGCACGATCGAGCGCCACGGCAGCAGCAGATCCTTCTGCAGCATGAAGCCGACGTGGGCGTTGGGCCCCTTCACCTGCTCACCACTGACATGCACGCTGCCCGCGGTGGGCTGGTCCAGACCGGCGGTTAAATTGAGTATCGTGCTCTTGCCGCACCCCGAAGGCCCGACGATGGCGACGAACTCCTTCGAACGCACCGCAAATGTAATGTCAGTTATCGCGACGAGATCAGCTCCTCCCCTTTGCGGAAAGGAGCGCACGACGTCGCGGAATTCAAGCGCCGATCCCGTAGCGAGCATAGGCCTGATCCAGCGAGCGGTTGGCTGCGGAAAGCTCTGCCTCGAGCAACGCAGGGTCCCATAGTGAATGACGCGCGATAGGTGCGACGACGCCATTGTCGGCAAGGCGACGGGCGACGTCGTCGAAATCCGCGACGCCTGACATGAAGATCTCCTCGAGCGCCTGCGCAAAGGCAATTTCGTCGGCCGTCAATTCGCGTGCGAGCGATTGAGTCTTGAGACGGCTCCAGGGGTCGCGCACGCCACGCCTCCACTCGTTCAAATATGAACGGCTTATTCGCATATGAACAATTTGTAGCGTCTGGCCAACCTCCACGTCAAGTACGGGCTAGCGCTGATCGACCTGCAAGGAGCGCTCATAGGCTTTCAATCGTCCAAAGAGCCACCGCCCGAGCCGAGCACACGGGCGAGCACGCTGTGGCTCACTCGAGCGAAAGGAGGTACGCCGGAGCATCGCCCGGAGAGAGGCAGCCAAGCGGAGGAGAACAGATGCTTTTTATTGAACACCAGCAACGGCGCCGATATCGTTCGAGCGCGGCACTTGTGACCGCAATCGCAGCGCTTTGCATTGCCGTGCCAGCCTCGGCCCAGAAATCGTTCGAAGGTCAGAGTATCCGCCTGGTGATCGCCAGCACGGCCAGCGGCCCCACCGATACGATCGGCCGCCAATTCGCACCGTTCATCGCGCGCCACATTCCAGGCAAGCCGGTTATCGTTATCGAGAACCGACCCGGTGCCGTCGGCGCGATCGCAGCGAACTACATGCATAACGTCGCCAAGCCGGATGGACTTACCATCGGCTTGCTGTTCGGAATGGTCACCCAGGGTTTGATGGGCGGCACGAACATCAAGTACGACCCAGCCAAGTTCAATCTCCTGGGCGCGGTTTCTGCCACTCAGGTGTTGTTCGCCCGCAATGATCTGGGACTGAAGACGCCCCGCGACTTGCTCAAGCCCGCCAAGCCTCTCGTGCTGGCGAGCCTCGGAACAGGCTCGACCACCGATGCGGCCAATCGGCTGTTCCTCGAGATGATCGGCGCGCCCTACAAGTACGTGTCAGGCTACCCCGGACAGGCCGAGGCCATCCTCGCCGTCGCGCGTGGCGAGGCGAGCCTCGCAAACGCCGGACACAGCAACTATCTCGCTCGCCGCGAGACGATCCGCAAAGAGGAGCTCTACGATGCAGTCGTCCAGCGCGGGGAGTTGACGCCGAAAGGCGAATTCCGGCGCAACGCACAGCTACCCGATCTGCCCACGATGGTCGAGGTGATCCGCGACATCAATCCCTCCGCCATCAACGGCCCCGACTTTGCAACATATCGCAGCATCGTCGGTGCACTCGCCGTGCACTACAGCTTCGTGCTGCCGCCCGCGGCCGACCCCGCTGTCGTCGAAAC
>CAMAYR010000280.1 GCA_945862355.1 Devosia equisanguinis | reverse complement strand
GCCAGCGTCGCAGTGCCAGCCGCCGGGGCGTGTCGCCCCCGCGAAGTGCGAAGCCTGCGCGCTTTCGCCCTTCTGCCACCGGCCACCCCGATCCAGCCACTTGCAAAGCAGCCAGCCGAACGGTGCGCAAAGTCACCGATTCAGGTATTGAGTTAATTCATCCTGTTGGAGTGCAGATTTCAATGAATAGCGGGTGTTGCATTCGGGCCAGTTAGAATAATTGGCTTGCCGCGTGGCTTTGGCGATCTGGAAAATTCTTCTGCCTCTGCGTAAATCAATAATGTCGGCTTTCCGACATCAGCCGAATGGCCGCGCTGTGCATCGGCTCTGTAGAGCATTGGTTCCAGTGGGGGCGTCGCATGAGTACGCGGTTGCACGCCATGGGCTTCCCGTCGGGATGGACGCCGCAGATGCTGCGCCACATCGACGTTCTTTCGGCCTCGCGCTCCAAGCTGGTCGGCGCCGCGAAGGGCAACTACCGCGTCTGGCGCTCCAAGGATGGTGCCGAGCTTTGGTTCCACTACCCTCGCCGCCCGCTGCGTGATCGCTTGAGTTCCAAGGTCGATCCAGTAATGCCGGAGCCGTTGCGCCCGATCGCCGTCACGCCGTTTCATCGCGGCCTGTCGAGCATTCCGATCCGGATCGGCCGCTATCTGTCCGCCGACCGCTTGAACCCGCTCGAGGGTTCCTGCATGGCCTGGCTGCCGCCGCCCGTTGTTGGTGGCCCCCAGCAGGCGATGGTGCTCGAGCTGGCGCCGTATGGCCTGCAGCCTTTGCGCACGCCGCCTCATGATACGACCGCGCAGATCGTCTGCTTCTCCCACCGCGTGTGGTCTTTCGACGACGCTGCGGGCTACATCCGCCAGACGCCGAGCAACAGGCGCATTCAGCGCGGGTCCATCAGTCCGATCACCGAGGCCGACGTGCCCGAGGTCGAGCTCACCTACGGCCAGAGTCCGATCACGCTTGGCCTTATGACCGGCACAGTCCGCCGCGCGATCCGCTACGTGAACCCCGAGACGCGCGACCCCTACTATTGGTTTCTACTGGAGACCAGGGGCGGCGCCATCGACGTCATTGCCAATCCGGCCCATGTCGATGGTGACATCTCAGAAGGCCATGTCGCGCAGGTTTGCGGATCTTTTCTCGCACGCCTTGCCGGTGCCGCGGTGTGACGACGGGTGCCGCGCGCGGCTGTGGCACTCTATCGAGGCTCCTCGTCGACGGGCGCGGCCGGTGCCACGAAATCCTCGTAGCGCATATCGGTTCGTTCCTCGATCAGTTTCAACATACCCTTGGCGTCCTTGGTCTGCACGAGCGTGCGGGACGCCGCCTTGAAAGCGGTGCCGAACATGCCCTTGGCATTCAGTGGGCAGACCATCAGGCAGATCTTGCAGCCGAACAGCTTGTGGAACCAAGGCTCGCAGGCGGGCGTGTCGACATGCCAGCGCTCCACCCCGTTGATCGCCTGCTTGAAGGGCTTGATGGCATCGCCCGGGCAGAACCGTGTGCAAACCCCGCACCGCGCGCACACCTCGTCGATGCCGTAGTCCTGCGGGCCATCGATCGCGAGCGGCATATCTGTCGTCACCGCGCCAAGGCGGAACGAGGCGCCGAGCTTCGGCGAGATGAGCGAGCCGTGCTTGCCGAGCTCTCCAAGTCCCGCCTGTTGCGCCAGCGCCACCAGCGGAATATCGCCCTCGTTGGGCTGCATGCTGGCATTGTAGCCGAACGCCGCGATCTGATGCGCGAGCCGAACGCCGATATCGTCGAGCTTGTGATAGACGCGGTGGACCTCGTCCTGCGAGCGCGGGCCGATATCGGCCATGGTATCGAACGACATCGCGATGCCGAACACGATGGCGCGGGTGTGAGGCAGATCGCCGGCCTGGGTGAAGACGAGGCTCGCATCGAGTTCGGCGATACCGACGTCGTCGACGCCCATCCCACGAGCCATCCCCTTGATCTCGGTGGCCGCCGTGGTCGTGTCGGGGATTTCCGTGCGCGCCGGATTGGCCGGTGGCGAGCGCATCGGCAAAAGGATCTCGTTGCGCATGAACACGCTGCGCTTGGCCGCCGGCGGCATCCGTTCGCGAAACCGCGCCGCCCTGTCCTTGTCGGTGCCGCCCACACGCCCGCGTGTCGGACGCGTCGCCTTGGATATGTCGATGCGCCCCATCGAAAGCTCCCTGCGTCGCTGATTGCCCGGCCTCGGCCGGTTTGGACATTGAGATAACGCCACGCATCGGCTACTGTTTCAACATATCAATTCGAGCGCCTGACGAGCCGACCCGCCGACTTTGGTGCTGGCCGACTGCGCCGGTGTATTCAGTGCATCAGAACGTTTGCCCGGCGGATCAGCCGAGCACGGTGGAACGGTCTGACGGATGTCCACGCTGGCGGGGGACGGCCTGACGATTCTGGCTTCGGCCGGCTGCATTGCGGCGGGCGCGGGTCTGATCGCGGCAATTTTCCAGCGCCGTGCGCTTTGGATCGTCTACCCACTCTGCCTCGTTGCATCGCTGACAGCCTTGCTCGTGTACGGTGCCGTTCTCATCGGCGCTGAGGTTCTGGTCGCGCGACTGCCATTCGGCCTGCCCGAGATCGGACTTCGGCTCCGGCTCGATCCGTTGAGCGCCTTCTTCGGTGTCATCGTTGCAACAGGTCTTGCAGCAGCCTCCATCTATGGGCTTTCGCTCGACCGCCGCACCGAGCTTTCGCCGCGCGTCGAGCCGTTCTTTGCTTTCTTCGGTATCGCGATGAACGTGGTCCTTCTGGCAGATGATGCGTTCACGTTTCTTTTTGCCTGGGAGCTGATGTCGTTGGCATCATGGGCTCTCGTGGTGTCCCGCCACGACGACGCTGCAGCCCGACACGCCGGCTACGTGTATCTCGTGATGGCGGCTTTCGGCACGGCGGCGTTGCTGTTCGCATTCGGGGGCATGTCAGGGGCGGCCGGCGGCTATTCGTTCGAGGCGATCAGATCTCAGCCACTTTCGCCACTGACTGCGGGGCTCGTCCTGGCTGCGACCATCGTCGGTGCCGGCTCCAAGGCCGGCCTCATGCCGCTGCATGCATGGCTGCCGCTCGCCCATCCCGCAGCGCCGAGCCACGTTTCCGCATTGATGAGTGGCGTCATGACCAAGGTGGCGATCTACGCCATCGTGCGCATCGTCTTCGATCTGTTGGGTGCGCACCAGCAATGGTGGTGGGCGGTACCTTTCATTCTGCTGGGTTCGGCGACCGCCGTGCTGGGCCTGCTTCACGCGGTGCTCGACGGCGACTTGAAGCGCGTTCTGGCCTACTCGACCATAGAGAACATCGGCGTCATCCTCGTCGGCATCGGCATGGCGATCGCCTTCAAGTCGGCTGGTCTTCAGGCCGCCGCGGCGATTGCGATGGCCGCAGCCTTGCTGCATGCCCTCAACCATTCCTGGTTCAAGTCGCTGCTGTTTCTCGGCGCAGGCGCCGTGCTTCATGCGACGGGTCGCCGCGATTTCGATAGCTTGGGGGGCCTCGTTCACAGAATGCCGAGAACGGCCGTTCTCTTTCTCGTGGGCGCCTTCGCGATCGCGGCAATGCCACCCCTCAACGGCTTCGTGTCGGAGTGGCTCTTGTTCCAGGCCGTTCTCGCCGGCCATGCATTGCAGGAACCTGCGCTGCGCTTCCTGACACCCGCAGTCGGCGCGATGCTGGCGCTGTCATCTGCCCTTGCGGCCGCCTGTTTCGTGCGGGCGTTCGGCGCAACGTTCCTGGGGCGGCCGCGCAGCGAGGAAGCCGCATCGGCTCACGATGCGCCACTGATGGCGCAGCTCGCGATGGGCCTGCTTGCAACGCTATGCGTTCTGGGTGGGCTCCTCGGCGCCCCTCTCGTAGTAAGCCTGGCGCCCGTGCTGGAGATGACGGCCGGCGGGCGATTGCCGGTCGCAACCGACGGCTCGACGCCGTTCTCGCTAATTCCTTTCGACGTCGCGCGCAGCGTTTACGATGCGCCGATCATCTTCATGTTCGTGGTTGGCTCGACCCTGCTCACGATCGCGCTTGTCCATCGCGTTTCGAGCCGCCGGACGCGGCGCGCACCGCCGTGGGATTGCGGCTATCCCGAGGCATCGCCGATCACGCAGTATTCCGCCTCGAGTTTTGGCCAGCCCCTGCGGCGCGTCTACGGATCGACGATGCTCGGTGCGACGGAGACCGTCGACATGCCGGCTCCTGGCGATATGCGCGCCGCCCGCCTCGATGTTCGAACGACTGATTACATCTGGCGCTGGCTGTACGTGGCGCCGGCAGACGCGCTCATGGCTGCGTCTATCCGTCTGAACTTCATCCAGTACTTGTCCATCCGCCGCTATCTCGTGGCGATGTTCCTGGTCCTCGTCATCTTGCTTGTGGTCACGGTGGGAGGCGATTGATGGATCAGCGCCTTCTCGACAATCTTGTGGAACTCGCTGCGCAGGGCGCGCAGATGCTTCTCGTCGTCGTTATCGCGCCCGCGCTCGTCGGCATCGTACGCATCGTCAAGGCGCGGCTCATGCGGCGTCGCGGGCCCCCGCTGCTTCAACCCTATCGTGACCTTGCGCGCCTCCTGCGCAAGGAGGCCGTCATCGCTGACAACGCCTCGTGGTTGTTCCGCACCGCGCCATACGTGATCTTCGCGCTCACCTGGGTGGCCGCCGCGCTGGTGCCGACGTTTGCCTCCGGGCTTATGTTCAACTGGGCCGCCGACGTCGTGGCCCTCGTCGCCCTCATCGGCGCCGCCCGCATGTGGCAGGCGCTCGCGGCGATGGACATCGGCACGAGCTTCGGCGGCATCGGTGCATCGCGCGAGATGATGATCGCGACCCTCGCCGAGCCGGCGATGCTGCTCGTCATGCTGACGATGGCGATTTCGGCAGGAACCACGCGCCTGCCGGGTGTCGCCGAATTCTTCATCGGCCAGCCGCTCGGCGTCCGCGTGTCGCTGGGCCTGGCCATGATCGCTCTCGTGATTGTCGCTATTGCGGAGAATGCGCGCATCCCCGTCGACAATCCCGCCACGCATCTCGAGCTGACGATGGTGCATGAGGCAATGGTGCTCGAGTACTCCGGTCGGCACCTCGCGATGATCGAGGCCGCGAGCCACCTGAAGCTCGTGCTCTATCTTTCGCTGATTGTCTGCCTGTTCGTGCCGTTCGGCATGGCGCCGGCAACAGCCGGTGTTGCTGCATGGCTGATGGGTGCGGCTGTCTATGCAGCAAAGTTCGTCGCAGGCGCGGTGGCGCTCGGCGTATGGGAGGTCTCGATCGCCAAGATGCGCGTTTTTCGCGTCGGCGAGTTCCTGGGCGGCGCGTTCGTTTTCGCGTTCCTGGCGATCCTTCTCGCATTCCTGTCGGGCGAGATCCTGCGATGAACCACGCCTACGAGGTATCGCACCTGTTGGCCGGCATGATGCTCGTGCTGAGCTTCATGCTGCTATACCAGGGGCGCATTTTCGCGATCATCTACGTCTTTGCGCTGCAATCCATCGTGCTGTCGCTTGCGGTGGCGTGGGAGGCCTGGGTCCAGCCGCGCCACGACCTTTATGTGACGGCGCTCATCGCTCTCGTCCTGAAGGG
>CAMAYR010000279.1 GCA_945862355.1 Devosia equisanguinis | reverse complement strand
GGGGCCGGCCCCGGCCCCCGCTGGCGGGGACACCCCGCCAGACCACCCCGCTTTTTGTGACTTTGGGATGGGCGGGGTTATGTGGGGGCGGCTCCCGGGCAACGCGGCGTTTACGCGGGCACGCCTGTGGCGGATCATGTCCGCAGCTGAGGTAGGTCCTGCCGTAGTGGCGCAGGCGATGATGCGTGCAGGTGACGCGTTGCAGAAGTCGGGCCGCGCCAACCTCCTCGCTCCGTCATCCCGGCCTCACACTCGCGACGCGCTGCGTCGCTCGTCGCCGGGATGACGCCGGTGGGTAGCAGGGTCGGCAGGTGGCCCGTCACGTCGAAGACCTGACGGTCGGTATCGGGGGCACCTCTGCCGTACCTCCGAGCCAAGGCTAGGCTGGCCTGAGACCACAGGCCAACGTCCGCTCCCTCCGCAATGCAGCCTCCCCGCTCCGTCTCGTACAAGTCGTAAAAAGGCGGGCGGTCCGGAGGGTGCCTGCCCCGGCGAAGGCCGGGGTCCCTCCGGTGGCGCGCGAGGCTAGAGCAGTATCCGATCAGACGCGATCGCCTCTGGCGATCGACTGATCGGATGGACCTGCTCTATGCATGAATCAAGCCTCGCCGGGCGCCTCGCGCCCGATCGTTTGCTTGCGGCCAATGCCCACGATAGCGGCGCGTGCCGCGCCGGATCGCTGCCGGTTTTTGCTTCGCCGGCGACTGCGGCGCGTGCCGCGCCGGATCGCTGCCGGCTTTTGCCTGGCCGGCGACGTGCATTGCTTATCCCCGCCTTCCCCATGCGCCGCATAGTGCCCTCGTCCGCATCGGCACGGGTCGCTTTCCGGAGGCGTCCAAGAGCGGGGTGCGGGCTCGGGCAGCGGTGGTGTGTCGACGCGCGGCGCACCTTCGCTCGATGGCTTCCAGCTGTGGGGAAACTTGCGGTCCTGCGAGTGGTTAATTGGAGGCAATAAGGCGCCGGGTGCAACTCCCGGTGTGGCGCCCGACGGCGGGGCGGTGGATCACCGCTCAAAAACTACAAATACTGCGGCGATCCACTGCCCCGCCACCCGTGCAATTCACGTAGAGCCGCTGTCGCGTCGAGACGCGCCGGTGGGCGTTGGTGCATGTGGTCGGCGTGGACCATCGGAGCCTTCCCCATCTCACCCTGCCCGTCCGCGCAACGTGTCGTCGGCGGCGAGGAAGGCGGCGACCTCGGGAGTGGCCTCGGGTGCCTCGGCGCTCACGCCGATCTCGGCCATCAGCTCGGCAACCGTCACGAAGCGCCGCGCGGTGCGGTCGTAGATGCCGCCTTTGAACAGCGCGCGGGCGGCGACGGCGCCGTCTCGCCGGCCACCTTCGAGGATGAACGATTGCTCCATCACCACATGGGTCTCGTCCCAGGTGAGCAGGCGCGTTTCAAGGCGAAATCGCTGAAAGAGGCGGATCTCGCGCCGGAAGCGGATGAGCACATTGCTGGCGATGGGCGTCCATCTGCGGGCCAGCACCGGACGCAGGAGGCCGGCCGCGATCATCACGTCGAGGCGGCCGAGATCCATGAGGGCGAGATACCGGCCGTTGTTAATGTGCAGGGAGGGATCGAGGTCGTGCGGCCAGGCGCGGAAGCGCAGCACCGAGGCTTCATCGGGCAGGGCCAGCGCCGGCCGCCAGGGCACGCAGAGCAGATACGCGATCAGCCTCAGCCATAGGTTCATGCGGCAGTCTCCCGCGCACGGGGCTCCAACTTGCCCACAGGATCGGGGAGGGTACCGGGATCGTCAAATTGACGCCAGAACGATCAGGTCATGCTAGAGGATGAACAGCATTGCGACTCGCCACCCCGGATACTCACAACCCGGATTCTCACGCCCCATGCGACTGCGGCCTTCAGCCCTGGCCTTGACCTGCTGCCTCGCGCTGGCCTTCCCCGGGCAGCCGAGCGCCCAGGACAGCGCGCGCCTCGCCCAGGAAGCCGGCCGCCTGCAGGCGCAAGGCAACCTCGACCAGGCCGTATCCGTGCTGGGCGAGGCGCTGACCGACACGAGGCTGACCAACGATCGCCGCGCGGCCCTGCTCACCGACCGCGGCGCGCTACTCGCCCGCTTGAACCAACCAAAGTCCGCGATCGAGGATTTCAATCGCGCGGTACAGCTCTACCCAGAGTATCCCGCGATCTACAACAACCGCGGCAGTACCCTGCTCACGCTCGGCCTCGCCCGCGAGGCGATCAAGGATTTCGACCGCGCCGTCGTGCTCGCGCCGGGCTACGTCGCCGCCTACAACAACCGCGCCGGCGCACGCATGCTGCTCGGCCAGATCGAGCCCGCCATCGCCGATTTCACGCGCGCGGTGGAGTTGGCCCCGGGCACGGTAGCAGCGCTGGCCGGCCGTGCCCGCGCGCTGATCGCAGCCAAGCGTCCGGAAGCCGCCGTGCGCGATATGAGCCATGCGTTGTCGACCGACAACCGTTTCGCGCTCGGCTACCGGCTTCGCGCCGAGGCGCGTCTTGCCACCGATCGCGACGCCGAGGCGATCGAGGACCTGTCGCGCGCCGTAGCCTTCGAGCCCGGCAACGTCGAGATCTATCTCCAGCGCGGCCAGGCCTATCTCGAGGCCGACAACGTCGCCGCTGCCCTCAAGGACTTCGCTCGTGCCCTGGAGCTCGCCCCGCAGTCGGTGCCGGCACTGGAAGCCCGCGCACTGACCCATGTGCGGATCGACGCCCAAGCCGAGGCGGAGGCGGACATCGCACGTGCCCTCGAGCTGTCGCCGCAAGCCACCGGCGCGATGGCCGCGCGCGCGTTGCTTTATCTGCGCACCGCCCAGCCGGAGCTGTCGCGCCGCGAGATCCAGCGCGCAATGAAGCTCACACCGACGCGGCCAGAGGTGATGCTGGTCAAGGCCGAGATCGAGGCGGCGGCCGGGCGTCGCGACGATGCCGTGAAGGGCTATCGCGCCGTGCTCGCAGCCCAGACGGGATCGCGCAATGCAGCAGCCGCGCTCGTTCGCCTGACGGGACACGACGAGCGCCTCGACGTCGCCGAGATTCGTGGTCTGGGCATCGACCACTGGCGCGTGATGCGTCGCGGGCAGCGCTACCTCGCCGTCAGCGACGATTACCCGCGCATCTCCGTGCCGTTGGAGACGATCGGTGGCGCACAACCCAAGCTCGTCGAGTTCGAGGTTATGCGCCCCCCGCACGCCCATTTGGCCGTTTTGCGCTTCATCGCGGGAACCACCACCGGCCCGACCGGCACCGATGAGGTGCGCAACGCCGCTATCCTGGATCTGCCCCAGGCCGCCGTGCTTGCCGTTTTGCCGGAGAAGCGCGGGCAGAAGATTGCAAAGTGGAGTTGGGAGGATAGCCGTCTGGTGATTGCCGCCGCCGACGGCCTGACGGACGAGTTCGTGCTTCGCGGCGCCGGCCGAACGTCTCCTGTCGCCGCAGCACAGGCGAGACGGCAGCCGGGCGATGGTCCGCGCACCTATGCCCCGCCTGCGTGGCTGCCGTTCGGAGCCGCGCCGAGCCAGCCCCAGCGCCGGGCCGCCCGCCAGCAACCCAAGACGATCTTCGACCTCCTGTTCGGCAACTGACGGGAGGGAGTGCGAGATGGCTACTTCTGTCGACCGCACTGTGCTGATCCGCGCCGTAAAGCTGGCCATCGCTGGCGACTGGCACGGCGCCCACGGGCTCGTGGACGACATCGGAACCGACACGACAGCGTGCTGGATCCACGCCTGTCTACACAAGTTAGAGGGCGATGAAGCCAACGCGCGCTACTGGTATCGCCGCTCGGGCCAGTTCTACGAGAGCTATGCCGATCCGCGCGTGGAGCTGGCCGCGATCATGGCCGCACTGACCTACTGAGGCAGCCTTACCCGCCTTATTTATGCGTCCGCGCAAGCGCCATGATCGACCCGGCGAGGTCGGCCGCCATGTCCGGTGCAAGGCCCGGCGCCTGCCGCTGAAAGCGCTTGATCGTTTCAAGCACGATGCGGGGCCTGCCCGCGAGCTTCGACAGGAACGCATCTGCCTTCGCCGTGAACTCCGCTGCCGCGAATACAGCGCTGGCAAAGCCGAGCTGGCGGGCCTCGTGAGCACCGATCGTCTCTCCCGAGTAGACAAGGTAGGACAGCGCCTTCGCCGGCACGTTGCGCATCACGCCCGACATCGCCAGCGTCGGTGGAATGTCGTGCTCGATCTCCGGCAGCGCGAAATGCGCCGCGTCGGAGGCCAGCGTCACGTCGCACGAGCCCGCCAGCGCCGTGCCGAAGCCGATAGCATCGCCGTGCACCAGTGCCACGATCGGCACGGGACACGCGGCCATCGCGGTATACGCGCCCAGTATAGGACCATAGAGCTTGTTCTTCATGTCGAGTGGCGACATGCCCGCAGTGGTCTCGCCGCGGCCGTCGCGCCCTTTGCAGAAGTGTGCGCCTCGCCCCTCGAGCGCGACGACATGCACGTCGGGCTCCCCACCGAGCCGGCCGACCAGGGCTGAAAGGTCCGACACCATGCCCCGCGTCAGCATGTTGCCTTCCTCGGGCCGACCGAGATCTATGCGCACCAGACCACCATCTCGGCGCACGGGAAAAGCGAAGGGCGTCGGCTCGGCCATCGGCAGAAGGCTCCTCGATTTGCAGCGGCTTGAGGTGAATTGAAGGTCAGCTGATCGGCTTGCAGCGCTGCCAGACTTCAGGCTCACCGGTCTGCCCAGGCCGGCGCAGGTGGACGATCTCCTGCCCGCGGATCATCACCATCGTAATCTCACCGCCAGCCCCTTGTTCGCCAGCCGGGACGACATAGGCAAAGCGATAGCGATTGTATTGTCCCTCGACCTTGGTGCGGGCGGGCGTGGTGATGTTCGCGCCCTCGATCGTCATGTGCAGACCGCGGAAGCACCAGTCGCCGTCGATGGCATCGGCGCGTGCAGGAGACGCCATCAGAATGGCGGCCCACGATGCAATGCTCACCGCGAGGACGATCTCGCGCAACTGCTTACCCATGACGCTTCCACTCCGAGGCAACCTGCCGCCGATGCGACAGTATAAGCACGCTGGCGAGTGGAGAGCAAAAACAGCAAAAGGGCGCGACGCAGACGTGTGTCCCGCAGCGCCATAGTCGGTCAATGAATCGGCTGCCGACGCGCCTTGGCAGGGATGGTGGAGAGGGTTGGTTTCGAACCAACGTAGGCTAAGCCAATGGATTTACAGTCCATCCCCTTTAACCACTCGGGCACCTCTCCGTACCTGATCCATACTTAATGCAAGTTGACTTCTTCCTATTCCACAAAAACTCCAGGTTTGAAGTCCGTCCCCATCTGCCACTCGGGCATCCCTCGATCGCGGGCGGGGAATCGTCCCTGCCGGCGGCACGAACGACCACTGGCACAAACGACAAGTCCCCGCCTTCGCCAGCAGGGACGCGACGCGCAGTTATCGTTCGCGGGGGCCTCCTGTCAACGGGAAAACAGCTTGCCTGCAGGGCAATCGCATGAGTCCGTGAGTGACAAGGCGAGAGATTGCTGAATCTATGCAGGTCCCTCTGATTCGCGATGGGGACTGCCATGGCCGATGCTCAATCTCAGGCCGACCGGGCCTATGATCAAGTCGTTGAGTGGCTGCA
>CAMAYR010000278.1 GCA_945862355.1 Devosia equisanguinis | reverse complement strand
GGAGGTGGATCGCGAGCGGTTGTCGCGGACGCTCGATCAGTTCAAGGCGATCGAGAGCCGCGCGGCGAACGAAGGGCTCTCATTCGCCGAGGCGATGCGACTGGTGGCGGGCGCCGGAATCGGCAGCGACGCCGGTAGCGACGGCAGGACTGTCGACTGGAGTGAGACTGTAGCTGGGCCATGGCTTGCCGAGACGCTCGCCAAGCTTCGACGTCCGGATGCAGCCGCGCAGACCAATCCCGGCGCCGCGCTGAAAGCGACGCTTCGGCCTTATCAGCAGACCGGCGTGCAATGGCTGCACCTGCTCGACAAGCTGCGGCTCGGCGCCTGTCTCGCCGACGACATGGGGCTCGGCAAGACGATCCAGGTGATCGCGCTGCTGCTCGTCTTGAAAAGGGAGCGAGCAGGCGCACCAAATGAGCGCTCCGCCTGTCTACTCGTGGTTCCCGCCTCGCTGCTCGGCAACTGGGCCGCCGAGGTCGCCCGCTTCGCGCCAGATCTTCGCATCATGATTGCGCATCCTTCCGAAATGCCGTCGGAGGAGATCAAGACGCTGAATGCACGCGGGCTCGCGGGCATCGATCTGGTCGTCACCAGCTACGGCACCCTTCAACGAAACCCCTCTCTGGCGCGCATGAAGTGGCGGCTCGCTGTTCTCGACGAGGCACAGACGATCAAGAACCCCGGTGCGAAGCAGACCCGCGCGGTCAAGCAGCTCGACGCGCAGTCCCGCATCGCGCTGACCGGCACGCCGATCGAGAACCGGCTCGGCGACCTGTGGTCGATCTTCGATTTTCTGAATCCAGGGTTGCTCGGCTCGGCCAAGCAGTTCGGTGCTTTCACCAAACGGCTCGCCGCACAGCAGGCCGAGGCCGGCTCGACTCCCGCAGCAGATAAGGCCATCAGCCCCTACGCGCCGCTGCGCGAGCTGGTGCGGCCCTACATTCTCAGGCGTATGAAAACCGACAAGAGCATCATCGCCGACCTGCCCGACAAGACCGAGGTAAAGACGTATTGCCAGCTTTCCCGCGCACAGGCAGCACTCTACAGCCAATCCGTCGAGGCGCTCACCGAGCAGCTCGAAAAGGTCGACGGCATGCAACGCCGCGGCTTGGTGTTGGCCTTCCTGATGCGCTTCAAGCAGATCTGCAACCATCCATCGCAGTGGCTCGGCGACGGCGCCTGGAACGAGCACGACAGCGGTAAGCTCGCGCGGCTTCGCGAGATCGCCGAGGAGATCGCAGCACGCCAGGAAAAGATGCTGCTGTTCACGCAGTTCAAGGAGACGACGGCGCCGTTGGCAGCGTTCCTGGCGCAGATATTCGGACGGGCGGGCGTGGTGCTGACCGGCGAGACGGCGGTTGCCAAGCGCAAGGCTCTGGTTCGCCGTTTCCAGGAGGACGACGACGTGCCGTTTTTCGTGCTGTCGGTGAAAGCCGGCGGATCCGGCCTCAACCTGACGGCCGCGTCTCATGTGGTGCATTTCGACCGGTGGTGGAACCCGGCAGTCGAAGCCCAAGCCACGGACCGTGCCTTCCGCATCGGGCAGAAACGCAATGTTCTGGTGCACAAGTTCGTCTGTCGCGGGACGGTCGAGGAGCGAATCGATCAAATGATAGAGGATAAAAAGCAGCTCGCCGGCGCATTTCTCGAAGGTGGCGGGGGCGAGGTCAACTTGACCGAGATGAAGGATGCGGAGTTGTTGCGGCTCGTATCGCTCGATCTCGACGCAGCTCTGGCGGAGGCTTGATGTCATGAGCTTCTATCATTCCTGGAAGCCTTATGTGCCGGTCGCCAAGCGCCGCGAGCAAGCAGCCAGGAAGCTCGCCAAACTGCAGAAGAAGGGAGCGACGACCGCCTCGCCCGTCGTAATCGAAGGGCTCACGATCGCATCGAGCTTCTGGGGCAAGGCGTGGTGCGGCAATCTCGAGCGCTACTCCGACTATGCGAGCCGACTGCCGCGCGGCCGCTCCTATGTGCGCAACGGCTCGGTGCTCGACCTGCAGATCGCCGAGGGCGAGATCACGGCAAGGGTCAGCGGCTCCGATCTCTACTCGATCCGCATCGCGATCGCGCCGGTGCCGGCAGAACGCTGGACTTCGCTCGCCGAGGATTGCGCCGGCACCATCGACAGCGTCGTCGAGCTGATGCAGGGCCGCATCGACAAGGGCGTGATGGACCGGGTCTGTCGGCAAGGCGATGGCCTGTTTCCCTCGCCGAAGGAAATCAAGTTGTCGTGCAGCTGCCCGGACTGGGCCGATATGTGCAAGCACGTGGCCGCTGCCCTTTATGGCGTCGGCGCGCGGCTCGATCGGCAGCCGGAGCTGTTGTTCAAGCTACGCGGCGTCGACGCGCAGGACATGATCGCCAAGGCCGGCGCACATCTGGCGACACAGGCGCCTGCAGCGGCGAGCGGGAAGGTGCTTGCCGGCGAAGATATGGCGGCCCTGTTCGGCCTCGACATGGCCGAGGAAGATGTGCCGGCTCCTGCGCCTGCGGCATTGCCGACGCGAAGCCAGAGCGAGCGGTCGACGAAGCGGATGCCTGGAAAGGCCGTTGCGTCCAAACTCGACGAAGCGGGACGTGGATCGGCCGATATCATCTCCCATGCGAGTTCGGAAAAGGGCAAGACGTCGGCCAGACCGGAAGCCATAGGAATGCGCGCCAGCGCAACCCCTTCGTCACAGAACCTGCCGCTCATTGCTGAGAAGCGAAGACGCACAGCAATCAGGACGCCAGCGAAACAGACGAGTGACAAGGTCACGCATCAGGCCAGAAGCGCGACCACGAAATCAGCCGCGCGTCTCGAGGCGCGGATCGAGGAGGTGACCGTAGACGCCCGCACTGAGCACGAGCAGGCCGTCGGCTTCTACACCGTCATCAGCGAGCGGCTCGCCTTACCGTTCAAGACGAAAATCCGCGGTCGGGACGTCGACGTCGTCGAGATCGCTCTGAGTGATGAGAACCGCCTGCTTGCCGTCTGCAAGACGGGTAGAAAACGCCAGCACATCAGCCTCGCCGATATGGCACTCCCCTCGAAGCGTCCAGCCGGCGCCGAGTGGATCGTCGCCTATCGCCGATGGTGCAGCCGCAACGGCTCCGGCTGATCCCGATGATATTGCTCACGCGATTTCACGGCGAGTTTCACGTCGAAAATGCAACCACATAAGTTTTCGCCGTTTCATCCCGCCCTGCGCGCCAATTCGGCGACGATGAGATCAACTGGACGATCTGGTCACCGGCTTTCCCCAACCGCCCTCGCAGACGGGCGAACCGTCAACGGCTACCGTCTTGCCACGTACCAACGTGCGGATCGGCAAACCGACAGTCTCGTAACCATCGAAGGGGCTCGCATTGCCGCGGGAGTGAAGCTTAGCCGCTGTGATCTGCGATCGCCGCTGGGTGTCGACAAGCACGATGTCGGCGTCGGCACCGATTTCGAGCGAACCCTTGCGTGGCCACAGCCCGAACGCCTTGGCCGGCGCCGCACAAGCCGCCCGCACGTAGTCGGTGATCTGCCAGCGTCCGCGGGCAACCTCGTTCAGCATGAGGCGCATGGAGGTCTCGACGCCCGGAAATCCCGGCGCGCAATCCCAGATCACGCCACGTCGCTTCTCCTCGGGTAAATGCGGTGCGTGATCCGTCGAGATGATGTCGATGGTGCCGTCGAGCAAGGCAGTCCACAGCGGCTCGCAATGACCGGGCTCACGCACAGGCGGCTTCACGCGCAAGAAGTTGTCGCCGACGCGCGCACCGTCATCGGTGGATAGGAACAGGTAGTGCGGGCAGGTCTCGACTGTCAGATCGACGCCGCGCGATTTGGCGAATCGAATGTGCGGCAGTGAGTGGCGGCTACTCTCATGCGCGATGTGCACTTTGGCGCCGGTCCACTCCGCGAATATCGCAGTCCTGCTCACGGCCTCTACGGTTGCGACGTCCGTGTGCTGCTCGATGTGTGCGCCCGCGTCCGTTCGTCCTGAACGCATGAGCTGATGGCCGCGCCACTGGAGCACGGGAGTATTCTCGGCATGCACGGTGCAGCGGACCCCGAGGCGAGCGAGCGTCTCGAACGCCTCGAGGATGGCGCCGTCGGACGGGCAGGGTACCAGCGGATTCTCGGACCCCATGTAGAGCTTGTGCGAGATGGCGCCCGCAGCCAGCATGCCTTCCAGCTTGTCTAGCGTGTGCTCGCCGATGAGACCATAGACGCCGAAGTCGATGATCGCCTGCGCGCCAGCGATGGCGAGCTTCTCCTTGACCGCCTCGACCGTCGCGGTCGGCGGGTTCGTGTTCGGCATGTCGAACACTGTGGTCACGCCGCCGACCGCGGCCGCCGCCGTGCCGCTGGACCAGGTTTCCTTGTGATCATAGCCGGGTTGGCGGAAATGCACGTGAACGTCGATTGCGCCGGGCAGGACGTGCAGTCCCTTGGCATCGATCGTCTGGCGTGCCGACGGCAGGCCGGCGAGCGTTCCGACCGCGACGATCTGGCCGCCATCGATCGCAATGGCGCCGTCGACGATAGCGTCGGGCGAGACGAGCTTGCCTCCATCAATCACGAGGTCGATCGGCATCGTGCACCCACTATGGAACAATCGACGCGATTGTGCCGGCGACGCGAAACAGATCCGCATTGCGTCGGCGCAAAGTGCGCACCATTTCGTTCACCTCCGCAACCATAGCATCGGCATCGAACGTCGTTACGCGCCGCTGATCGACAATGACGCGGCCGTTGACGATGACCGTATCTACAGCGGCGCCGGTTTCGGAGAAGACGAGTTGGTTCACGGGGTCATTGACGGGCACCCACCACGGTGCGTCGAGACGGTAGAGCACGAGGTCGGCAAGCTGACCCGGCGCGACAGAACCGAGACCGACGACGCGCATCGCCTCGGCCCCGCCTGCCGTGGCCATGTTCAAAGCCTCACGCGCGGTGATCCACGACTTGCGGTCCGCGTCTCCGGCGCGATGCTCGGTCCCGACAGCCCGCATCGCCTCGTGCATGACCTGGTTGTCATTTGCGCCGGACCCGTCGCTGCCGAGCGCGAGTCGCATACCCTTGCGTTTCATGACGGGAACGCGGGCACGGCCAGTACCGATGCGAGCATTGCTTTCGGGATTGAGTACCGCCACCGCGCGGCGTCGTGCCATCAGGTCCATGTCCTCGTCGGTGAGCCAGACGCAATGGGCACACGACCAGCGGTCGGAGAGAATACCAAGGTCCTCCAGGTGCTGCACGGCAGTCGTCCCATACTTTTCCTGGGCAATACGTGCCTGTTTCTCCGTTTCGAGCAGATGCGTGTGTATTCCGGTATCGTAGCGCTCGGCCAGCCTGGCGCACAGCAGAAGCGCCTCGTCGGTGCAACGATCTGGATTCGAAGGGGCCGGCAGCACCGACACCCGCCCGTCACGGCCGTGCCAGCGCCGAATGGTGTCCTCCATGAGGGGGCCAAGCTCTCCCAGGGCGTGCGGCTTGAGCACCTCGACAGCCGCCATGTCCTGCTTGAGATCTTCGGGCAGCGGCACGTTTGGGAAGATGTCGCTGAACTCGCCATCGAAGAAGCGCATGGCAAGTCCTATACGCATTCCCGTCTCTTGCCAGGCGGCCAGCACCGCGTCCATGTCGGCAGCGGTGAAGCGCTGGCCGGGAAAGTGATCGATGCCCGCCGTCGTGCCGCTGGTCAGCATACCGTAGGCAGTTAGCTGTACCGCGAGCCGGATCTCGTCGGGCGTGCGGCCGGAGGT
>CAMAYR010000277.1 GCA_945862355.1 Devosia equisanguinis | reverse complement strand
CGGGACGGCGGACACGAGATCACGGAACCGGAGCGCACTGAACTGGGGCTCTCGACACTGGAACAGGGTGCGCCCCAGTACCCGACGATCAACACACCTCAGTTGCGGCAGGTGATTGACACCACCCTCGAGAGCTGGCCGCGAGAACTGCTTGAATACGCCACAGTCCGTAGCGAAGTTCTGGCCACGTGCTCGAAGCGACGAGGGGAGACGTGGTATGGCCGTCGAGTACATTGCAATCTGGGGCGTCGTCTCCATCCTCGCCTCGCTGAGCGCTGGCGCGATCGCTGCCTACAAGAACCGCCACGTGTCCTTCTGGATGGGCTGGTGTTTCGTCGTGCCCCCGATGATCATCGCCCTGATCGCGATCCCGGGCCTCAACACCCCTCGCCCGTCGAAAAGATCCGACGACGACGACGATTCCGCCTGACACCGCCGACGCGCGGCCGAGCGGGAAAAGCAGTACGGCTGTCGATTTGCTATGCCATTGCGCATGTCGTCCATGCTGGTCAGGTCGATCAAGCGAGTGTCAGATCAAGCGAGTTGACCTTGCCCTTAGCCTCGGCTCAGATGAGCACAACAACAAAGCTGAAAAGCTCAAACGACTTGCAGGGGAAACGCCGATGAGAAGCATTGTCAGCACCATTGCCGGACTTGCAGCGGTCGGAGTTTGCACCACACAGGCGCTGGCGCAGGAAGCCGCCGCCGCCTACCCGAGCCGCAACATCACGATCGTCGTGCCTTATCCGCCGGCTGGGCCGCCTGACGTCATCGTGCGACTGCTCGGACCGATCGTAACCGAGGTGCTCGGCAAACCCATCGTCATCGAGAACCGGCCCGGCGCCTCCACGACCATCGGCGCCGCAGCCGTCTCTCGTGCAGCGCCCGACGGCTACACCCTGTTGGCGACCGACATCGCGCAAACGGTCGCCGGCAACACGATCGCCAATCCAGGCTTCGATGCGAGCAAGGACCTCAGGCCCGTCATCATCACGGCCAACTCCGTCTTCACCGTGGTCATCGATCCGAAGCTGCCGATCCAGAACGTCAAGGATCTGGTAGCCTACTCGAAATCGAAGCCCGATGCGATCAAAGCCGGCCACTCCGGCATCGGCACCCCGCCCCACCTCTACCTGCTGTCGCTTCTCAACTCGACCGGCTCCAGCGCGCTCATGGTGCCCTATCGCGGCATCGCGCTAGCCGTCGCCGACGTCGTGGCCGGCCACATCCAGATGATCGCTTCCGCCCCGAGCACCACCGTCAATCTGACGCTGGATGGCAAGGTGCGTATGCTGGGCGTCTCTGGCGCCAAGCGCCTTGCACAGTTGCCCAACGTCGCCACGTTCAAGGAGCAGGGGCTCACGCTTCGAGGCTTCGAGCAGGATACATGGTTCGGCATCTCGGCTCCCGCAGCCACACCAGCCCCGATCGTCGCCAAGCTCAACGATGCATTCAACAAAGCCCTCAAGAACAAGACCGTGATCGAACGCCTCGCAAAGGTCGACATCCGCACGGCCGGCGGCACCCCGGAGCAGTTCGGCAAGCTGTGGGCAGAGCAGATCACGACCTGGAAGGAAGTGCTGGCCAAGGCCGGCGTGAAGCCGAAATGACGCGCTGACGAGCCGGTTTGCTCGGTCCAACCGACAGCCGGCGTGAGCAGCACGGCCTCGCGTTGAACTGGTGAGGCGTCTCGCCTGAGTTGACACCAGCCTCGCCGCAAAAATCGGTCAATTAACGCGCATCGCCACACTAGCCGCTTTCGAGGCAGCCAGGGGCATCATCGCGGCCTGGGAGGCGGCGGAGAAGTTCACGCCATCCGAGCCGCAGATCTTCGTCGGGGAGCGCATGGGCCCTATCATCGAGGCGCTGGCGAAGCACAATTCCAGTGTCGGCGGTCCCGCCGTAGAGCAAGCCCGCAACTGACCGCTGCCTTGGCACCGCGCCGCCCAGGGCTCGCGGCGCCTTCACGTCGAATTCAACGGATGTGACCACACCGCACGGCGGAAATGCGACTTAGTCACAGTCATGCCCAGTGCAGATCGTCTAAATCGCGATCCGCAACCCTCCCCTGCACGTAAACCGCCCCAGCAAGCTGCAGAAAATCATCACCCTCATGAAGCACCATTCAGCCAAAGCGACCATCCTGTGTGCAGCACTGCTGCTGGCCGGCCCGACCGCCAGCATCGCGGCCGGCCAGCGTTGCCTCAACGAGGTCGAGCGCCGAGTCTCCCTGGACAACCCCGACGTGCGCGCGCTGACCGCAGAGCAATTCGAGGATCGCCTGCGACAGGGCGAGCAGGTCGTCGTCTTCGACGTTCGCGAGAAGAAGGAGTTCGAGGTAAGTCGCTTGCCCGGCGCAATCCTCGTCGATCCCGACATCGAGCCCGAGGAGTTCATCCAGCGTCACGGTCCCGCCATCGCGGGTAAGGCAGTGCTTCTCTACTGCTCCGTCGGTGTACGCAGCTCCACGCTGGCTTCGCGAATCGAGGGTGCAGCGCGCGCCGCCGGCGCTGAAGGCGCCTACAATCTGCGAGGCGGCGTGTTCTCCTGGCACAACACCGGCCGCGCGCTCGTCGACGCGAAAGGCCAGACCGACAAGGTAGATGGCTACAACCGTACCTGGTCTCGCTATATCGACTTCGACAACCTCGTGCGCCTCACCCGCCGGTGGATCTGGTAGTCCACGACTGGGGCAGGCCATGAATGCCTGCCCATTGGATGCCGGTCCACAAGGTCAGCTCCGGGGCGGGGGCCTACTTCGGATCAAACCGCTGCCAGCGCCTGCGCGATGTCGGCGATGATGTCGTCCTTGTCCTCGATCCCGATCGAGAGGCGCACCACGTCGGGGCCTGCACCGGCTGCCTTGCGCTGCTCGTCGGTGAGCTGGCGGTGGGTGGTGGAGGCAGGATGGATCACGAGGCTTCGCGTGTCGCCGATGTTGGCGAGGTGCGATAGCATCTTCAGGGCCGCCACGAATTTGATGCCGGCCTCGTAGCCGCCCTTCACGCCGAACGTGAACACCGCACCTGCCCCCTTGGGCGCGATTTTGCACTGGATCGCGTGATTGGTGCTCGACGGCAGCGCCGAGTAGTTCACCCACGCCACTTTCGGATGTTTCGACAGGTACGTCGCTACAGCCAGCGTATTCTCGCAGTGGCGCTGCATTCGAAGCGGCAACGTCTCGATACCCGTCAGTATGAGAAACGCATTCATCGGCGCGATCGCCGGCCCGATGTCACGCAGCCCCATCACCCGCGCGGCGATCGCGAAGGCGAAATTCCCGAACGTCTCGGCGAGCTTCATGCCGTTGTAAGACGCGTTCGGCTCGACCAGCGTCTTGTAACGGTGCTTGGAGCCGATCCAGTCATAGGTGCCGCAATCGACGAGGACGCCGCCGATCGAGTTGCCGTGACCGCCCATGAATTTCGTCAGCGAGTGTACGATGATGTCGGCGCCGAACTGCTTGGGCTGGCACAGGTAGGGTGTCGCCAGTGTGTTGTCGACGATTAGCGGAATACCGGCTTTCTTGGCGATGGCGCCGATCGCGGCGAGGTCGATCACGATGCCGCCTGGGTTGGCGATCGACTCCACGAAGATCGCCTTCGTCTTGGGCCCGATCGCCTTCTCGATCGAGGCAGGCTCGGTCGAATCCGCCCACACCACGTTCCAATTGAACTTCTTGAAGCTGTGGTTGAACTGGTTGATGGAGCCGCCATAGAGCTGCCGTCCCGCCACGAACTCGTCGCCCGGCTCGAGCAGCGTGTGGAACACGAGGAACTGCGCGGCGTGCCCCGAGGCGACGGCCAGCGCTGCCGTGCCACCTTCCAGCGCCGCCACCCGGCCTTCGAGCACGGACTGCGTCGGGTTCGTCAGGCGCGTGTAGATGTTGCCGAACGCCTCGAGCCCGAACAGAGCGGCGGCGTGGTCGGCGTCGTTGAAGACGTAGGACGCAGTCTGATAGATCGGCGTGATCCGCGCACCCGTCGACGGGTCGGGCGCGGCACCGGCATGGATGGCGAGCGTATCGAATTTCGGGGCGGGCGTTTCGGCCATGTCGGTGCTCCGCTGCAAAGTCTGATCGGAACCGCAAGACTACAGGAGGTGCGGCCCACCGTATAGTTCGCACCTCCCCCAGAGTTCACAATGTCGTCCGGCACTATTCTCCAGCGAGGACAACGACCTCGTCGCTCGCCCCGCCCTCCAGCAGGACCTTCGGCTCGCAGCCTTCACCCTCGCTCACGGCTGTGAGGCCGACGCGCCCGCCACGGACGAAAATCCGCCCACTGAATGGACCATGGCTCATCGGCAAGGCATCGCCATCCCTGGCTGCGTCGGTCTCCCATAGCTCGAAACCACCCGTACTCCTGTCCAGCACCAGCCGCACAGCCACGGCATGAAAGCCATGCGCCACCTCGTAGTGCTCGGTCCCGTCGGCGACCACCTTCCCGCCAGCATCGATCCGTGCCGAGCCGATCTCGATCACGACCCGCTGCGCTTCGTACCAGCAAGACCACAGGAACCAACCCTGATAGCGCCGCTGGATTTCCGCGGGACCCGATGATCGAGCCTCTCCCACCCCGCCGGCTGGCCAACCGCCCCCGACGAGCAATGTCGCCAACCCCACCATTGCGAGGCACCGCCGCCAACACGACATCGAAATCCCTCCAGGCAAAGCAGCAGCAAGCCCAAAGCTCAGATCGTCAGCAACCACACCCCGTGCGTGACGAAGAACACGCTGCTGACATTCGAAAAGCGCCAGTTCCACGCAAGAAATCCGCGGTCGCTGAACCAATGCTTCAGCACATAGCCACCTGCTGTCGTCGCCGCGATGCCGACCGCTATGGCAGCACCGAACACCCACAGCGGCAGCGAGCATTCGATCGTGCCGCTCGCCGTGTACGTGGCGAGACCGAAATAGGCCCCGCGGAGCAGTTGCAGGGGAACGTTGAGCCCTGCCTTCGTCGCGACGATCTCAACGCGCGACAGGCGGCTCTTCTGGAAGAAGATCTCCGTGATCGCCGCTCCCGAGCCACCCATCACCTGCGCCACCCCTGCAACCAGCCCGCATCCCGCTTGCCCCGCGAGCCGATCGATCGAGGGCCACAGCGAGGCCGGGATGAGGTTGATGAGCAGTGGAGGCGCCCCGAGGATGACGAGTACCCACCCCTTCGTGGGCACGAAGCCCGTGTAGCGCAACGCAGCGAACGCGATCAGCCCCCCGCATGTAACCACCCCGATGACCGGCCAGCACGCATGTTTGGACCAAGTCGCGAGCCGCCAGACGTTCGTCGCCAACAGGACGGCCGTAATGAGCAGCATGGCCGTCGTCAGATCGAGCAGAAGAACGAGCGCCCCGATCAGGATCATGCCCCCGACCATGCCGAAGATGCCCGACAGAAAGCTCGTGGCCGCAACCAGACCCAGCACGCCCACCACCAGCCAGTCTACCCGGCGCGCAATCTCACCGACGTCGAGAACGTCACGATAGGCCGACGCGATCGCGGACACGCCACCAACCAGCACCATTGCGATCGAAATTAATAACCACGGACGCCAGCGAAGATAACGCGCCTGTTCAATCTTCGCCCCACGAGCCTCGAAATGCTCAGCAGCCATACCCCACCCCTGCCATTGACCTGCTTCCGTAACTCCGATCCGGTGGTGATGGCGTAAGGGTCTGGGTTGGTTTGCGAATCAGCTATTTCTCTTGTCGAGGGCGGCTCACTCGGCAGGTGATGGGATGCGAAGCTTCGAGATCGTGCAGTCGGACACCGACACGA
>CAMAYR010000276.1 GCA_945862355.1 Devosia equisanguinis | reverse complement strand
CGTGTCGGTGTCCGACTGCACGATCTCGAAGCTTCGCATCCCATCACCTGCCGAGTGAGCCGCCCTCGACAAGAGAAATAGCTGATTCGCAAACCAACCCAGACCCTTACGCCATCACCACCGGATCGGAGTTACGGAAGCAGGTATTTATATTGCGCGGCAGGATAATATCCAGGCGGGATTATTTGGCAGATTTGCAGCTGATGGTATTGCGTTTCGTCAATCCATGCTCAGCGGACTGCGGTAAGGCGCTGGTGTCGCGACGGAAACGCAAAAAGCGCCGGCTGGCGCCGACGCTTCTGCAATGTCGGTGGGGCACGCTCCAGAACAACCGTGCTGGAGCGCGTTTGCGATATCAGGCCTCGGGCTGCTCGCCGGTGCCGGGGATCTCGTCGTGGGCGTCTTCGTCGAAGCCTTCGTCTGGCTGGTACGTTTCGAGCTGAGGCGCCTCGTCGCGCACCATCGTAACGTCCTCGCCACGGGACTGGCGCTCGGCCTCGTCTTCGCTGCGGGCGACGTTAATGGAGACCTTGACCTGAACCTCGGGGTGGAGCTGCACCTTTACCTGGTGCAGGCCGAGCGTCTTGATCGGCTTTTCCAGGATGACCTGACGCCGATCGACGCTGAAGCCGCCGGCCTCGATCACCTCGGCCATGTCGCGCGGGGAGACCGAGCCGTAGAGCTGGCCGGTGTCGCCGGCCTGGCGGATGGCGACGAACGTCTTGCCGGCGAGGGTGGTGGCAACCTTCTCGGCTTCGCCCTTTTGCTCGAGGTTGCGGGCTTCGAGGTGAACGCGGCGCTTCTCGAACTCGGTCTGGTTGTCCTTGGTGGCGCGCAGGGCCTTGCCCTGAGGCAGCAGAAAGTTACGGGCGTAGCCGTCCTTGACCTTGACGACGTCACCCATCTGGCCAAGCCGGCCGATGCGCTCGAGCAGAATCACTTGCATGTCGGTTCACTCCTCTTTGGTTCGTTTTCCGATCAGGACGATCTTCGATGGTCAGGTGACGTCTGGAGGTTGCTGATTATCGGGCGGGCGGCCGCGCAGGAACGGCTCGGCCAATCCGAGCATGGCCACGAGCAGGTTCGAGAAGGGCGGCAGCATAAGCAGGCCGGCGTAGACGATCGCCAGCAGCAACGGTCGGATCGCGTAGCCTCGCGTCAGGCGGTGCATGATGCCGAGGCCCACCAGCATGAAGGCGAACAGCAGTGCGCTGGCGAAACAGGTGGCGACGAGGCCAAGCATGTCTGACGCCATCATGCCCAAAACCGATGCGCCAAAGGCCAGCGCCATGCCAGGCGGCAGCGTGATCGCGGTAAGGTCCGGCCATGGCCGCGCGAGACGGCCCGATCTGGCGGTAACGGCGCCGGCGGCCCACATATTGAGCATGGCGATCGTGAACCAGGTGGTGGCGAAGGCCCAAGGAAGAAACGCCGCCATCAAGGCAGCGAAGGCGGTCTTCTGCTCCGGGGTGACCTTGGCGCCACCGGGCGACATAGCGTCGACGAACAGGGTCTTGTCGAGCAGCTCGAGCAGCGAGGCGCGGATAGCGGCGGCGTCTGAACCGATGCTCAGTATGCCGGCGGTCGCCGCAAGGGCTGCCCAAAGTGTCGCCCAGGCCAGAATGCGGCCGATGGGGTACCACTCGGTGGTGCCGTCCTCCGAGCGACGATTGAGCATTGCCAGATAGGAAAACGTGGCAGTCGGCGCGCCTACGGCGATCAGGTAGACGATAGCCGAGCGGGTTCCGCCGGATGCCAGGACCGCGAGTGTGCCGGTGGCGCCAGCCGTAGCGCCGACGCGCCATCCCCAGCCCAGACCGGCGATCGCCACAGGCATCGGGGACAGGAAAAACAGAACGAAAAGACCGAGCACCGTCCCCGTCCACGCCGAAGCGTAGAGGATGGCGGATGCCAAGCCTGCTGCAATGCCGATGATGGCGGAGATGTGCATGTGCTCCAGCTGTCCCGCACGAGGCGGTTAGAGGCAGCGATGAACGGGACAGTCCCGGTCTCGCGTCCCAACCTGATCACTTCTATCGACAATTCTCGACTATCGACGCCCAAACTCGGCGTCTTGTTTGGTCGCCTCGTTTCGACGTCTTGTTTCCACGGTCGATCGCGACGTGGCTACTCGCGGCCGAGGCACCGAGCAGAACTCGATGTGACGCCGGGCGGGCGAGGTGGAATCTCCTCGCGACCGCCCGGCTCATCAGCCAGCCGACAATGGCAGGCTATTTGATGACATAGGGCAGGAGGCCCAGGAACCGTGAGCGCTTGATCGCCTTGGAGAGTTCGCGCTGCTTCTTGGCCGACACCGCCGTTATGCGCGAAGGTACGATCTTGCCACGCTCGGAGACGTAGCGGCCAAGCAGGCGCGCGTCCTTGTAGTCGATCTTTGGCGCCGCATCGGAGGAGAACGGGCAGGTCTTGCGGCGACGATGAAATGGCCGGCGTCCGCCGCCACCACCTGCACTTTGTGCTGCTTCAGCCATGGATCAACCCTCCGGACGGTCGGTGCGCGGGGGACGCGGCGGACGCGGGGCGTCGCCGTCCGTACGCGGGGGACGAGGGCCGCGCGGCGCTTCGCCGGCCGGCCTCGGGCGGAATGTGGATGCGCCGTCGCGTGGGGGACGGTCGCCGCGATCGGTGCGCGGGGGACGGTCACCACGGTCGCTGCGCGGGGGACGATCGCCCCGGAAGCCGCCGCGGTCGCCGTCGCGACGGTCATCGCGGTCGCCCTTGCGCATCTGAACCGACGGCTCGGTCTCGTGAGCCTCGACCTTGATGGTCAGAAAGCGGATCACGTCCGTGGAGATGCCCATGCGGCGCTCCATCTCGGCAACCGCTGCTGGCGGCGCGTCGATGTTCATAAGTGCATAGTGCGCCTTACGGCTCTTCTTGATCTTGTAGGCGAGGCCCTTAAGGCCCCAGTATTCGGTCTTGCCGACCCGCCCGCCACCTTCCTCGATGACCTGGCCGTATTCCTTCATCATCGCCTCGACCTGAGCCGGGGAGACGTCCTGGCGTGCCAGGAAAACATGCTCATATAGCGGCATGGCTGCCTTTCCTCATCATAATGTCCCCCCGGCGCAAAGCCCCTTTTCGGGCCTCGCCGCTTGGAAAAGCGGGTGGAAAGGCCTCGAAAGGTAGACCCGGAAGAGCGGGGACACGGGGAGAGAGGGCAGATGCCCTGTCGCTCGGCCGTTAAGCCTGCGACCTCCCGTTCAGCCCCCAACCGGAGGGTTCAGAGGCCGCGTTATGCCGTCAGAGCGCTTGTCGCGCAACAAGAAAGTGGCCGCAAGGGCGGTTCCTGGCATGATTGCCGTTGCATCTCGGGGTTCGGGTGGGCACGGGACGGCATGGCCACTCGCCGGGAGCCGGTGTGGCGAGCGGAGGTCGCTGCCATCCTTCCCGCTAATTTATCAGGTGAAGATTATCAGGTGAAGGTTGCTGATGCTGGCGCTATTGTCCGGTCCGTTTTCAGGTCGAACAATGTGCTATCGCCGGGGTGGAATTCCATGACGACATTCGATTTCGAGAAGTTCCGCCTGCGCCGCTTCGTGGACCGGCTCATCACTATGGGCGAGGTGGAGGTTCATGACGAGCCGGTCGCCCTGGCCGATCTCAGCGCTCACATCGAGGCGACGCCGAAGGCTTCGCTGTTCCGCAACGCGGGACCGCAGGGCCTGGAGATCGCCGGTGCCGTGGTGGGCAGCCGGCGCCGGTTCGCGGAGGCGTTCGGTGTCGGTGAGCGTGCGCTAGCTGGCGAGGTGATGCGGCGGCTCGCGAACCCGCAGAAGGCGGTCGAGGTGGCTTCGGGGGAGGCGCCGGTACAACAAGTCGTGCTCAAAGGCGAGGAGGCAGATCTCACGCTGCTGCCGTTCCATCTGCAGCATGAGCTCGACGGCGGCTGCTACATCTCTTCCGGGCTCGACTTCGCGATTGATCCGGTGACCGGAGCGCGCAATGTCGGCTGCCGCCGGCTGATGTTGCGCGGACGGCGCCAGATGCGCACCAATCTCACCGACAACTCCGATCTGAAACTCATGTACCTGCGGGCGCTCGAACGCAAAGAGCGGCTGCCCGTCGCGTTCGTCGTCGGCTCGAGCCCCACGGACTTCTTTGGCGCCAACCTCAAGGTTCCGACGGACGAGATCGATCTGCTCGCGACATTGCGCGGCGAGGCTATGCCGGTGGTCAAGTGCGTGACCAGCAACATCCTGGTGCCGGCCGACGCCGAGGTTGTGATCGAGGGCTATCTCGACGAGCACGGCTACCGAGAGATGGACGGTCCCTACGGAGAGTTCTGGGGCTACTACGGCGCGATGCACATCGATCCCGTCATCGAGGTGACGGCCATCACGATGCGCCGCGATGCGCTGCATCACACCGTGCTGCACGGGCCGGAGCGGCTGTCGCGACAGGAGGCGAGCCATACGACGGCGGTTGCGGCGGAGATGCTGTGCACGCGGATGCTGCGGCAGGCTGGTGTACAGCCGGCTGCGATCTTCTCGCCGCCTTCCGCGCCGATCTTCCATCACATGCGTGTGGCGCTGGCCAACGCTACGCCCGAGAAGGTGCGCGCGGCGATGGAAGCCTTGTTCCAGGTGAAGGGTGTGAAGCACATCACGATCGTCGATGACGACGTCGACGTGTTCGACGACGACCAGATCACGTGGGCGATGGCAACGCGTTTCAATGCCGACAAGGATCTGTTCCTGCCATCGCGCAAGCTGCAGGCATTCTATGCGGATCCGAACGCCGATGCGGAAGGGCTCGTCTCGAAGGTCGGCTTCGATCTCACGGCGGCGAGCGCCAAGTCGACTGAGGTACGCTTCCAGCGTCCCAAGCCTCCCCGCGTCGTTCCTGCTGCGACGAATGCCAGCGTGCGACAGGCGCTCGAGGGAGGGCCGAAGTATTTCGCCGAGATCCTGTCGGCGGTGGGCACCAGGGACGGCCGCGAGGTTGCAATGGAGCTAGATCAGTTGCGCGAGGCAGGGGAACTGACCCGGCTCGACAACGGGGAGTACGCGCTGGCGTCCCTGACGCCGGGCCGCGAGCGGGTGATCTGACGTCGCAACGGTGAGGTTCGGGAGCGAGTTGATCGACGGTGCCGCAAGTGGGGCTTGCGTGCTGTCCAACAAGGTCTCAGCTTTTCGTCCGTAGGCCAGGGGGTAACGATGGATTGGCAGCTTCGCCTGGGCGATCTCGCCAGCAGCCTCGACGATCCGGGACTAGCCAAGCTGCTGGCGATGATCGCTTTCGGCGTCTGTGCGACGCTCATCGCTGCCATGCTGCTCCAATCGAGGGAGCATCGGCGGGTCAAGCACCAGCTGGCGACGCTGGCCGGGGACGCACGACAAGCTCCCGCGGGCGATCCGTCGACCGGCTTGTCGCTCGACGGCATAACCTTGTCGCCCATCGACAGGGTTTTTCCGCGCCAACCGACGCAATTCCTGATGCTGGTCGCGACGATCTCTATCGGCACATGGATCGCTGGCTATGCCCTGGCGACCAACAAGCAACATTTCCTCACTTCGCCCGAGTGGCTATTTCAGCCGTTCTATCTGGCTTCGCATCTCATCACGTTGCGGCTGTTCATAAACGTCTACACGCTCAACTATGCGGCAGGCATCTCGCAACTCGACGTTTCGCGTCTTTACGCTCTCAGGGGCATTCGGCCGATCCTCGGGCCTTACGGCGCGTTGGCCGCGTTCGTGATCGCGCTGCCGTTCTGCTTCTATGACTTCAAATACCTGTTCAGCGACAGGTATCAGCGGATGGGGCGGGACGAGATC
>CAMAYR010000275.1 GCA_945862355.1 Devosia equisanguinis | reverse complement strand
CGGGCATCGCAACGGGGTTGTTCCTCATCGGCTACGGCCTCGCGCGCTCCTTCTGCGAGATCTTCCGCTCGCCGCACTTCGGCCACGCCCTCAACATCGGCCCGTTCACCGCCGGCATGTTCTACTCGTTCGCCATGATCCTACTCGGCCTGTGGTTCATTTGGCATGGACGCGAGCGTGCAGCGCGCGCGGCGTGAAGGCTCCCAATGACCGACTACGATCCGGAGGCACGGCGCTACACCCCGCTGGCGTTGAAGCTCAAGGAGCGGATCACCCGGGACGGTCCCCTGTCCGTCGAAGCCTACATGAGCGCCTGCCTCCAAGACCCCGAGCACGGATACTACGTGAAGCAACCCGCCATCGGTGCAGGCGGCGATTTCGTGACGGCGCCGGAGATCAGCCAGATATTCGGCGAGCTGATCGGCCTTTGGTGTGCTGTCGTCTGGCAACAGATGGGATCACCGGCACGATTCAATCTGATCGAGCTGGGCCCAGGGCGCGGTTCGCTGATGGCCGACGCGCTGCGCGCGGCGCGCATGGTGCCGGGTTTCCTCTCCGGCGCCACGATTCTGCTGATCGAATCGAACGTGAACCTTCGCGCGCAGCAAGCCTCGGCGCTGGCCGGTCTCGACGTGGAACCGACTTGGGCGCCCTCGTTGCTCGCTGTCGACGAGATCCGAGCCGGAGCCTACGCCACGCGCTCCGCAGCGGCCTCAGCCCCGACCATCCTGATCGCGAACGAGTTCCTCGATACCAGACCTATCCGGCAGCTAGTCCGCCGGGATGGACTGTGGTTCGAGCGCACGGTGACACTCGACGATCGCGGCCGATTGAGCTTCGGCTGCCGACCGCGCCCCGCACGCAACATCGAACGCAACGCTTCGAGCAGCCCGCCGCCGACGAATGGAAGCATCATGGAAATCGCAGATGGCCTGGGGGACTTGACCGTGCCCCTGCTCGAGCTGACGCGAAGCTTTCCAGTGGCCGCGCTGCTGATCGACTACGGGCACACAAGCAGCCTTCCCGGAGACAGCCTGCAGGCGGTTCGCGCCCATACCTTCGAGCACCCGCTCACCTCACCGGGCGAAGCTGATCTGACGACCCAGGTAGATTTCGAGCTGCGCGGCCGCCAGTGCCGCGATGCAGGCTTCGCCACCGACGGCCCGGTCACACAGGCCGAGCTACTCTCCGCGCTCGGTATCACGCAGCGCGCCTCCCGGCTGATGTCGGCGAACCCCAAGCTTGCCGGCAGCATCGAGGCGGGCGTCGCGCGCCTGTTGTCTCCGACTGGAATGGGTGCCCGCTTCAAGGCCCTGGGGCTGAGATCACCGACCTTGCCGCCGCTCCCGGGATTTCCAGTGAATTAACGGCGCGGCGGGCCTGGCGGCTGCCTTCCCCCACGCCGGCGGTCGCATGGCGCCGAGACTTATTGCGGAAACGCCGACATGTGATGACTGATAATCGACCACTGCCGCCGCGACTCGCGAATGATGGTCATCGTGAACCGTGCCGGCGAGCTGCCAACGGTCCCATCTTTTGTCCGGGACTTCATCTCGACGAAGCCCGTCACGACCGTGATCCGCTTGCGCGGGGCAAACTGCAATTTCGAGACGCTCACGGAGCGGTCTGCCAGCCCCTGTGCCGTCCGCTCGTAGTGCTGCCTGATGGCATCGATGCCGATCATGGGGTCCTTCACCCGGACTCCTACGAGCTGCGCGTCCCGCGCATAGACCCGTCTCATCGCATCGCCGCGACGCGAAGCATAGGCCTCCTGCCAGGCCTTGATGAGGTTTCTCGGATTGTCGACGAGCTGAGCCCGGGCCGGCACGGCCTGCAGCCCCACGAAAGTCGCGACGGCCAACAAGGCTGCACGCATTCCCGGAAGTACATTCATTGAAATTCTCCCTCGATTACCGCGCCGCAGCATCGGTGTGCCAGACGGCAATACTGCGGCAACCGCGCGATTGGCATTCACATCCATCTGTCATGACCACATGTCTCATGACCACAAACGGAGCGGACCCGTCAAATCCTGCTCCTGCCTGTCGAGCGCAGCTCGATGATCTGGACAGATTGTCTCAGCCCGCAGCGAAAATTCAAACTGAATGAGATGGGTAGCAGGTTGTCTACACCTGAGCGACACTGCGGCGACAAACTTAAGATCGGCAGCCAGCACCCCGACTGAAGCCTAGCATCGGATACCGAGGAACGCACCAGCGGCGTTGCAGCATGTCGCATTCAAACCAGCGAGGAAGCCATGTTCTACGAGCCCGACAAGAATGACCACGGCCTACAATATGCGCCATTCAAGTCGTGTGTCGTCCCACGGCCGATCGCCTGGATCTCGACAGTGAGCCGACAGGGCGTGGTCAACCTCGCCCCCTTCAGCCAGTGCAACATACTCGGCTGGGACCCGCCCTATGTGATGTTCTCCGCAAACACCCATTTCGACGGCCGACGCAAGGATTCCGTCGCCAATGCCGAAGAGACCGGCGCCTTCGTGTTCAACATGGCGACCTGGGCGCTGCGCGACGCCGTAGTGCTGACCAGCCACATCATGGAATCGGGTGTGGACGAGATGGCCGCCGCCGGACTCACGCCAGCGCCCTGCCGCCTCGTTGCCCCCCCGCGCGTGAAAGAAAGCCCGATCGCCTTCGAGTGCCGCTACTACCAGACGATGGTGGTGCCCTGCGACACGCCCGGCTCGTTCAATTCGCTCGTCGTCGGCCGTGTGATCGGCGTCCACATCGCCGACGACGTGATCGAGCCCAGCGGCAAGATCGACATCCTCAAGGTCCGCCCGCTCGCGCGCATGGGCTACCTAGACTATACCAGCGTCACCGACATCGTGGAGTTGCGACCCGAAGGCATTCCCGAGCGCATGGTGATCGGCATGAGCGGCGGCAAACCCAGCGACAAGCGGTAGTAGCCACCGACCGCCGCGGGGATGGACACGCGCGCCATCCTCGCCCCTCGCCTCCTGATTCCTAATCCTCCACCTCCAGGATCATCTCGACCTCGACGGCGATCTGCCCCGGCAGCGTCACCATGCCGACGGCCGACCGGGCCCCACGCCCCGCATCCCCGAAAACCTCCACGAACAGATCCGAAAAACCGTTCATCACCTGTGGCGTCTGCGAGAACTCCGGCGTCGCATTGACCATGCCGAGCACCTTCACGACGCGCTTCACCTTGTCGAGCGAGCCCAGCACCTGCCGGATGTTGACCAGCATGTTGAGCCCGACGACGCGCGCGGCCTCGTAGCCCTGCTCGACGGTAACGGCGCCGCCGAGCTTACCGGTGATCGCGCTGCCGTCGTGACGCCGCGGACCGCACCCCGACATGAACAGCAGATTCCCAATCCTCACGCCTGGCACGTAGTTGGCGGTCGGCAACATCAGCGGCGGCAGGTCGAGCCCCAATTCCTTCACCCGTTTTTCCGCGCTCATCGTTGGATCTCCCTGTTGAATGGACAAAGGCATACTGGGACCTGCCCAGAAAGGCCACAAGCGCGGCGCCTGCCTGGTCCGTCCTTGGCAAGGCGAACCTCGGCCCGCCGGGACAAGGCAGAACTACACCTCGCGGGGGCTTTCGCTGCGCTTTACGTAAACGACCACGGCCATCATGCCGGCAAGCAGAACGCCGCCGACGACGAGGAAACTCGCCTGCAAACCCAGGACCGCCGCCACGACGCCCATCGTCATCGGCGTCACAGCCGCCGCCGCTCGGTTCGCCGACGTACGCAGCGCGACGCCGAGCCCCTGCGCGTTCCGCTCGGCGGCACCCACTAGCAAGGATAGCATGAGCGGCTGGCTGAGCCCCATGCAGAAGCCGCGCAGCACCGCGATCAAGCCCAGCATGAGGACCGACGTGAACAGCGGCGTGATCGCGATGAACACGATGGAGCCGATCGACATCGAGATCAGCAGCCAGAGCGGGTCGATGATCTTCGAGGCACGCCCAACGGCGAGTGCGCTGCCAGCCGCCACCGCCGACGACAACGTGATGAGCAGTCCGATCTGCGTGCCCGACAGACCGATCGAGGTGAGATACACCGGATAGAACGCGTCCTGGATGCTACTGGCCGCAATGCGAAAAATCGAGATGATCAGCACCAGCATCATGGCCGGCACCAGTGCCAGCGCAAACGCCGACCGGTAGTCCGACAGGCGCGGCGCGAGGTCCGAAAGGCCGATCCTGTGAGCCAGCTTCGGATCGTCGGACCGGGGCAGCGCGAGCCCCGACGCCAGCATGCCCAGCGCCCAGATGGTCAGCACGCCGAACCCACCCGTCGCTCCCATCAGGTCCCACCCCAGCCCTGCGAGCGGCGGCCCGATGAAGCTGCCCATGCGCAGCGCAAACGCGAATGGACCCGCAAAAGCAGGATGCCCCATCAGCACTCGCCCGAACGAGGCCTGCGCCACCATCCAGCACATCGACGAAGCCAGCCCGTTCAGCATCTGCAGCAGCACGATGATCGGCACCAAGGGCGACAGCGGGAAGATCGGCAGTACGGCCACACTCACCGCGGCGAAGGCGAGCATCATCCGCCGGGTGCCCAGCCTGTCGATCAACGATCCGCCGTGGATCGCGAACAGCAGCGGCAGCACGTGCTTCGCCCCGACGACGATACCGATCACGACGGTCGAATAGCCCATGCTCGCGAGCCACAGCGGCAGCACCACCGAGGCCACGTCCGTCATGCTGCTGGAGAAAAAGCCCCCGCTGTAAATAGCCCCCTGGTGCCTGAGCGGCACCTCGGGTCGCTCACCGACTTCTTTCGCCAATTTGCGTTGCGCTCCGCGCTGGAGACGCTGGAGATTTTCCGGCGGAAGTGGAACCGCAGGATCGTCTCCAGCCTGTGATTTGTCGTGCTCTGCAAGCCCTCGGCGGAACCGCTCCGGACGATCGCACACCAGTGTTCCGGTTCTTAAATTTGCTCGGAATCCATCCGTAGGCGGGCTCCAAATATCAGGAGCGCCACACTAAGTAATACACCGAACTTAGACGGAATCGACGCCGTGCGATGAATTCACGCCGCCACGAGGCTCACCTTGACGCCGGGACGAACCCGGCCGAGCACTGAAACGTCGTCCACCGTATGCGCCCAGACATTGGCAGGGCTCGGCAGCCGCCATTCCCCCGGCCGCGAGATCGGCGTCGGGCCGAACGGCACCATTATCCGGTCGTCCTCGACCCAGAAATAGATCTCGCCCTTCACACCGTTGATCCTGGCCGTCCGGTCGCGCCCCGTCTCCAACGGCACCTCGAAATGCACGCAACGCCCCCAGGTCTCCGCCGTCGAATGAAGCGGCAGCGCGCGCCAGATAAGATCGGCCGTCGCCGTCTCCGCGAGCACGATGCGGATAGACACGCCCGCCACGGTGAGAAGCGCGTGCCGGGAGGCAGCCCCTTTGCGCCGACCGCTCTGCACCTGAGCTGTCCGCTGATCTGCCGCTTTTCGCAGGATGTTCGTCGGCATGGCACCTGTAGCTCGATGATGACCCGCTACAACGCCATCGTCCGAGATAGAACCACCGAGGGCGTGTAGAGCACGACAAACCCAATACTGCAGTCGTTACTGCAGCCGTTCCGGCGATTGCACTTCCCAGGACCGACGCCAGATGCTGCCCGCAAGCAGCCGCAGCCTGATGCTGCATCATGGCCACGACGGCAAAAAGGCGCAAGCATCGCTGCTTGCGCCTGCAGGGCAATCGCATGAGTCCGTGAGTGACAAGGCGAGAGATTGCTGAATCTATGCAGGTCCCTCTGATTCGCGATGGGGACTGCCATGGCCGATGCTCAATCTCAGGCCGACCGGGCCTATGATCAAGTCGTTGAGTGGCTGCA
>CAMAYR010000274.1 GCA_945862355.1 Devosia equisanguinis | reverse complement strand
GGCTCGATGAGCGGTTAATTACTCAGAATCATTATTTAGTCAAAACAACTAAGTGAAAACCGAAAAGACACCCTTGGTTTCGAGCGCCATACCGCGAAACATGTACCTTCCAAGGCTGAAGCCGTTGGTTACGAAAACGTCGATGGTTGTGGGTGTGATCCGGCTGGTGGCAATTGCCCGCCCCCTCCTCCTAAAGCGGCAGCCCGGTTCGCACGCGCGCGGGGTGTGACCGCGTCCTGGAAGTTCGGTAGTAGCGGACCACCGCGCTGCACAATATCCTGTCAGACTAGGTCGCACCCGACCGCCGCCACGGAGCGCACACCATGTCCAGCCAGCCAGCCACCCCACAGCGCCGCATCACGGCGCCGGACATCGCCGCCAAGAAAGGCGTCGAGCCGATCGTCTCGCTGACGGCCTATCACGCCCATACGGCAGCGCTGGCCGACAAGTACTGCGACTTCCTGCTGGTCGGCGACAGCCTCGGCATGGTGATGCACGGCTACGAGACCACCGTCCCCGTACCACTCGAGCTGATGATCATGCACGGTAAGGCGGTGGTCCGCGGTGCCAGGCGCGCGCTGATCGTCGTCGACATGCCGTTCGGCTCATACGAGGAGAGCCCGTCGGTCGCCTTTCGCAACGCCGCACGCGTGATGAAGGAGACCGACTGTGGCGCAGTCAAGCTGGAGGGCGGCCGGCGCATGGCCGAGACGATCCGCTACCTCGTCGATCGCGGTATTCCGGTCATGGCCCACATCGGCCTGACCCCGCAGTCGATCAACGTGTTGGGTGGCTTCAAGGTGCAAGGCCGAACCGACGCGCAGTGGGCGGCGTTGGAGGCCGACGCCCAGGCGGTAGCCGATGCAGGCGCCTTCTCCGTCGTGCTGGAGGCCATCCCGGCGCCCCTCGCCGAGCGCATCACCAGATCGATTGCGATCCCCACGATCGGCATCGGCGCTTCCGCCGACTGCGACGGCCAGATCCTGGTGATGGAGGACATGCTCGGGCTGTCGCCGCGGGTGCCGAAGTTCGTCAAGAAGTACGGCACGATCGGCGAGCAGATCGAAGGCGCGATCCGCGACTACGCCGAGGAGGTGAAGCAACGCGCGTTCCCGGCGGTAGAGCACACCTATGCCATGAGCGCCACCCAGGCGGCGGCTCAGAAAGCCGCCGTTGCACCGAATTCCGCGGCGAAACCACGCAAGTGATCGTCCTGCGCCCACAGATGGCGAGGTCGCACGCCGAGGCGGCCCCGCTCCCGCCGACGAGCCCGGCGGGCCGCAATTTCGCCGGAAACGCGTCGCACTCGTCCGGGTCATCGTGTAATATCGTGCCATCGCCGGAGGTGCCGCCCTGAACCGGGTGCGGGGCTCGCCCCTCGACGGCGACCGACCTATTGGCTATTCGCTTGATCTGAATTGGCCCATCCCGGAGTACGCCTGCCGATGACCATGGAACGCGACGCGCTGATGCGCGAGGTCGACGAGGAGCTTCGTCGCGAGCAGTTCAAGAAGCTGTGGGCCCAGTACGGCACCTACATCATCGGCGCAGCTCTTGCCGTGCTGGTCGGCATCGGCGGCTATAAATGGTGGGAGGGGAGCAAGATCGCCACCGCCGAGCACGCGGGCCAGCAGTTCGAGGAGGCCCTCGATCTGGCGAGTGCCGGCAAGCTGGACGATGCCGGCAAGCTCCTCCAGACGATCGGCTCGAGCGCCAGCGGGAGTTACGCCGCCCTGGCCCAGCTCGCACTTGCAGGGCAAGCGGCCAAGGAAGGCAAGACCGATGCAGCCGTCACGGCTTTCGATGCGGCCGCCGCCAACTCGAGCGATCAGCTCGTCAAGGATTTTGCACGCCTGCAAAGCATGTCGTTGAAAATCGACAGCGCCGACTTTACCGACGTGCAGAATCGCCTCAACGATCTCATTGGTGACACGAATCCGTGGCGATATCTGGCTCGTGAGCTTTTGGGAGTGGCGGCATTGCGCTCTGGAAAGCTGGACGAGGCTCGTTCCGTGCTGGCGCCACTCTCTGCCGATCCGCGTGCGCCCAACGATATGCGCGAGCGGGCCGGAGCTTTGATGAATTTGGTGGTTTCGGCGGAGCTTGCGCGCACGGCGCCCGGCAAGGTCGAGCTCGAGAAGGTCGCGGAGCCGGCCCCCGTCAAGCAGGCTCCCGCACCAGTCAAAGAGCCGCCTCGCGGCAAGTCGGCACCGCCCAAAGGGGGCGCGGCCAAAAGCAAATGAGGGCCCGTAGATGGGGCGTGATGAGCAACCGTCGGTGAGTGATCGCCGGCAAGCAAGCGACGCCCAGGGCAGCCGTCGCAGGCTGTTGGCCGGCTGCGTTCTCGCCAGCATCTCCGCGCTCGTCGCTGCGGGCTGCTCGATGTCCGAAGGGCTATCGCTGCCCAAGGTTAGCGACATGAACCCCTTCGCCAAGACTGATCCACCACTGCCCGGCAGGCGCATGCCGATCATGGAGACGACGGGCAGCATTGCGAACACCCTGGCCCCGGCGGATCGGCCGATACTTCTGCCGCCGCCATCGGCGAACGACGGCTGGCCGCAACCGGGCGGCACGCCGACCAATGCGCCGGGCCATCCAGCACTCGCCACGACGCCGAAAGTCGCCTGGAGCGCCAGTGCCGGCACCGGCTCGGGCAAAACCGGCAAAGTGACCGCGAACCCGATCATTTACGACGGCCGCGTCTACACACTGGACGCTGACGCTCGCGTCAGCGCGTTTTCCGCCACTGGCGGCTCTGTGATCTGGCGGACATCGCTCGTTCCCGACAGCGAGCGCAAGGCCGGCAGCATGTTCACGATCGGCTCGAGTAGCGTCGGTGGCGGCTACGGCGGCGGCATAGCGGCGGACAACGGCAAGCTCTATGTCGCCACCGGCTACGGCACGGTCGCCTCGCTCGATCCGAAAACCGGCAAGGTGCAGTGGACGAAGCAGCAGAGCGCGCCGATCAGGGCCGCCCCCACCGCAGTCGGCGACCGCATCTACGCCATCACCACAGAAGGCAAGGTGTTAGCGCTCGCGGGCAGTGACGGCAGTGAGTTGTGGGCCGCACGCGGGACGACCGAGCAGGCGAGCCTCATCGGCAGCCCCAGCCCGGCAATCGACGGCGACATCCTGGTCGCACCGTTTCCGAGCGGTGAGGTGGTCGGCTTCAAGCTCGGCACCGGCGAGCAGGTCTGGACCGAATCGCTGACGCGCGCGCGCGGCGGCACGGCAATCGGCGCACTGAGCGATGCGGCACGACCGGTGATCGATCGCGGCATCGTCTTTGCCACCGCACACGGCGGACGCACGGCAGCGCTGCAGGCCCGCAACGGCGAGCGCATATGGTCGGTCGACATTCCCAGCGTTCAGGCTCCATCGGTTGCAGGCGACTACGTATTCATCCTCGACACCGGCGGCAAACTGCTGTGTCTCAATCGTCGAGACGGGCAGACGTTGTGGACGACGAAGCTCCCGGACAGCAATATCTGGTCGGGTCCAACACTGGCCGGCGGTCAGCTCTGGGTCGTCTCCGCCAAGGGCCGGCTGATCGGCGTCGACGCAACCACGGGACGTGTCGCCAGTCAGGCGAGCGTCGGGGCACCGACGTTCATCTCACCGGTTGTTGCCGGCGGTAGCATGTTCATCCTGACGGATAACGCGCGTCTGATCGCATTCAAGTAAAGCGCATGGCTTTGCGATCGGAGTGCCGCGCGGGCAAGTTGCCCCGCCACTGATGCTTCCACTTTCGACACCCCGTCACCTCCCGACGCCCCCGACGACCTGAACACCCCAATCACGATGTCGCGCAAGATCGCAGGCCCCGAGATCGAGCGACTGATCCAGCTTCTGGGTCGGCTTCCCGGGCTCGGTCATCGCTCCGCGCGCAAGGCGGCCCTGTCCCTCGTCAAGCGGCGCAACGAGCTGCTGTTGCCGCTTGCCGATGCGTTGAGGGATGCGGCCGAGCGGCTCTCGGAATGCCAGACTTGCGGCAACATAGATACGCTGCAGCCCTGCTCGATTTGCCGCGACGAGCGGCGCGATGCATCGTTGATCGTCGTGGTCGAGGAGATCGGCGACCTGTGGGCGCTGGAGCGGGCCGGTGTGATCAACGCACGCTATCATGTGCTGGGCGGGCATCTTTCCCCGCTCGACGGCATCGGTCCTGACCGGCTGAACATACCCAAGCTGATCGAGCGCGCGAGCGATCCCGTCGTCACGGAAGTGCTCATCGCCCTGTCTTCCACGGTCGAGGGCGCCTCCACCGTCCACTACCTGCGCGATGCTCTCGCAGGCACGGAGGTAGCGGTGTCGGAGTTGGCCAAAGGTGTACCCGTCGGCGGCGAACTCGATTATCTGGACGAGGGCACCCTGTCGGCGGCCATCAAGGCACGCCGGCGAATGTGACGGTGACGAGCCGATCTATGCAAAGCCCTGCCCAGAGCTGACGAGCAAAGTATTGTGCAGATCCGTCGCCAAAGTCGCCGCGAAGAAATCGGCGACGGCACCATGCCGGCGATCGACTTCAACATCGACTTCGAGCGCGAGCCGAATCCGAAGGGCGACCGTGTGCGGATGACGCTGTCGGGCAAGTTCCTGCCGTTCGAGTATTACGGCAACGAGCAGGGCATTCCCGAGTACGGCTTCAAGGACGAATGACGCGGGTGAGTTGGTGTCGCTGCTGCACGCAAGCAAAAGCTGATACCGTCCCACCACAGGACAACGGAAGTCGAACTTTCAGTGTACGGGATGTATCAGCCAGTAGCATTGGGCTCTCTCATACCCTCGAGCGAAAGTTTCGACCCACTACATGGGTCTTCACTTTCGCTGCGGCGCTTGCGCCGGGCCGCAGTCGCGGCCTCGCCGAGCGGACAGAGCAACAAGTCACGACTTCCGCTCGGCGGTATCACTTGCCCGCGATGATCGGCTTCGAGATGAACCTCTGCTTCCAGCGCGGCAGCACCTCCGGATTTACGATGTTCTCCGGCAGCTCGCCGCGCAGCGCGGCCATCACGTTGTCCGCCGCCCACACTGCACCGGGCTTTATACCGCTGGCGTAATTGCCGCTGACCATGTGCGCCGACAACAACACCTTGTGACCGAGCTTGCGCAGCGGCGAAGCAGCCGGCAGCGGCTCGTCCTCGAACACGTCCAGCGCCGCGCCCGCGATCGTGCCTTTCTCGATCGCCTCCACAAGCGCCACCTCATCGACGATACCGCCGCGCGCGGCGTTGAGCAGGATCGCTGTCGGCTTCATCATCGCGAGTGTACGAGCATCGATCAGCTTGCGGGAGCTGTCATTGAGCGTGCAGTGGATACTCACCACATCCGACGTCGCGAGCAGCGTCTCGAGATTCGACCGCACGACGCCCGACAGCGTGAACCGCGCCACCTCACAATAAGGATCATAGGCCAGAACTTTCACGCGCCAAGGCCGCAACAGATCCGTCAGCCGCCGCCCGATGCGCCCAAGTCCGATGATCCCGATCGTAATGCCCTCGTAACCGTCCTGCATCCGGCTGCCGACGTAGGTGCCCTGCAGATCCTTGCTGCGCCACTTGCCAGCCTTCATCGCCTCGTCGCGCTCGCGCACCTTCTTGAGCATGGCTAGCATCATCGCCACCGAGCCTTCCGCGACGCCGCCCCAGTTGGCCTCGGTCGGGCTGTGGGTGACGATGATTCCGAGCTCGGTGGCCGCATCCACGTCCACGTCGTCGTAACCGATCGTGTACTTCGCGACGATCCGCAGGTCCGGGCACGCCTCCATGATCCGCCGCGTGATGGGCGTGGAGCGGATAGACGTTCCCATCAGCGCTTCCGCCCCGAGCGCCATCGCGATCATCTCGGGCTCGGAGTTGCCTTGCGGGGTGTGCCAGCCGGCCGAGCCCTGCACGACATCGCACCCTGCCGCGATCAGCTTGTTCTCACTGGCGGTGAGTTCCCCTGG
>CAMAYR010000273.1 GCA_945862355.1 Devosia equisanguinis | reverse complement strand
TTGCCGACTGCCAGAGGTTTGCCGTTGTCGTCGAAGAAGTAGGCTCGGGCGGTTGGAGCGAACCGTTCCGGTCCGCGCTGCGCCAACAGTCCATTGAGCCGGCGCGACACGGGAAAACCGTCCTCGGCGAGCCTGATCGCGGGCTCGATCAACGCCTTCCACGGCATTTTGCCGTGCCGTGCGTGTGCCATCGCCAGCATCGCGACGAGACCCGGCGCGCCGACGCTCTGCCCGCTGGTGACCGCCTCCCAGAAGTCGCGCGGACGACCATCGCTGCCCAAGAATACGTCGGGGGCGATGCGCGAGGGCGCCGTCTCGCGGCCGTCGTAGGCGGCGAGGCGGCGGGTGCGGTTGGTCCAGTGAAGAAGGAAGCCGCCACCGCCGATACCTGATGACTGCGGCTCGACGAGGCCCAGCACCATCTGTGCGGCGATGGCGGCATCGACCGCGCTGCCGCCTGCGCGGAGGATGGCGCGGCCTGCTTCGGCCGCATAGGGGTTGGCCGCAGCGATCATGTGGCGGCGGGCATGAGCGAGCGACTTGGGCTCGAGGGTCACGGCGCCGTCGGTCTCGAAAGGACCTGGCGGACGCGGCGGTGGGCCGGCATCCCGGCCACTGCGCTGTGCCTGAAGCGAGGGCGCAAGCACCACGAGCAGCACTGCCGCCGTTGCCATGCGGGATAGTAAGCGCCGCAGGCGGTTTGGTTTGCAGTGGTCGGGCTGCTGGGTCACGGGGTGCGCCTGAATGGTGTGGGGCCAATGCGGTTCTACCCCGCAGGAGCCAGCGACGGAAAGGCCGCAAGGCAGCGCAGTCGGATCGGTCGCGGAGGGCCCGACTTGGACGGAGGGGACTGGAAGCGATGGAATCTGAATGGGTGGTGCTCAATGGAAATCCCTCGATTTGGGGATCACGCGGGTGTCGCGCGGGTGACCTTGGAAGCGGGGATGGTCACGAGCTGATGCCTTGCCGCGCGCCGAGCCGGGGTCGGGCCTCAGCACCTCGTCGGCATTAGCGATGGGGACGGGCATCGCCTCGCGCTGCTCGGTCAGGTCGTCGAGCCAGTCGCTGCGATCGATGAGCTCTGCGGAGACGACGTGAATGATGTCCTCGTGCCGCTGGATGCGCCCACGGATCAGGATCAGGCGGGCGGTCATCACCACTTTGCGGAATCGCTCCAGCGTCTTTGGCCAGATCACCGTGTTGGCGACGCCGGTCTCGTCCTCGATCGTCATGAACACGACGCCCTTGGCGCTGCCGGGCCGCTGGCGTACCAGAACGACGCCGGCGACCATGACGCGCGCGCCGTCCTTCATGCCGCGCAGGTCGGAGCAGGCGAGCGCGCGTGCGGCCTGGAAGCGCGCGCGCAGGAGGCTCATGGGATGGGCTTTCAGGGAGAGACGCAGCGTCTGGTAATCGATCACGACGTGCTCGCCGAGCGGCGTCTCGGGCAACGCGAAGGCAGGCTCTGGTCCCGTCTCGCGCGTGTCGCTCCAGGCGAACAGTGGCAGCGGCTCGGGTTCTGACAATGCCTTGACCTCCCACAACGCCTGGCGCCGGTCGAGCCCGATCGAGCGGAAGGCATCGGCGGCGGCGAGCCGCTCCATCGTCGCCGGCCTGATGCGCGCCCGGCGCCACAGGTCGTGGACGCTGCGGTAGGTGTCGGACCCGGCGGGGCTGAGATCATCGCGCATCGCTGCTATCCGCCGCGCCTCCCCCTCGTTGAGGCCATCGATCTGGCGCAGCCCCAGACGCAGCGCTATGTCCTGGTCCACTGCCCCCTGTAAGCCGTCACCTTCCTCCAGCGTGCAGTCCCAATCGGAGTGGCTCACGTCCACGGGCAACACGGTGACGCCGTGCTCGCGGGCATCGCGCACGATCTGGGCAGGGGCATAAAAGCCCATCGGCTGGGAGTTCAGCAGCGCGCAGGCGAAGGCTGCGGGATAGTGGCATTTCAGCCAGGCCGAAGCGTAGACGAGAAGCGCGAAGCTCGCCGCGTGGCTCTCGGGGAAGCCATATTCGCCGAAGCCCTTGATCTGGTTGAAACAGCGCTCGGCGAAGCCGCGGTCGTAGCCGCGCGCGACCATGCGCTCCACCATCCTCTCCTCAAGCCGGCCGATAGTGCCGACACGGCGGAAGGTGGCCATCGATTTCCTGAGCTCGTTGACCTCCGCGTCAGAGAATTTCGCGGCCACCATCGCGATCCGCATCGCCTGCTCCTGGAACAAGGGCACGCCTTTCGTCTTGCCGAGAATCTGGCGCAGCTCATCTCCCGGCCCGTGCGCCGGCGAAGGCGAAGGATAGCTCTCGGCCTCGAGGCCGCTGCGGCGGCGCAGGTAGGGATGCACCATGTCGCCCTGGATCGGGCCGGGGCGCACGATCGCCACCTCGATCACGAGGTCGTAGAATGTGCGCGGCTTCAGGCGCGGCAGCATGTTCATCTGTGCACGGCTTTCGACCTGGAACACGCCGACCGAATCCGCCTTGCACAGCATGTCGTAGACGGCCGCATCCTCGCGCGGGATCGCGGCGAGCGACATCGGCCGGCGATGATGCGCATCGAGAAGCGCGAACGCCTTTCGGACGCACGACAACATGCCGAGCGCCAGGACGTCGACCTTGAGCAACCCCAGCGCCGCCAGATCGTCCTTGTCCCACTCGATGACGGTGCGGTCCTCCATCGCCGCATTGCCGACCGGCACGACCTCGGTCAGCGCCGAGCGCGTCAGCACGAAGCCGCCGACGTGCTGGGAAAGATGGCGTGGGAAACCCGTCAGCTCGGAGGCCAGCTCGATGGTCGCGGCGAGCAGCGGATCGGCCGGATCGAGACCTGCCTCGCGGATGTGCTTCTCGGGCAGGACGCCGCCGGACCGGGTGCCCCACACCATGCCTGCCAGCGCTGCGACCGTGTCCTGGCTCAACCCCATCGCCTTGCCGACCTCGCGCACCGCCGAGCGCGCGCGGTAGGAGATGACGGTGGCGGCAAGGCCGGCGCGGTGGCGGCCGTAGCGGGCGTAGATGTACTGGATCACCTCCTCGCGCCGCTCGTGCTCGAAGTCGACGTCGATGTCGGGCGGCTCGCGGCGCTCGGGCGAGACGAAGCGCTCGAACAACAAGTCGACCTCGGTGGGGTTCACCGCCGTGACGCCAAGACAGTAGCACACCGCCGAGTTGGCCGCGGAGCCACGACCCTGGCAGAGGATGGCGCGCGAGCGCGCGAAGGCGACGATGTCGTGCACGGTGAGGAAGTAGTGCGCGTAGGAAAGTTGCGCGATGAGCGCGAACTCCTTTCCCAGCGTGTCGGCGACCTTGGCCGGAACGCCGGCGGGAAAACGCACCCGCGCCCCTTCCCAGGTGAGATCCTCCAGATGCGCCTGTGCGGTCTTGCCCGCTGGGACAGGCTCGTCGGGGTACTCGTAGACGAGTTCGTCGAGGGAGAAGCGGCAAGCCTGCGCGATCTCGATGGTGCGCGTGATGGCGCGCTCGAAGCCGCCGAACAGGCGCGCCATCTCGGCGGGTGGCTTCAAGTGGCGCTCGGCGTTGGGGTCAAGGCGCGCGCCGGCGGCGGCGACGGTGGTACCTTCGCGGATAGCGGTCAGCACGTCGGCGAGCGGACGGCGATGTGGTGCGTGATAAATGACGTCGCCGGTCGCGACGAGCGGCGTGCGGGCTGCGCGCGCGAGGCGGTCGAGCACGGCGAGGCGAGCGCGGTCGTCGCCGCGGTAGAGGTGGGAGGCGGCGAGGTGGAGGCGGGCGCCGGGCAGGCTCGCGCGCAGGCGATGGAGGTCGGCTTCGAACGTCACCGAAGTGGCGGGGAGAGCGCTGATGGCGACGTTCGTCGTGGAGGTCGCGTCACGCGCGCGAGCGGCGCTGCCGCCCCACGCCCCACCCTCCGGACCTCCCGCTTTTTCCTTGATGGAAAAAATAGAGGAGGTTTGGGGGATACATCCCCCAAGCGGGTGAGGGCGGCAGCCATCTCGCGCCACAGGCGCGAAATCCTCCGGCGCCAGCGCGATCAGAATCTGGCCCTCAGCGTGAGCTGCAAGGTCGGCGAGGCGCAGGACACACTTGCCCTTCTCCGCGCGCATCTGACCAAGCGACAGGAGCCGCGACAGCCGTCCGTAGGCGGCGCGGTCAGTCGGCAGGCAGATCAGGCTCGGCGCGTCCTCGAGATCGAGACGAGCGCCGACGATGAGCTGCAAGCCCGCCTGCTTGGCGGCGCGGTGTGCCCGCACGACACCGGCAAGCGTGTTGCGATCGGTAATGGCAATCGCGGAGTGCCCCAGCGCCTTGGCCTGCGCGACGAGCTCGTGTGGATGGGAGCCACCGGTCAGGAAGGTGAAATTGCTCGTCGCCTGCAACTCGGCATAGACGGCGGGAAACTGACGGCTCCTCATCCGAGCACCCCGTGCATGAACCAGACAGGAGGCGGCGTCCCGCGCGGCTGCCCTGCCGCAGCCTCGTCTCCGCCCGCTTCGGCATCGCTTTCTGTACCGCCTTCGGCCTCCTCCCGCCCGTAAAGGCCGGCACGGAACACCCAGAAACGGCCGCCCTGCTCGTCCTCCAGAGCGTAATAATCACGCGGTCGCGCGAGGTGTATCGCCAGCGGCGGACCCGTGCCCGCCAGGGAACGGCCGATAGCGCGCCACCATTCCGGCTCGATCCGCTCTGGGCCTTCCGCGCGCGCGATGCGGTGGACCAGACGGCGCCATTTGAACAGCCTGGGCGGCCCCTCCGGCACCTCGGCCAGCACAGCGATCGGCTCGGGCACGGGCAGGAGCAGGAATGGCCGAGCCATCTGCGGACGCCGGTGGGCCATAGCCTGCGGTGACGGCGCAGCGAGGGCCGCGATGCGGCGCTGTGCTCGTTCGGGAATGTGGCTTTCAGCGACGGCCAGGTGGAAGACGCGGGCGGCGCCGAGACGGTTCGACAGCCGGTCGACGAGAGCGGCCACCCCGGTCTCACTGGCAGCAGTGCCACTCCGCAGAAGCGCGACCTGATGAGCAGCATGCGGCTCGGCGTGGATCGCTGCGAGCGTCATCGCATCGATGCCGAAGCCGGCGTCGAGCCGATCGATCTTCTCGGCGAACAGCGCAATCAAGTGACCGGCATCGCGGCAGGGACGGCTCGCACCGATCGAGACCTGCTGGCCGGAGCCGTCCGCCCGGTAAAGCGAAAGCGCAAAACGAGTGCCGCCCTCGCCGCGTGCCTCGAGCCGGCCGGCGAGATCGCGCGCGAGATCGTCGAGCGCGGCAGCCACACCCGCGGCGGTGACGAGTGGCTCGGCGAACAGACGCCGGGCGATATGTTGCGGGGGCTCGGTGAGCGGCGCGCGCGGATCAGGTGCCAGACCAAGCGCCTGATCGAGGCGGGCGAGCACGGTGCCGGCCATCAGCGCGGCCTCGCGCTCCCGGCGCCTGGCGCCCGAGCGGCCGGCGGGGGCTGACCTGAAACGCTGGGCCAAGGCATCGCGCGGCACGGCATAGAGCTGTCCGATGCGCCTGAGCCCCAGCCGGCCCAGAAGCAGCGTGGCGGCCGGCGGCAGCCGCAGCGCCTCGACCGGAAGGGGCGCCAGCGCCGCGCGCGCCGCGCCGGGGGCAGCGATACGCGAGGGGGCCGCGTCGACGGCAGCAAAGCGGGCGAGCGCGAAGGCGGCACCCGGCGTGTCGGCGAGGCCTGTCCGCGCCGTGATACCGGCACGTGCGAGGCGCTGGACGAGATCATCGAGCATGGCCTGCTCGCCTCCGAACAGATGGGGGACGCCGCTCGCATCCACCCACAGCCCATCGCAGCCTTCGACGTTGCGGGCAGGACCGTAGCGGCCGCACCACGCGGCCAGCGCAGCCAGCGCACTGCGATCGGCCTCGCGCTCGGCCGGGGCGGTCAGCAACGCGGGCAGCACAGCGCGCGCAGCGGCGCGCGCGAGGCCCGGCCGCAGGCCGTCACGCCAAGCGCGCGCATCGACGGCAGCAAG
>CAMAYR010000272.1 GCA_945862355.1 Devosia equisanguinis | reverse complement strand
GCCAGCGTCGCAGTGCCAGCCGCCGGGGCGTGTCGCCCCCGCGAAGTGCGAAGCCTGCGCGCTTTCGCCCTTCTGCCACCGGCCACCCCGATCCAGCCACTTGCAAAGCAGCCAGCCGAACGGTGCGCAAAGTCACCGATTCAGGTTTTACTTATGCAGCACCGCACTCGAACACAACCGGGTTGCCCGCTGATTCAGCAAGACAACAAATCGAAATGATCGTACTTTCACCATCGAGACGTGCGGCCTCTCGATGTGCTCGACGGAACTCACATATGGCTCAGATTGCTGCCTTCAGGGATCGTAAGCACTCATCTGCTCTGGATGGATACACTCCAGGCAGCCAGTACTGCGAGCTACTCGCGAACAAGGGGCAGCCCAGCAAGCAACTCGCACCGCTTTGGCACGCCCTGGAGACGAGCGATCTCGTCAAGCTCAGACAGCGCGCCAGCGACGCCGAGCGGGAGCTGTTCAACCTCGGTATCACGTTCACCGTCTACACCGAGAAGGACGCCATCGACCGTATCCTGCCGTTCGACGTCATCCCCCGCGTGGTGACCGCGCAAGACTGGCAGCAGATCGAAACCGGTGTGAAACAGCGCGTGGCAGCGCTCAACTTGTTCCTGCACGACATATACCACGAGCAGAAGATCCTGAAGGACGGGGTCGTTCCCGCAGGGCTCGTGCTCGGCAACCCGTGCTACCGGCCGGAGATGATCGGGCTCGATCTGCCCTGCAATACATACATCCACATCAGTGGGACCGACATCGTCCGGGGCGGCGATGGCACGCTCCTCGTTGCTGGAGGACAACGGGCGCAGCCCGTCGGGCGTCTCCTACGTCGTGGAAAACCGCCACCTCATGCAGCGGGCGTTTCCCGACCTGATGCGGGGCCTCAAGGTGCGGCCGGTCTCCGATTATGGCCAGCGGCTGCACGAGAAGCTCTGCGAGGTCGCGCCAACCGGCGTCGACAAGCCGAACGTCGTGCTGCTGTCGCCGGGCGTCTATAATTCCGCCTACTTCGAGCATGTGTTCCTCGCCCGGGAAATGGGCGTGCCGCTCGTCGAAGGTCGCGATCTCATCGTCGAGAACGACCGGGTCTTCGCGCACACCATCGCGGGCCCCTCTCCGGTTCACGTCATCTATCGGCGAATCAACGACGATTTCATCGACCCGGAGGTGTTCGAGCCGACCTCGATGCTCGGGGTTCCCGGCGTGATGCGTGCCGTCCGCAAGGGCACAGTAACGCTCGCCAACGCGATCGGTACGGGCGTTGCGGACGACAAGGCCGTCTATGCCTATGTGCCGCGCATCATCCGTTACTATCTCGACCAGGAACCCATCCTGGCCAATGTCGAGACGCACATCTGCGGGGAGCCGGAGGGCCTCGCCTTCACGCGCGCCAACCTCGACAAGCTGGTGCTCAAGCCGGTCGGCGAGTCGGGCGGCTATGGCATCGTGGTGGGGCCGAAGTCGAGCAAGGCCGAGCTGGCGGAGGCGGCGGCGGCGCTCGAAGCCGATCCTGCCAACTTCATCAGTCAGCCCATGATCGATCTATCAGTGGTGCCGACGCTGGCAGACGGCGGAGCACGTCCGCGTCACGTCGATCTGAGGCCATATGCCGTCACCGGCCGCGAGACCTGGGTGCTGCCCGGCGGGCTTACGCGCGTTGCCCTCAGGGAAGGCTCGATCATCGTCAACTCCTCTCAGGGCGGCGGCACCAAGGACACCTGGGTGCTGGTGGACGAGCAGTGAAAATACTTTCGCGATACGCGGAGAGCCTTTTCTGGCTGGCGCGATACCTGGAGCGCAGTGCCTCGCTCGCACGTGTCATCGAGATGCAGTCCTCGTTCGGCGGTCAGGACGAGGAGACGGGCTGGGCGTGGCTGCTGACGCTTCACGCCGACCACGACCGCTTCAAGAAGCGCTACGACTACTCGACGAGCAATGTCATCTCGTTCTACCTGCTCGACGCAGAGAATGCCGGCTCCATTCGATCGTCGTTGCATATGGCTCGGGAGAACGCGCGCTCGCTCAGGCCCTACATTCCGCTCGAGATGTGGGTTCAGCTCAATGCATTCCATGCCTCGACGCTGGAGCTTGGCTTGCGCGACATCGAGCCCGCGCAACTTCCACGAACCTGCTCGGCAATTCGTGCCGGCTGCCTCGCGCAGGTCGGTACCGCGGAAGGCACGCTGTTCCGCGACGAGGGCTATGTTTTCTTCAAGCTGGGCCAGCTCATCGAACGCGCGGACCAGACCAGCCGGCTGCTGGATGTCAAGTTCGCGCAAAACGACTCGAGCGGGGCTGTGCGCCTCGTTTCCGACGAGTTCGTGTTCGCGACGACGATCCTGCGCACCGCGTCGGCCTATCAGGCGTTTCGCCGTCTCGAGCCCGGCAACCCGGAGGCTGGCCGCGTGGCGCGGTTCCTCATCCTGAATCCAAGCCATCCGCGCTCCATAGGATTCTGCGCCCGCGAGATCGAGCGGTGCCTGCACGATCTGCGCAGTGGCTTCCGGCTGCCGAAGGCCAGCGCTGCCCTGGAGGCCTGCGAGATCCTGATGGATGGATTGCAGGCGGCAGGCGCGGACCGCAAGCTCGAGAGCCGACTGCACGAGTTCAACGACTGGGTGCAGCGCACGCTGGTGACCCTGAGCGCCAAGATCGACCAGGCCTTCTTCCGCACAACCCCGCCTTCCCCATTGTCGGCAGAGACCGCTGATGCGCCAACGGGCTCTCACCCCGGCGCTACTCCGGCTGGCGGGCAGAGCCAGACCCAGAGCTGACGCGCCACGGCGCGTGCTCGCCACACCGACGGGCCATCAATGACACTTCACGTCGCCCTCACGCACCGCACCACCTACCGATACGATCGGCAGGTCGCTCTCGCCCCTCACGTCGTCAGACTGCGGCCGGCGCCGCACAGCCGTACCCCAGTGCTGGCCTACTCGCTGCGCATCTCGCCGGCCGAGCACTTCATCAACTGGCAACAAGACCCGTTCGGAAACTTCCTCGCGCGGATCGTGGTGCCGGAGAAATGCCGCGAGCTGTCCGTCACGGTCGATCTCGTCGCAGACATGGCGGTAATCAATCCGTTCGACTTCTTCGTGGAGGAGAGCGCGTCGGGCTGGCCGTTCCGCTACGACGAAGAGCTAGCCGACGAGTTGAAGCCTTATCTCGTGCCGAGCGCGGGCGGCCCGCTGCTCGAACGCTACATGGCCGGACTGGACAAGGGCGCGGGCAAGACGACGATCGATTTCATCTGCGACCTCAACCGGCAGCTCGCATCGGAGATCAAGTATCTCATCCGCATGGAGCCGGGCGTTCAGACGCCGGAGGAGACGCTGAAGCTCGGCTCGGGCTCGTGCCGCGATTCGGGCTGGCTGCTGGTGCAGGTCCTGCGCCGACTGGGCGTGGCGGCGCGCTTCGTGTCCGGCTACCTGATCCAGCTCAAGGCCGACATGAAGTCGCTCGACGGACCGACGGGCGCCGAGCAGGACTTCACCGACCTGCACGCCTGGGCGGAGGCCTATGTTCCAGGAGCGGGCTGGATCGGCCTCGATCCGACATCGGGACTGCTGACGGGCGAGGGCCATATTCCGCTCGCAGCCACGCCGAAGCCATCGAGCGCTGCGCCGATCAGCGGCGCACACGAGATCGCGGAGGTCTCGTTCGATTTCGAGATGTCGGTGCAGCGTGTTCGCGAGACCCCACGCGTAACGCTGCCTTACAGCGACGAGCAATGGCAGGCGATCGTCGATACGGGCCGCAAGGTCGACGCCCGATTGAAGGCCGGCGACGTGCGCCTCAGCATGGGTGGCGAGCCGACGTTCGTGTCGATCGACGACATGGACGGCGCGGAATGGAACAACGCCGCGGTCGGTCCGACCAAGCAACGCTATGCGGAGAGCCTGGTGCGCCGCCTGCGCGACCGGTTCGGCAAAGGCCGTCTGCTGCACTACGGTCAGGGCAAGTGGTATCCCGGCGAGCAACTGCCACGCTGGTCCTATGCGGTCTACTGGCGGCGCGATGGCCAGCCGTTGTGGGAGGATGATAAGCTGATCGAGCGGGAGGCGCCGAAGCGGGCCGCGACTGCCGAGCATGCCACGCGGTTCGCGGCGGAGCTGTGCAATCAGCTCGGGCTGCCCAAGGACAGCGCCATCCCGGCGTTCGAGGACGTCGGACATTTCGCGCTCGCCGAGCAGAAGCTGCCGATCGGCGTCACCCCACCCGACAACAAGCTGGAAGATCCGCAGGAGCGGGCGCGTCTCGTCGCCGTGTTCGAGCGCGGGCTGTCGCGGCCTGCTGGATACGTGCTGCCCATCCAGGTGTGGCAGACCCAGGACAAGGGCCGACGCTGGGTGACGGAGCGGTGGGCGTTCCGACGCGGACGGCTATTCCTCGCACCGGGGGACTCCGCGATCGGCTATCGCCTGCCGCTAGGCAGCCTGCCATTCCTTCCACCGATCGACTTCCCGCACGTGCAGCCGGCCGAGCCGATAATGGATCGCGGGCCGCTCGCTGATCGCGAGGCATTGCGGCGGCAACGCCGCACCGTCACGCTGCAGACGCCGACCAACGGGCCGATGGCGGCGAACGACATCGTCGGCAGCGTGCGCACTGCGATGGCCATCGAGCCGCGCGATGGGTATCTCTATGTATTCATGCCGCCGCTCGAGGACGCAGAGGACTACGCAGCTCTCACCGCGGCGCTCGAGGAGACTGCGCGGCGAACCGGCCAGGCGATCCGCCTCGACGGTTATGCACCGCCGGCCGACCCGCGCCTCGGCGTGATAAAGGTGACGCCCGATCCCGGCGTGATCGAGGTCAATATCCACCCGTCCCTCGACTGGGAGGAGCTCGTCGAAATCACGACGGCGCTCTACGACGATGCGCGGGCCAGCCGGCTCGGCACCGAGAAGTTCATGCTCGACGGCCGGCACAGCGGCACGGGGGGCGGCAACCACATCGTGATCGGCGGCGCGAAACCAGCCGACAGCCCGTTCCTGCGACGGCCGGATCTGCTGGCGAGCGTCGTCACGTTCTGGCAGAATCACCCCTCACTTTCATACCTATTCTCGGGCATGTTCATTGGACCGACGAGCCAGGCGCCGCGTTTGGACGAAGCGCGACACGATCAGCTCTACGAGCTGGAGATCGCACTTGCGGAAGTGTTCAAGGTGAGAGACGCGACACCGCCGTGGCTGGTCGATCGCATCTTCCGGAACCTGCTCGTCGACGTGACGGGCAATACACATCGCGCGGAGATCTGCATCGACAAGCTGTTCTCGCCGGACGGCCCGACGGGGCGGCTCGGGCTCGTCGAGTTCCGATCCTTCGAGATGCCGCCGCACGCCCGCATGAGCCTCGCCCAGCAGTTGCTGGTGCGGGCGTTGATCGCGTGGTTCTGGGACAAGCCGTACCGGCGACCGCTGGTGAAGTGGGGGACCGCGCTGCACGACCGGTTCGTGCTGCCGCATTTTCTCTGGCAGGACTTCGTATCCGTGCTCGATGATCTGGCAGGCGCCGGCATCAAGTTGGATCCGGCCTGGTTCAAGCCCCACTTGGAATTCCGGTTCCCGATGCTGGGGCGGATCGAGCAGGGCGGCTTGCAGGTCGAGATCCGGCAGGCGCTCGAGCCGTGGAACGTTCTGGGCGAGGAGGGGGTCGTCGGCGGCACCGCGCGGTACGTCGACAGCTCACTCGAGCGGCTTCAAGTGCGCGTCGTGGGCGATGCCGCCGGGCGATCGAGGGTCACCTGCAACGGCTATGCGCTGCCGCTTGCCCCGACCGGGACCAACGGCGAGGCCGTGGCCGGCGTGCGCTACAGGGCGTGGAGGCCGCCAGCGTGCCTGCATCCGACCATTACGCCGCACGTTCCGCTTACGTTCGACGTGCACGACACCTGGACCGGGCGATCGATCGGAGGGTGCCGCTACCATGTTGCGCACCCCGGCGGCCGTAGTTTCGAGACTTTCCCGGTCAATGCGTTCGAGGCAGAAGGCCGTCGGCTCGCACGGTTCGAGGCTTTGGGCCATACACCGGGGATCTCATCGGTCACTACGCCAAGCATCCATCCGGATTTC
>CAMAYR010000271.1 GCA_945862355.1 Devosia equisanguinis | reverse complement strand
ACGATCAAGCACATCGCGGCCAACCTGATGCGAGCCAAGGCCGACAAAAACTCCATGCGCGTCAAACGCCGCCTCGCCGCCTGGGACGACGCCTACCTCGAAAGTCTCGTCACCGGTGCCGGGTGAAATCGTTCATGCGATTCCCCTGCTTGCGCCTGGCAGATTGGTTCCTTGTCCCTGCTCGCCCCCGTGCCTACCTACGGCTTACGGGGCCGGCCCGAATACGAGCACCGCATTGAGACCGCCGAACGCGAACGAGTTCGACATGACATGCGTGACCTTCTTGGAACGCGCGACGTTGGGCACGTAGTCGAGATCGCACTCGGGATCGGCCTCGTCGAGCCCGATGGTCGGCGGCAGGATGCCCTCCTCCATCGCCTTGATGCAGGCCACTGCCTCGATGCCGCCACCAGCGCCGAGCGGATGGCCATGCATGGACTTGGTCGAGGAGATCGGCAGTTTCTGTGCGTAAGCGCCGAACACCCGTTTGATCGCGTTGGTCTCGTTGCGGTCGTTGATCGTCGTCGCCGTGCCGTGTGCGTTGAGATAGTCGATGTCCGTCGGCGCAAGCCCCGCATCCTCTAGCGCCAGCCGCATTGCCTCGGCAGGGCCTTCGATATCGGGATTGACCATGTCCTTGCTGTCCGATGTCATGGCATAGCCCTTGATCTCGGCCAGGATCTTCGCGCCGCGTGCCTGGGCATGCTCGAGCGATTCCAGCAGCAGGATGCCCGCCCCTTCACCCAGAACGGTTCCGTTGCGCTTCTTTGCGAACGGGAAGCAGCCCTCCGGCGACAGCACGTGCAGTGCCTGCCAGGCCTTCATCGTCCCGTAGTTGATCACCGATTCTGATGCACCGGCGATCGCGACGTCGACGAGACCATGTTTGATATAGTCGCGCGCCGCTCCGATCGCATGCGTCGCCGTCGAGCAAGCGCTGCAGGTGGCGTAAGTCGGCCCCTTGACGCCGAACTCGATGCCGACATGAGCCGAGGCCGACGAGCCGATGATCCGCAGCAGCGTCAGCGGATGGGTGGCACGCTTGTTCTCGATGAACAGATCCCGATAGGCCTTCTCGAAGGTCACGAGGCCGCCTGCGCCGGAGCCGATGATGCACGCCGAGCGATAGGGATTGGCGAACGGTGCTTCGAGACCGGACTGCTTGACGGCCTCGTCCGCGGCGGCCGCGGCGAACCACGAGTAGCGGTCGGCGTGCATTATGATCTTGTCACGCTTGAAATGCCGCAACCGCACCTTCGGATCGAAATTCTTGATCTGTGCAGCGATCAGGACCTTGAGGTCCTCGAGCGGGAAGCCACCCAGCTCGGACACGCCGCACTTGCCGGCCTTTATGCTCTCCCAGAACTCCGGCACATCGAGGCCGATCGGGGTCACGACGCCCATTCCGGTGACAACGACCCTGCGGCCGTCTTTGCTCGCGGACATACTCAACTGATCCGACATGATGGTTGACGACAGGTCGTGCGTAACACTTTGCAGCACGACCGGCGCATTGATCGCGCGCGAAGTTCATCGCACGCTATAGTAAACAAACGACGCGCAGCCCGGAACCCCGTCTGCGCGCCCCCATTCACCGCATCTGACATGACAGCGGCCACCGGCCACCGAAGCATCCGGGCCCCGCCCGGCACCCCGTCAGGCCTTTGCGCCTGCGGGAGCTCCAGCCATCAGCCCCTTGACCTTGTCGACAACCGATCCGACGGTCTGGAAATCGCCGGCTTCCTCGTTGGCATTGTAGGGGATCTCGATGCCGAACGCGTCCTCGATGTCGAATACGATCATCGCCAAGTCGAGAGACTCTATCTTGAGATCAGTCAGCTCGGTCGACAGGGTGATGTCGTCGCGCGGCTCCTTCATATGCTTCTTAAGGATTTCGATGACCTTGGTCGCGACGTCGTCCATTTCTTTCTCCTGCCCTGTCCGCGAGCGCCCATAGTGAGACGATCACCAGACTCCAAGGCCCGGTCACGCAGTAATCGTGCCATTAGAGCAAGCGGTTGGCCTCGACAAGCTGCGCGTCACATAACCGTAAACACCCTTCAAGTCCAGCCGCAGGCCGCCGCAGCAGATGCCGCACCGGCTCCTGGAACTTCAATTTGGCATGGGACTGCCAAAAAATCACTGCTACAGCAGTAACATGCTTGATTGGTGAACAAAATTCAGTGCCGTTCACGTCCTTGGCCTCGTCACGCCGTCGAAGCTGGCCCAGTTGCGCCAGGCCCGTTCCATAAGGTCTCTCCGGCGGCTGGCGCGAAAGCTGCAGATTAAAGCGCAGATTGATGCTCTATAGTGCCGAAGTGCACTGTCGACCATGTGCCGACACTCGCGTGACGGCACTCGCGTAACTGGGCACGCCCCGGACAGCGGAGACTTGGGGCAATCCGCCGCTGGGACGCAAATGGCATAGCAGCCATGCCAGAAGGGAGGAGAGCTATGAACGGTCTCACCGAGAACCCGGGAGATGTCAGTCGCTATCCATGGCTGTCGCTCTACCCGGCCGGAGTGGACTGGTACAAACCCTTCGAGCCTCGGCCTCTTTCGCACTTGCTGGACCAGGCGGTAGCGCAGCATCCAAACCGGCATTGCACCTATTTCCTGGGCAAGCGGCTCACCTACCGGGAGATAGGCGAGCTGGTGAACCACACCACGACCGGGCTGCAAAAGCTCGGTGTCCGCAAAGGCACCAAGGTCGGGCTGTTCCTGCCCAACTCCCCCACCTTCATCATCTACTACTATGCAATCCTCAAGGCCGGCGGCACTGTCGTCAACTACAACCCACTGTATACGATAGAGGAATTGGCGTTCCAGATCCGCGACAGCCAGACTGAGCTGATGGTCACGCTCGATCTGCAGGTGCTGTTCGGAAAGGTCGAGGCGCTGCTTGCCGACGGCACACTCCCGAAGGCTGTCGTCTGCCCCTTCCGCTCACTCCTTCCCGGCGCAAAGTCCGTCCTCTTCCGCCTGCTGAAATCCGCCGAGCTCGCCGCCTGGTCGAAATCCGAGACCGCCCCCAGGATCGTGCCCGAGGCAACCCTTCTGGCCAATGACGGCTCCTACCGGCCCGTCGATATCGACCCTGTCCAGGATGTGGCCGTGCTCCAGTACACCGGCGGCACGACCGGCACGCCGAAGGGCGCGATGCTGACCCACGCGAATGTCTACATCAACACCTTGCAGGTCGTAGCCTGGGCGCCCGAAGTGGTGAAGAGCCCTCAGCGCATGCTCGGCGCGTTGCCCTTTTTCCATGTTTTCGCGATGACCGTCGTGATGAACTTCTCGATCGCACTGGCCGCCGAGATCGTGATCATGCCCCGCTTCGTGCTCGACGACGTGCTGAAGCTCATCAACACGACGAGGCCCACCTGCATGCCCGGTGTGCCGACGATGTTCGCCGCGATCGTCAATCACCCGCGCCTCGCCAGCTTCGACCTGTCCTCGCTGAAGTTCTGCTTGTCCGGCGGTGCGCCGCTGCCCCTCGAAATCAAGCAGCGCTTCGAGAGGCAAACGAGTTGTAGGCTCGTCGAAGGCTACGGCCTGTCGGAGGCCTCGCCCGTCGTCACGTGCAATCCGCTGGATGGTCCCGTGAAGGAGAATTCGATCGGCCAACCCCTTCCCGGCACGATCGTCTCCCTGCGGGATCTGGACGATCCTGAAAAGGAAGTACCCCTCGGCCAGCAGGGCGAGGTCTGCATCAAGGGCCCGCAGGTGATGGCCGGCTACTGGCAGAAGCCACAGGAAACCGCCGGTCAATTCGTCGGCGACCACCTGCGCACCGGCGATGTCGCCCGCATGGACGAGCACGGCTTCTTCTTCATAGAGGACCGCATCAAGGACCTCATCATCTGCTCGGGATACAACGTCTATCCTCGCCAGATCGAGGAAGCGATCTACAAGCACGACGCCGTCGAGGAGGTCACCGTCATCGGCATCGCGGACGAGTATCGCGGTGAGGCCCCGAAGGCCTTCATCAAGCTGCGGACAGGCGCCACCGCCACGGCCGAGGACATCATTCGCTTCCTAGAGGCGAAGATTTCCAAGCTCGAGCTGCCCTCTGAGATCGAGTTCCGCGACGCGCTGCCCAAGACGATGATCGGCAAGCTGTCTAAGAAGGAGTTGAAGGCGGAAGAGGCCGCAAAAGCGAAAGCTAAAGCGAATGCGAATGCGAATGCGAATGCCTGAACCGCCGCGCCGGCCGTAAACCTGCCCTCAGCGACCGTAGACCACGGATTTCGCCGCAGGCCAGCTCACCCGCCAGCCGAGTTCGATCGCCTTCTCCTCCTCGGGCGCAAGGCGATCCTCCCACGCCATCACGCCGCGCTTGTCCTCGATGTCGCGCTTGGTCGGTTGCGGCCTGGCCAGCAGCTCGACCTTGATCTCCTGGTTGTTGGAGACGGGGATCTGATCCACCACGCCGAAGCCGATCGGCCGCTCGTGCAGGTTCTTGATCGTCAGGCGGTAGCTCTTGGTCTCCGTCTTCGAAGCCGAGATGATACCGCTCTCCGCGCGCTTCTCCTCGATCATGGCAGCCTTCACCCGAACGCGGTCGTCGGTGCCGAAACCAAGCTCATGATCCTGGCCCGGCGCGAGCTGCGGCAGCCGGCCGTTACCGACGAAAGTCCCGTCGCGGAACAGCGCCGCTTGTCCTGCCAGCCAGGGCGCGACTTTCGGCACAACGAGCCTGGCGTGAAGAAAGGCGCGCTCCTCCACACGCGGCACGGCCCGCACCGTCAGCGCCGGCTCGAGTACAGCCTCGTCGATCTGGAGCCGCCGCAACTCGCCCGTCGGCGCGACGCTCTGCCGGCCCATGATGGAATAGACGGCCTGGAACGCGCCGACCTCGGCCTCGGCCTGCTGCACCGCCGCCTCTGCCAGCTTCGGAGCCGCCGGCGGCATCGACGCTGCGACCGGTGCCGCCGCATCCATACCAGCACCACCCGTCGGCGCGGCCCGGCTCCGCGTCATCGGCGCCGCCATCGGCGCTGGCCGCTCGGGCCGATAATCGACGGTGATCGGCCGCAATTGCGGGGCCGCCGTCCCCCCGGCAGGACGGGTGGTGGAAAGGGCCAGCGCGATGTTGCTCCATGCCTCCCCGGTTCTTTGCTGGACGACCGCCCGGCGCGTCACTGTCATGCGGGGCGCGACCGCTTTCGAGCCGGTGGCCAGCCGCACATCATAGAGCGGCGTCCAGGAAGCCGAAGCCACCTGATAGCTGACGACCAGCTCGGCCTCGACGGCTTGCGATGCGGACACGTCCACCTTCACCTCGATGCGGTGCTCCATGACAGGCGCCTCCGCGCGCAGCCGGCCCTCGGCATCCTTGATGCGCCGGTCCACGTCGCGGGTTCTGAAGCCGGCCTCCTGGATCGCCTTGTTGACCGGAGCCATCTCTTTGGCGACGAGCGCCAGAACCTTGCCCCAATCCTCTCCAGAGGTCGCTCCTGTCGCGGTTATCGGCCGCGTCGGCAGTTGCAGCAGATTGTTGAGGAACGTCCGTTGCGCCTCCGCTGCCTGCACCTCCCCCTGGATGAGCCCACGCTCGTCGCGCAGCTTCTCGATCTCGGCCTCGATGCGCCGCCGCGCGGTGGCGGCCGCCTCCGGATCGACTCGTGGCACGCTCAAAGTCCGGCTGTTCACCGAGCCGATCTCCAGTCGCCCCGTGGCCTTGGCCTCGACACGGATCGAGGCCGCCTGCGCCTGTGCGGGCAGATCTGGAATGACGATGACGTGGCTCCCCGCCGGCACCTTGACCTTCGCCACCCGGCGCACCTCCGCGCCTTGCGGAAACACCGTCACCGCATCGACCGCCGAGCGCGCCGCTATGTCGGCTGCATCGACAGTCAGGCTCGTCGAGAGCAGCATTCCAAGGGCAAGTGCAGTGCGCATCGGGCACCCTCCGTCGAATTGAAAAAAGCCGGCTAGTGAGGCGTCGCGCCATAGTTGACCGACGGTGCGGCGAAGGATGTGTCATCTAAGGCGCGATGAACGCCACACTCAGTCATTGTCAATTCTAGTGGCCCTCATGTCGCGCCAAAATCGGAAGCGGTTGCGGCTATGGTGCGATTTTGGC
>CAMAYR010000270.1 GCA_945862355.1 Devosia equisanguinis | reverse complement strand
CATCACGGCTTCCACGACGTTGTTGTAGCCCGTGCAGCGGCATAGATTGCCGGCGAGGAAGTAGCGCACCTCCTCCTCGGTCGGATCTGGATTGCGCTCCAGCAGATTGCGCGAGGCCATCAGGAGGCCCGGGGTGCAGATGCCGCACTGCAGCGCGACGTGCTCGATGAACTTGCGCTGGAGGACGTGCAGGCTTCCACCAGTTTCGTCATCGGCGGGTGCCATGCCCTCGATGGTGTCGATCCGCTTGCCTTGGGCCTCGACGCCCAGCATCAGGCAGGAGCAGACGAGCACGCCGTCCACAGTGATCGAGCAGGCGCCGCAGTCGCCCGTGGAACAGCCTTCCTTGGTGCCGGTCAGCTCGAGCTCGTCGCGGAGCACGTCGAGCAAAGACTGGCGCGCCTCACACAGGAAGTCGACCTCGTCGCCGTTGATGACGGCGGTGACGTGATGCTTCTTGGTCATGCGCTTCCTCGTGGGATTGCGGCGGGCGGCTGGGGCCGCGTGATGATCGAAAATGCAGGAGACTGCGAGCACGATACTAGAGGGCTCGGACCAGCGGCGCCAGAGCCCTGAATAGAGCCCTGGCGGTCGCAACGATCGAGATCCGGCTGGGTCGGATCAGCGCAACGCGGGTCGTCAGCGCTACCTGCAGCCGTCGAGCTTGCTCGCCTTGTTGATCAGCTCGAACTTCGGGAGCTGCTTGGTGGCGGCATCGACGAGGGAGTAGTCCACGACCTTCTCGATGGGGAACGTCCGCTTGATCATCTTCTGTTCGAGGTAGAACTTCTGCACGTCGAGGATGCTCTTTTCATTGACACGTCCGTCGATGGGGCGCGCCGTCCAGAAGCCGTCGAGCACCTCGCGGCGCGTCTCGACCTTGGAGGCGATCAGCTCGTCGACGATCTCTTTTCTCACGGGGGCGCCGTGGTAGCCCTGGCACCAGTCGCGACCGCCCCTCAGATAGGCCTTGTAGAAGCGCACGGCGGTGTCGCGGTTCTTGGCGATCCAGTCCGTGTTCACGAAATTGACGGAGATCGTGACGGGGCCCGGCACCAGCTTGTCGGCATTGCCGAAGGGTATCGCGATGCCCTGCTTCTCGTAGGACAGCGTCCACGGCGGAATGACGAGGCCGGCATCCACCGCCTTGTTGGCGAAGGCGACGGCGTACTGCGGGAACGGGAAGATCTTGATGTTGACGTCCTTGAGGCTGAGCCCGTGGGGCTCGAGCATCTTGCCGATCTCGTAGGTGGAGATCGAGCCGGGACCATTCGAGGCGATGTTGCGCCCCTTCATGTTCTTCATCGACTTGATCTGATCCTTGAGGTCGGGCCGGATCATCAGATTGTGGCCGGCGGGGAAAGCAACGCGCGAGATGGTGATGGTGACGGGCAGGCCACGGTCGACAGCGTTGAAATAGCCGGCCGACACGCCTGCGCCAACGATCTGGATCTGGCCCTGTGCGACCAGCGTGAGGGCGTCGGAGGCGGTGTCGATCGCCTGCATCTCGACTTCGATGTTCTCCGCCTTGAAATATCCCTTCTTGATGGCGATCAGCATTGCGCCGTTGGAGACGGAGCGGGCGAGCGCGACCTTGACCTTGTCGGGGGCTTTCTGGGCTTCGGAGGTTGCGGTGAGCCCGCCCGCGGCGAGACCGGCGGCGAATATAGCGGTTAGCATTCTCATGTGCGTTCCTCCCTTATCTTGGGAGTGGTTTCTAGCATCGTGACGGGGGAGAGACCAGTGTGCAGACGCGCTCCATGAGGATCGGCCGCGTCTGATCAAGGGGCGGGGGCGGCGCATCTACGCTGTGGGCCACTTTGAGACGAACCGCTGCATGGCTGTCACTGTCCGGTTTGGGATCACCGAAGCCGACATTGTCGGGTGTCGACATTGTCGGGTTGCCACATCCCATCGCCTCAGTGCTAATCTGCGACACTATCTATTCAGCCTGCGGAATGTCAGACTTTATTTGTTTGCCGGCACGGGCGAAGAGGGGCAAGGCCGGGCAAGATTTTCGTCAACTATCGACGCGACGACGTTCCGGGCGAGGCGCCCGGCGAGGGCGACGGGCTCCACCGGAGGGACCCCCTCCGGACCACCCGTCTTTTTACGACTTGGGTGCGGAGGGGGGGCTGCATTGCGGAGGAAACGGACTTCGGCCGGTGGCCTCGCGTCGCCATAGCGTCGCCTGTCAGGCACGACAGAGGTACCCCCCGAGACCGACCGTCGGCGCCGCTTCTGCCTTGGGCCAATCGCGTCGGTTCGCGATCATGCGCGCCAAAGCTTGAACTTCGGCAGCTGATAGATAGGACAGCAGACAGTCAGAAGGAGGCCGGGACAGTCGAGAGTGACCCACCCGGACTTCCAAACGACGTTGCGTGAGGGGGGGGGAATGTGACCCGCCCAGACACATGTGCCAAGAGAGCAACACAAGCAACAAAAGGACAGGTGTTACGCGGGGCGTCCCCCCCAAGCTTTGTCGAGGACTGATATAGTTCGCCGACAACGACGATCAAGTCTGGCTCACTCCAAACTCACGGCGCGGCGTGAATTGGCAAAGCGTTCGGCACTCACAAGCGGAGACTTGAATGCACCCCGGCTTCGTGCGCATCGCCATTGCGGCTTTTCTGATGATCTCAGCTTTGACGAGCGCGCTAGCCTGCACAGGAATCTCTCTCAAGTCAGTTGGCGGATCAATTGTTGTTGCGCGAACAGTCGAATGGGCGCTCGGTGATGCGCATCACGATACGCTGGCCGTCTTTCCGCGCGGTCACAACTTCGTTGGCCAGACACCAGACGGCCACAACGGTCTTCGTTGGCGCGGCAAACATGGCTTCGTCTCGCTCTCGGCCTACGGTCAGCCATACGGTCCCGATGGGTTGAACGAGGCTGGGCTATATGTCGGCATGTATTACTTTCCGGATTTTGCGAGTTTTTCTGCCTACGACAAAGCTCATGCTGAAAAATCCTTGAGCGTCGGAGACTTCATGCAATGGATGCTGTCGAGCTTCTCGACTGTAAAAGAATTACGCAACAACCTTTCAAACGTACTCGTCGTCAATGTGGTAGATCCACGGTTTGGTGGCGCGCCCCTACCTTTTCACTGGAAAGTAGCGGATCCGTCGGGCGAGACGATAGTCATCGAGATCACATCGAGTGGCCAGATGCAGATCTATGATGCCTTCATGGGTGTCATCACAAACTCGCCGAGCTACGACTGGCACTTGGTAAATCTAAGAAATTATCTAGGGCTTTCGACCGAGCCGCGCGCACCTATCGAAATAGACGGTCGGCGATTTGCCCCGCTCGGTGGAGGCAGTGGATTGCGCGGCCTTCCTGGTGATTTTACACCGCCCTCACGCTTCGTCCGAGCTGTAGCTCTGACCGCTTCGGCTCGACCGCTCGAGACGCCGAAAGATGCGATTTTCGAGGCTTTCCGAATTCTGGACAGCTTTAACATTCCAGTCGGCGCGTCGGCCGGGGCAGAAAAGATTGCACACGACATCGAGAGCGCAACGCAAATAACAACCGCGACTGATCTCGCGAATACGAGGATATATTTTCACACGATGTCAGATCGGAACGTTCGCATGCTGGATTTAAAGAAAATTGACTTTACCACGGTACGCCACCAGCTGACGTCGGTTGGCGCAAGTCGCCAACAAACGATCACGGAAGTAAGGCTCGACGCGCAGTAAGAGTGACTACAAGGAGGGCAAGCTGTCGTGGTATCCCGTCTCTTTCTGGCGCTCCTGATTTGTTTTTGGCTCGACATCAGATTGGCTTTGAGCCAATCGAGTTCTGGCGTACCAGCAATATCGCCTGCAGAGAGACCGGCAGATCTTCAGCCACTCGACGATTTCAAATCCAACCTCACCCGGCGTGGGATCACGATCAATGGCTCGTTGACCCAGTTCTATCAAGGCGTCATCTCAGGCGATGGCAGCAAGTCCTGGCAGTACGGTGGTAAAGGCGACCTATTTGCGACGTTCGATGGTGCAAAGCTCGGACTATGGCGGGGGCTCTACGTCAACGTTCATCAGGAGTGGCTATACGGCGAAGACGCAAATGCCCTTGGCGACGGTTCAATACTCGCTTTAAATACGGCCATGACGTTTCCACGCTTCGGCGGCTACGATCGCGATACCAGCATCAACGTGACTCAAGCTTTTGGCGATAGCTTAACGGTGAGTGCGGGAAAATTCAATCTGCTCGAAGCGGTCGCCAAGACGACCCTCATCGGCGGCGGCGGCATCGATACCTTCATGCACTTGGGGCTCGCGGCACCAATCACAGGCATTACACCGCCGTACCTTCTGGGAAGTATCGCTTCCTTGAAGACCGACAGCCTCATTGTCACAGCGATGGTCTACGATCCGCGCAACGCGCAAGCCACCGAAGTGCTCAAGAGACCTTTCTCCGATGGCGTGACCACAAGTCTTTCAGTCACGCTTTCCGTAAAGGTGGCCGGGCACTCGGGGTATTACGGGGTGCGAGGTGTCTATAGCACTCAGGAGGGCGTCGACTTCAGCGCCATTCCTGGCCTCTTGCTGTCATCGGCGGACCAGTCGACCGGCCAGTCGACCCTCACCAAAAAGGGGTACTGGTATCTTGCAGGAACATTGCAGCAGTTCTTGTGGCAGGATCCAGCGAATCCACGTGTTGGTTGGGGCCTCTTTGCCGAGGCTAGCATTTCGGATGGCAACCCGAACCCGGTCAAATGGCATGCTTTCGCCGGACTTGGAGGAAATAGCCTTATCACGCGGCGGCAATCCGATCGCTGGGGGATCGGCTACTTCACGTATTCGTTCAGCCCTGAATTGACTGATGCCTTGTCCCTACTTCGCCTCGAAATCAAACGAGAGCAGGGATTAGAGGCGTTCTACAACTATGCGCTGACTTCTCGGATCCGGCTCACGGGCAATATCCAATGGATCGACCCGGGCCGAGCAGACAAGATAGACGCCATTATTGCAGCCGTCCGATTGCAGACCAAATTTTGATAGCACCGTCCGGATCTACCGGGGCGTCCAACCTCCGTGCCTCACCCTGACGCGAAAATCAGAAGCGGACCCGGCGGCACCTCGCAAGCTCAGTCTCTGCCACTTCAGCTTTGGTCACAATGAGGCGTCGCGCTGCGCGTCACCAATCACGCTTGCACCTCGGAAGCAGTCGATGATGGAACGCCAACGCGATAGGTTGGAGACCGACAGTCAGTGCGCCGACGCGAAGGGCCACCTGCAGACCTTGCTACCCACCGGCGTCATCCCGGCGACGAGCGATGCAGCGCGTCGCGAGTGTGAGGCCGGGACCCAGGTCACCTTTCCTCTGGAGAACGTCAGTGGCGCGCGCGAGATTGCAGCGCCCACCCTGCCTCGGGTCCTGATGAGCGACGAAGCAAAGACGCCCTGCGGCTACATCATGACGAGCGGTCGCAACGGCTCGCTCTACACCGGCGTCACGAGCGATCTTCACGACCGCGTGTCTGTGCACAAGCAGGACCTGATCGAAGGTTTCATCAGCAAATATTGTGTGCACAAGCTCGTCTACTACGAGATGCACGACACGATGGAAGCCGCAATCCGACGCGAGAAGCAGATCAAGGAATGGAAGCGCGCTTGGAAGATCCGGCTGGTCGAGACCATGAATCCGGAATGGATCGATCTGTTCGACGAGCGAACGGGCGCAGTTCTCGACGCACCGGCCGGCCTGGCCCGGCGAACCCGCTGATGTTTCTCCTTGGGCTCTGTGCTCTAGGCCCCGGCCTGTTCCCTCGCGCGCATTGCCATGCGCGCTCTGCGCCGGGGTGACGGGTGCGGGGTGAGAGGTCGGGGCAGTTGACTGCTCAGGGTCACCTGCATGCATCAGCCCCCGTCACTGTCCTGCTGGACCTCCGTCAGCTGCGGACATGATCCGCCAGCGACATACCCGCGTCAACGCCGCGTTGCCCGACAGCCGCCCCTGCATAGTCGGCCGTGAAGTTTTTCCAGCGCATTGATTTTGCGAGCTGATCGCGCCGATAGCTCTGCGCCGAGTTGCAGGATTTCCACGCCTGTCGGTGGATTTCCTTGCAAATTGTGATGGCGGATTCCTCGCCGCTGCGAACTGTGTTTCC
>CAMAYR010000269.1 GCA_945862355.1 Devosia equisanguinis | reverse complement strand
AGGCCGCCAGCGCCTCGTCGAGCCGACCAGCGGTCAGGAACAGCGCACCACGCTCGACATGCGCCGGCGCATACTTCGGATTGATCGCCACGGCGCGGTCCTGATCGGCTAGCGCGCGCCCCAGATCGCCTTTGCGGGCATAAGCCAAGCCCCGGCCGTAGAATGATACTGGATCCTTCGGCGCCACCGCGACCAGACGATTGAACGCAATCATGGCACCGTTGACATCGCCGCTGCTCAGGCGCTGCTCGCCCTGCGCGAGTATTGCCTTGGGGTCGTTTTCCTTCGCGATCGGATCGTCCGCCAGTCGGGTGGCTGGACGGGCCGTAGCGCTCGAGGCTGGCCGCCCCAGCGGCACCGAAGGCGTCGGCAGCGCCGAAGGTAGAGGGGCGGCGACCGGCGCCGGCTTGCCGGCGGATCTGGGCTCGACCGGTGCCGCGACCGGCGCGACCGGCCGTGCTGTCGCCGCAACCTGAACCGGACCGGAAGCCGGCGCTGCCACCTTCGGCGCGGCCACGTGAACGGGCCTGCGCTTGACCGCCAGCGCCCATTGCCTGCGCTGCTCGGCCACGGAATGGCCGGGGCTCACCTCGAGCACCCGCTCCAGATCGGCGATCGCCTGATCCAGATCGCCCATCGCTATCCGAACCTCGGCCCGCTCGAGCACCGCGAACAGATAGCGGGGCGCAATCCGGATCGCCTTGTCGAGGTCGGCAATCGCCTCCGACGTCCGCCCTTGCAGGCGCATCGACAGCCCCCGCACGGCAAGCGCCTGGCTGTTCATCGGCTCCATTGCGATCGCCTGCTCCAGGTCGGTTACTGCCCGCAGGTAGTCGCCACGCTTGGCCAGCGCAAAGCCGCGATTGATGAGCGCTGCGGCGTATGTCGGCACCAGCGACAACGCGGCGTTCAGGTCCGGCAGCGCCTTGTCGTAGTTGCCCTGCCTGATCGCGATGCCAGCCCGGAATTGGTAGGCCTCGGCGTTCTGAGGATCGATCTCGATGGCGCGATGGAGGTCCGCCAGGGCCTGGTCGAACCGGTTCTGGACGCCGTGCGCCCGGCCGCGCAATGCGAAAGCCACCGAACGGTCGGAGACGCTGCCTGCCCCGGCCGCAATGACCGCAGAGCAACTCGCAACCGCCTGTCCCGCATCGCCAGAGCGGCATTCGCTCATCGACGGAGCCGCCAGGGCTGCCGTAGTCGTCATGAGCAGCGCCGTGATTGCCGCCGTGATACGCATATCATTCATCCTCGCCGGTTTCGATCAGCAGGCGCCGGTTCCGGCTAGTGGCCCGTCGCGCCAAAATCGCATCATGGCCGCCATCGCCTTCCGATTTTGGCGCGACATGAGGGCCACTAGAATTGACAATGGCTCAGTGAGGCGTTCATCGCGCCTTAGTTGACACCACCCTCGCCGCACCGTCGGTCAACTAAGGCGCGACGCCTCACTTGCCTCGACGGGAAGATTGCCCCGGAAGCAGCCACCCCGCTGTTCCAACCGGTACAGGCCTCCCTAATGGCCGATGCTGCCGCCGGAACGGTTGTGCACCGCGCGGAATGTCGTCTATGTGAGCCCCGGCTTTCCCGTTTATCGAGACAGACTGAAGCGAGGCGACGCCCATGACCGACACGAGCATCACAGCCGCGGGCGCCCGCTTCATCGAGAGCGCCACCCACGAGAGCCTGCCTGCCGAGGCCCTGCGCATCGGCCGCCGCTGCATCGTCGACACGCTCGGTCTCTACCTCGCCGGCGGCCTCGAGCCGACCGTGCAGATCCTCGCCGCCGATGCCGTCGAGACCGGCGGCAAGGCCGAAGCCTTCGTGCTGTCCGCGGGCAACGCCAAGGTTCCCGCCGCCCTCGCCGCCCGCGTGCTCGGCACCGCAGGCCACGCCCATGACTGGGACGACACCCAGGTCAGCCACGACCCCGCCCACATCTACGGACTTCTGACCCACCCCTCCGTACCGCCCCTGACTGCCGCCCTGGTGATGGCCCAGCGTCTCGGCAACGTCTCCGGCCACCAGCTCATGCTGGCCTTCCAGACCGGCTTCGAGTTCGAGTGCAAGATCTCCGAGTGGATGCTGCCCAAGCACTACCGCCGCGGCAACCATTCGAGCGGCACGGTGGGCACGTTCGGCGCAGCAGCCGCTGCCGCCAAGCTCCTCGGCCTCGAGGGCGAGAAGCTCGCCCATTGCATCGGCATGGCCGCGAGCTTCGCCGCCGGCATCCGCTGCAACTTCGGCACCATGACGAAGCCACTTCACGTTGGCCGCGCCGCCGAGAACGGCGTGACGGCAGCACTTCTGGCTGCCCGCGGCTTCACCGCCGACCCCGCGGCACTCGATGGCCAGTGGGGCTTCCTCCAGGTCATGGGAGAAGGTTTCACGCCTGAGAAAATCAGCCAGGGCTTCGCCAAAACCTGGACGATCGTAGACCCCGGCGTCAGCATCAAGCCTTACCCGTCCGGCATCGTCACGCACCAGTCGATGGACGCGATGCTGAAGCTGGTCCTCGACAACGATCTGAAGCCCGAACAGGTCGAGCGCGTCCGCTTCTATGCCGGCAAGAACATCCTCGAGCCGATCCGCTATCCGCTGGCCAAGAACCACCTGCAGGCGAAGTTCTCTATGCCGGCACTTCTCGCGATGATCGTCATCAAGCGCCGCGCCTCCCACCACGAGTTCATGGATGCGTTCGTGGCGGGCCCCCAGATGCAGGACCTCCAGAAGCGCACCGATCTCATCAACGATGCGGAGATCGACGCGAAGGGTTGGGATCTCATCCGCTCCCGCATCGAGGTCGAGACCAAGGACGGCCGCAAACTCGTCCAGTGGGCCGACGAGAAGTACCGCGGCGGGCCTCTGAACCCGATCAGCGACGCCGACCTCGAGGGCAAGTTCCGCATGTGCGCGGAAGGCGCCATCGAGAAGGGCGCCCAGGACAAGTTGTTGGAGGCCGTCGCCGGCCTCGACAAGCTCGCCGATGCCGCAACCCTCGCCAACCTGATGGTCTATCAGGCCGAGGCCGCCCATTGACGCTGGCGGCGATCCGCGCCAGCCGGGCTTAACCCTTCGCCAACCATGCGTGCAGAAGTTCAGCCACTTCTAACTCCGGGTTAGAGGGCCCGTGCGATAGTGCCTGCTGCACCGCCATAGGTCACGGCAGCCCGGAAGCCTACATATGCGTATCCCCGCCATAGGATTGGCCTGCTGCCTTGCAACATCCGCGCTGGGGCAGCCGCTACCCGTGGGCGCCCCCCGCATGGACTTCGCAGATCCCACGCGTCTGCCCAGAACCGAGCCGCACAAGGCCTTCGTTTCCGCCTACCTCGCAGCCGTCGCCAGCCGCCAGCCGGAAGCCGTCCGCGGCCTCGTCCACCCCGCCTCCATCGCCTGTGCCACGAGCGAGGCCGCCCGCGACTACCTCGCTCTGATCCACGCCCGCGACGTAACCCGCACCATCCCGCCCGACGCGCGCATCGTCATGAGGCCGTTCGACAAGGCGGCCTTTCCCTACTTCTGGACCGAGCTCGCCGCCCTGCCCATCGAGCCCAGCGACATCCTCGGTATCGACTTCAGCCACGAGGAACGCGACGCCCGCGGCGTACTGCTGACCAGCAAAGGCACGACGATCCTTCGCCTGCTCGCGCCGCACGACGGCAGGCTTCACCTGCTCGAGCACTGCTTGACCACGAAGGGCGAGGAGTTGTTCCGCGCCAAGCAGGCAGGAACCCCACACAATACTCCTGCGCTAGCCGCCAAGCCCTGAGCATCACGATAGCGCACGAGGACCGGAACGAGCCGCCACGGTACCGTCTCCACCAGCAGGTCGATGCGTTCGTGCGGCGGCAACGGCGCGAGGCGCCTGACAAGATCGCCGCCAGCGCGCAGCCCTGGATAATCGAACAACCCGATGAGCGAGCGCAGCGCCGTATGCCGCCAGCGCCTGCCGCCTGGCGTCTCCGGCGAAGCCTTCATGAACGACGCTCGCATGCGCGCGCTGCTGTCGTGCTGCCTGATGCAGGCGACCTGTCGGCCCTATCGGAACCAACACCATAAGCCCCAGTCGCTGTGCTCGATATACTGCATTAGCAAACAGATATTTGACGCAGCGGCCGCCTAGCAGAGGGTACCGGCGCGCCCCGGCTCACTCGACCGCGGATTCCTCAGAGCTGGCCCCAGGTCAAGCAGCTGTGCCGGCGAACACCAGCACCCGCGTCCGCTCGACGTCGATGGCGACGTTGTCGCCGGGCTCGAATGAAACGCCGCCCGCTGGAATGCTGACGTCCAGCGGCATGTCGAGCCCCTCGACATCGACGAGGAAGCGCCGCGTCTCACCGAGGAACCGGCTGCTCCGGACGACGCCGAGTTCTGCCTCCTCGCCGCGCGACGACGCCGCCCGACGCAGCGTGATCGACTGCGGACGGATGCACACCAGCGCATCGCCGTTGCCGATCCCCGATGCCGCAAACCGCCCGAGCCTGCACTCCGCGAAACCTTCCCGCACCACCGCCGGCAGCTCGTTGATCTCGCAGAAAAACCTTGCCGCATAGAGCGTCGCAGGCGTGCTGTAGAGCACCTCCGGCGTACCGCTCTCCACGACACGCCCAGCCCGCATCAGCACGATGCGATCCGCGATGCCCATCGCCTCCACCGGATCGTGCGTGACGACGACCGCCGTGGTCTGCCGCTCGCGCAACAGCCGCACCGTATCCTCGCGGATCGCATAGCGCATACGTTGATCGAGATTGGAGAACGGCTCGTCCATCAGCACGATGCGTGGCCCCGGCGCCAGCGCGCGAGCGAGCGCGACGCGCTGCTGCTCTCCCCCCGACAGCATGTGCGGATAGTCGCCCGCATGATGCGTCAACCCCACTTTGGCGAGCGCGGCGTCCGCGATGCCCCGCGCCCGCCCCTGATGCAGCGCATTGAGGCCGAACATCACGTTGTCGATGATCTTGAGATGCGGGAACAGCGCGTAGTCCTGAAACATCAGACCGACGCCGCGGCTCTCCGGCGGGAGAAAGCGCTCCGGTCCCGCCACCTCCCAGCCGGCCAGCGACACCACGCCCGACGTCGGCCGCTCGAGCCCCGCCGCGATCCTGAGCAAGGTCGTCTTCCCGCAGCCCGACTGGCCGAGCAGACACACGATCTCGCCCGCCTCGACCGCCAGCGTAATGCCACGCAGAACCTCCACGCCGCTGAAGGTCTTGTGCACATCCTCGATGCCGAGTGCGGCCGGCTTGCTGTCGAGGCGCTGGCTCATCGCCTGCCCTCTCGGCTCGACTGCTGGCCTTCCCCCACGACCGGCTCCGGCTCGGATCCGATCACGATACCGGCCATGACATCGGCGGCCGGCCGCTGCGAGCGCTGCTCGAACGCCATCGACGGACGCCGACTGAGCCGCGCCAGCATGATGACGGGAACAAGGCCGAACAGCACGATGCACAGCGCCGCGATCGAGCCGTCCTCGTAGGTGCCGCGCGCGGCCTCGCCGTAAAGATGCGTCGCCAGCGTCTCGAAATTGAGCGGACGCAGCAACAGTGTGGCCGGCAACTCCTTCATGCAATCGACGAACACCAGCAGCGCCGCGGCTCCCAGCGCCGGCCGCAGCAGCGGCAGATGCACCCGAAACAGCGTCGCCGTCGGCGCCGAGCCCAGCGTCCGCGCCGCCTGGTCGAGAGACGGCGAGATCTTGCCGAAACCTGATTCTATGCCGCCCGCCGAGATCGCGAGAAACCGCACCGAATAGGCGTAGACGAGCGCCAGCCCCGAGCCGGTGATGATGAGCCCGGGCGCGAAGCCGAAGAAGCGCTCGATAATGGCCGCAATCCCGTTGTCGAGCGCGGCGAGCGGCGTCAATAGACCGATCGCGAGCACCGTGCCCGGCACGGCGTAGCCCAGGCTGGCAGCCGGCACCACGGTCTGCGCGATGCGACCGCGCGCCAGCCGCCCGGCATAAGCGACGATCAGCCCCAGCGAGACTGCCACGACGGTGGCGAGCGCCGAGATCCCGACCGTATTCACGATCTCCCGCAGGATTTCCTCCGAAATGCCCGCAAACCTGATCCGCTTCACCGCCTCCACCAGCAGATAAAGCCCCGGCAGCAAGAACCCGACCAGGATCGG
>CAMAYR010000268.1 GCA_945862355.1 Devosia equisanguinis | reverse complement strand
GGAAACACAGTTCGCAGCGGCGAGGAATCCGCCATCACAATTTGCAAGGAAATCCACCGACAGGCGTGGAAATCCTGCAACTCGGCGCAGAGCTATCGGCGCGATCAGCTCGCAAAATCAATGCGCTGGAAAAACTTCACGGCCGACTAGGTGGACCCAGTACGGTGGGCCATGACGGCGTCAGGAAAACAGCGACAACGTCTCACCAGTGCCGCGAGCGTTCGCCACTTTCAATGCCTCGTCGGCCAATGCCAGATCGCAGATTGCCATCCCCTGGATGATAGCGAATATTCGCTCGTTCTCTGCCATCCTGCCGGTCACCTTTCCCGCTACGATCTGGCCTATGTCGGCATCGACCCGTTTTCTGAGCGCATCACGGCCGATTCGTCCCTGCTTCAGCCATACCGAGACGTCCCCGAGCAGGGTCGCGTAGTCGAATTCGTCGACTATGAACCGGTCGACCTCGTCAAGCACTGCAACGTCTACCTCCTCTGTCTCCCCCATTGAGCAAAGGAAGCTTCCTGGCGCCAACATACCGGGGCGGATCATAGGCTCCTCGGCGAAGGTCAACGTGATGACGATATCCGCTCCGGCGACTGCCTCCTCGGCCGTCCGCATGGCGACGAAACGGGCGGGGCGGCCGGTACCAACGCGATCGCAGAAAGCGCTAGCACTCTGGAACCTGCGCGCCACGACCCGGACCTCCTCGAGGTCGAAGACGTCTGTTAGTGCCGGGAACAGCTCTAGCGCGATGGCGCCGGCCCCGATCAGTGCGGCCACGCGAGAGTTCGGCCGTGCAAGATGGCGGGCCGCGACGACGCCCGTCAGCGCGGTGCGGAACCGGTGCAGCCAGTGCTCGTCGAGCAGACCGATCGGAAAACCGGTGCGATCGTCGTAGACCATCAGCATGTGGGACGAATTGAAACCGTGTTCCAGCGGTGCGTCGCCCACGAGTCGCAAACCAGTGACATGGCGGTCGGGGAGCGTCGCCCCCTTCACCTTGTACTTCGCCATTCCCGGCAGACCTGAGCCGCCGAACAGTGAGGTCGGTTCGGACAGTGCGAACTGGCGCCCCTCGCCATAATCGCGCCAAGTGCGTTCGATGACGGCGAGCCCGGTGGCCACGTCGAGAATTGATCTCAGATCGTCTTCGCGAAGGATGCGGATCATGCGCTGACCTTGATTGTCTCTTCCTATTCTGCCTGATGGAAATTCAGGCAGCATGCCTGACCTTTGGGCTAGTTGCGACACAGCGTGCCGAAGTCGTTGCGGAAGCGGTGGAACAGTGCATAACATCCTCCTCTGAACTTCCCCATCGACGGCGACCACTATCCATGAGCAGCCCCAGCCGACCAAGCGCAAAAGATACCGGATGGAGCTTCAGCGACGAGTGGCAGCGGTTCGGATATCTGATCGGCCTCGGCACAACCGCGTATTACATGTACGTGGCGGTGTTCGGTACCTTCAGTCCACCGCTGGACCGGAGCTTGTTCATATTCTCTGGCGTTGCGATAACGATCTGCCAGTACCCTTTGGCGCGGAACACTGCCGCACGGCTTGTCGATTCGATGCTGCTTCTCGCCGTAGCGGCGGCGACCATCCGCTTCAACCAGAATTACATGACGTTCGCCGAGAACGAGGGCTTTCCGATCGGCGACTTCGACATGGCAATGGGCTGGATCATGATTGTCGCCGTGATCGAGGCCGGGCGTCGGGTGCTCGGGATGTCGATGGCTGTGATCTCGATCGCCTTCCTCCTGTTCCTGTATCTCGGCAATCATGTGCCATGGCCGTTGACGCACGGCGGCTTCAACCTTCGGCTGATCTCGACCGCGCTCTATGCGCAAACCGACGGGATTTACGGCTCGATCACGAGTGTTCTCGCCTCGACGCTGTTCCTAATTCCTCGTGTTCGGCATCTTCTTGATCCGCAGCGGAGCCTCTGACTTCTTCACCAACATTTGCCTTGCCTTCCTGGGCAATAAGACAGGCGGTGGCGCCAAGGCGGCGGTTGGCTCGAGCTTCATCACAGCCAGCATCTCCGGCTCGGCATCCGCCAATGTTGCGATCACCGGCAACATCACGATTCCGCTGATGATCAGGACCGGCTACGCACCAGCGGCGGCAGGCGGAATCGAGGCGGCGGCCTCGACCGGCGGCACGATCATGCCGCCTGTGATGGGAGCCTCCGCCTTCATCATGGTTGCGCTGACGGGCTTCTCCTACGGAGAGATCGTCCTCTACTCGACAATCCCGGCTCTTCTGTTCTTCCTGAACGTGTATCTGCAGGCGCACTTCTATGCGATGCGGCACGGGCTGCGCGGGCTGCCGGCCAGCGAATGCCCGCCGTTCCTTGAAACGCTGCGCAAAGGCTGGGTGCATCTGCTGCCGATCGTCGTGGTGATCGCGCTCGTTTACATGGACTATTCGCTTCGGAGGGTGGGCCTGTTGGCGATCGTGGCAGCGGTCGTGGCAAGTTGGCTCACGCCTAATCGAATGGGTCCGCGCCAGATTCTCGATGCTATGGCTGACGGCGCACGCGCCTCGCTGCCTGTCATCGCGATAGCTGGACCGGTGTCGATCATCGCAGGCGCGGTTCTTCTGCCCGGTACGGGGCTGAGGATCACCGGCCTCATTATTGACCTTGGGGCCAACAACCTTCCTCTAACAATCCTGTTCGTCTTCCTGGTCGGATACGTTCTCGGAATGGGGCTTTCGGTAATCCCGGCATACGTGATCCTGGCCACGTTAGCCGCACCGGCCCTGATCCAGCTCGGCGTACCGACGATGGCGGCCCATCTCCTGGTGTTGTGGTGGGGGCAGGCATCCAATCTGACACCACCAGTCGCACTCGCGGCCTATGTTGCCGCGGGCATCGCGCGCGCTTCGATGTGGCAGGTCTGCAACGTCGCGATGATCAAGGGCATGGCGATTTTCTATCTGCCGGTCTTGTTCGTCTACCAGCCCGGGTTGCTGCTGCGCGGATCCATTTTCGACATCGCGATCACTATTGGCACGCTTGTGCTTGGGGGGATTTCGATCTCAGCTGGAGTTGAGGGCTATTTCCTGACACGGTTAAGTCTCGTCATGCGCGTTCTGTTCGCAGCACTCGGAGCAGCCCTGATCCTTGCTCAAGGTCTGCTGGCTGCCGCGCTGACCGTCGCGTTTGTCGCGATCTGGGCCTGGCAGATCTTGGAACGGCGCCGCACTAGGGAGGTCGTCGCCAGCGCCTGAACCCGCGATTGCTGCCGCCATCTTGCAGAACCGACCACTTGCCTCTCCATCGGCACGTAAAACAAAGGAGAATGACATGGTATCTATGCGCTTTCTGAGGATCGTAGCGGTAGTTGCTTCCGCTACCGTGGTCGCCATGGCGCCGGCGTCCGCGACCGACCTAGTGGTCGGAACCAGCTCGCCAGGCGGTAGCTATTTCCTGATGGGTGGCGGCCTTTCGACCACGATCACCCGCGACCTGCCCGGCATCAATGTCTCGACCCGGACCACCGCCGGATCGACCACTAACGTGCGCGTGCTGGCGCAGCCGGACGGTGGGCTGCAACTCGGGCTGGCCAATCTGGGCGCCGTCTACGATGCAGTGCACGCCAAAGGTAAGTTCACCGACTAGAAGCCAGCGACCAACATCAGCGCGGTCATCTCCCTTGAAATCTCGCCGCTCCACTGGGTTAGCCTGGAGAAGGACAACATCAAGTCTTTCGCCGATCTCAAGGGCAAGCGCGTGTCGTTCGCCGAGGCCGGAAGCGGTACTGCAGCCAATGCGGAGCTGGTGCTGAAGACACTCGGCGTGCGGGACCAGGTAAGGCCACAATATCTCGGCTTCAGCGAGGCCGCGGATGCAGTGCGCGACGGTAATCTAGACGTCTTCGCCGTGAACTCCGGTGTGCCGGTGCCGGCGATCACTTCGCTTTCTGCCTCACGAAAGGTGCGCCTGATCCCGCTGTCCGGCACCGAGCTCAAGTCGATCCTGGCTCTCAACCCGGCGTTCGCACCTTACATGATCAAGGCATCGTCGTATGGCAACGGCGTCGTTGCCGATGCACAGACCTATGGCACGCCTAGCACTCTGATGGCCCAGGACGGCGTGCCGGCGGATGTGATCTACAAGATTGTCAAACAGATCTTCACCGACAAGCACAAGTCTTACATGAAGACCGTCTACAAATCGTGGGATCCGTCGCCGGGGACGGAGGCGTTCAAGAACGCCGGCGTCAAGCATCATCCCGGTGCCCTCAGAGCTTTCAAGGAGCTGGGTATCAAGTAGTCGAACCACAAAAGGCCGGTCCTTTTGCGGGACCGGCTGGTTCTCCAACAGGACTCCCGGATCATCGCTGCCTGATCCCGGATCATCGCTGCCTGATCAAAGCTCGCCGGCATGCCGTTGCGTGAAACGCTCCGCTTCGTGAGCCGCAACCCGTTCGTAGACATGATGGATGAAGGTCTTCGCATCGGCGAGGCTCGCCGTATCCCTGGCGTACGCGAAGTCGCAACACCCTACAAGGCGGCGTTCATGAGAGAGGGCGAGACAGTGGTTGCGCCGGCACCAATCGTCTCTGGCGGACGTGAGGGCAGCGAGGCGCAGTTCCTGCTCGGCAGCATGGTTCGGCAAGCGGAGGACGTGGGTGTTCCGACACAGCGGCTGCGAACGGCATGGGAGGATATTGCAGCGAAGGGAGGATCTCACTTATCGTCTTCCTCCGGTGAGCACCGCCTTGTCAGGGCTCGTCCGATGATCGGGTTTTCCTGGCTCGTGATGGATCATTTCGAGTGACGAAGTGTCCAGAAATGCCTGACGACGGACAGCCGATGAGCATGCCGGCATTGCACCACATCCGACAGGCGTCGCCGAGTGACGTGCCTCAGAACTGAGCAACCATCGTTGCAACACCGACGCACCTACCCTTGCTGCAACATGATTACGCAACAGAATTGCGCGACATTCCCGCCCGCAGAAGGTTGCCGTTTCCGATCAGGCTGTGGTCGTGTTGCAGAAACGAAGGTTTGCACGACGCTCCAACCATGGCCACGAGCATCCATAATGGCAACTTCGAGCGGCTCAATCTTCTCGAAGCGGAGTGCCGGTAGTCAGGCCGTTCGCCAGCATCACCTCCCAGCCCTCCTCCGCACTGTCGACAATGCTGAATAGGCCAAGGTCTTCTGGACTGATGGTTCCGTAGCGGGCGAGCGCCTCGAAGTTTATCACCGTCTCCCAGTACCGGCGGCAGAAGAGCAACACGGGCATCCCCCCTGTCTTACGAGTCAGCTTCAGTGTCAGGATCTCAAGCAGCTCATCCAATGTACCGAAGCCGCCGGGAAACACCGCCAGAGCATTTGCGCGCATCGCAAGGTGCATTTTGCGAATGGCGAAATAGTGAAAATAGAAAGCCAGTCCAGGAGTGATGTATCGGTTCGGATATTGCTCGATCGGTAGCTGGATATTGAAGCCGATCGTTGGCGCGCCAGCTTCGCTCGCCCCCCGATTGGCCGCTTCCATCAGTCCTGGTCCTCCGCCAGTTCCAATGACGTTGTCCAGATGACCATCCGTCGGTGCCAATGCGCCGCCACGTTCGGAAGCGAGGCGGCCGAATCTGCGCGCCTCCTCGTACCAGGCATCGAGTTCATCGCATGCTCCAGGGTCGTCACTCGCCTTTCCGGACTTGCGGGCTTCGGGCGATCTCGCGCGCGCGCTGCCGAAAACAACGATGGTCGATCGTATGCGTTGATCTCTAAGCCCCAGCTCCGCGCGCTCGAATTCAAGGGCCAAACCATGCCCCCTCAGCTCGTCGCGCAACAGAAACTCGATGTCCTGCACGACTTCGAGGGGCGATTTGGACTTACCCAGAGAGAGTTCCAGACATCTGCGGGGCAATGAAGCTCGAAGGAAAGCTTCTTTTGGTCGAACGTGACGACAATGGTCATATTAGGCGAGAGTATGAAGTGCCGATAGTCGCCGGAGAATGGTAGCCTTCACCTGCTTCCGTAACTCCGATCCGGTGGTGATGGCGTAAGGGTCTGGGTTGGTTTGCGAATCAGCTATTTCTCTTGTCGAGGGCGGCTCACTCGGCAGGTGATGGGATGCGAAGCTTCGAGATCGTGCAGTCGGACACCGACACGA
>CAMAYR010000267.1 GCA_945862355.1 Devosia equisanguinis | reverse complement strand
ATCGTTGTCGTGGCGCAAGGACAGGGAAGAGACCGTCACAGCCTCGAAACGCCGCGCGCTTACCAGCAGGAAGCCGATGCCGAGCGTGAACACGGAGCCCATGAAGATCTGCAACTCGCCGCCCTCGTAGAACTGGCGCGCAGCGTAGGGCAGCAAGGTTGGAACCAGAAAAAGCATATAGCTCTTCAAGTGTACCGCCAGCGTACCAAGGCCGCCGGCTGCGATGCACGCCAGAACAAAGCCGAGAAAGACCTGATGGGCCACGCTGTCGGCAGGGTACATCCAGATTGCGGCGCAGCCCCAGGCACTCCCTCCTGCAAACGCACCGACTTCGAAAGCCGCGAGCCATCGCTCGGTGCCCTTACTAGTCGCCGACTCGGCAATGCCAGAAATTCGCCACCGGTAGAGGAGTGCGAGCCGTAGTGCGCTGACCGCGGCCATGAGGCCGACCCAGCCGGCGATGTGCTCGATGGCAACGTGAGCGCGGGAGGCGGCGGCGAGCAACAGCGGAGCGACGATGGAAACCACGCTGCTCAGCAGCAGGTTGGAATAAAGCAACCTGGTCTGCTCACCGGTGACAGTTCGCGCCACATCATCGCACGCCCGCGAACGCGCTATCGCGTCGTCGTGCTGCTTCGGCGATGGCTCGACCACGGCCACTTCATCAACTCCAATAAGGGCCGCATCGCGCGCATCGACGATGGGATGCGTCCCGACCGTGCAACACAAGGGCTGTGATAACGGCTCCAGGGCGACCAAAGATAATCCGTGTGCAATTAAAGTGGCGCTAATTGCGACGGAAGAATGCAATCAATTCTGCAATCAACGATTTGTATTTTATGTAAAATTTCTGCTGCTCCGAGGCATTGCCGGGTACTGCGCGCGGCGCCCGTCGATCGCACCCGCCGCCTCGACCGGCGTTGTTCAGGCTCGCGCACCATCGCCCCAACGTCCCTCGCGCACCTTGCAGGCGTGTCGTCGGAATCACCGGCGCTGCTAATGGCCCCCGGCGTGTTGCGACAAATTGGCGACGGCGCGGCTGCTCAAACTGACACGTGGTCATGCTGCTTCCGATCGAGAAGGCTGGTGTGCTAGGACCACCGTGGAAGCGCGACGCGGGCCAGCCTCGCGTAAGCAGTCTTCGCGCGCCACGGCGATCGTCGCTGAGACCTCAGCGGTGACGTGTCTTGCAAGACTGATGCGGGAAGTCACGTGCGGCTTGATCGGTCTTGTCGCGCACCTTGCTCGACAGGCTGGGGCAGGCGTTGCATATTCCGGGGATGGCGCGTGCCCGATGCGGCACCAGCCGTAAGATTTGCCTGCGTATCGGGACTATCGTGCCGGTGCGCGCTCGGGTGCAGGGGGATTTAGGACAGTCGATGGCGGAACGACGCTCCAGCTACGAATTCGAGGACTTGCTCACTTGCGGGCGCGGAGAGCTGTTCGGGCCGGGCAATGCCCAGCTACCGCTGCCGCCGATGCTCATGTTCGAGCGCATCTCGGCCATCAGCGAGGACGGCGGAGCACATGGGAAAGGCCAGATCTCCGCCGAAATGCGGATCGAGGGCAACCCGATGTGTGATTGGTTTTTCGCCTGTCACTTCAAGGGCGATCCGGTGATGCCAGGCTGCCTTGGCCTAGATGCGTTGTGGCAGTTGTCGGGCTTTTTCCTCGGTTGGCTCGGAGCACCGGGACGCGGCCGCGCGCTCGGCGTGGGCGAGGTGAAGTTCACTGGCATGGTGCTGCCCAACGTCAAGAAGATCGAATACGTGATCGACATGAAGAGGGTGATCCTGCGAAAACTCAAGCTCGGCATCGCCGACGGCGTGATGAAGGCTGACGGCCAGGTGATCTATACGGCTACCGATCTGCGCGTCGGCCTGTTCGAGACAGCAGATCAGGCACAGGCGGGGATCACGTGAGACGCCAACCGGCGGCATGCGGCCGTCGGCAATCTGCGGCACGTCACAGCCGGTGTGGGGCCGGCTTCGTCGCATGGACACAACCCCCGCGGGCGGGACGGGAGAAGGTTCAGAAATCATGAGGCGCGTTGTCGTCACGGGTATGGGCGTGGTCTCCAGCATCGGCAACAGCACCCAGGAGGTGCTGGCGTCGCTGAGAGAAGGCCGCTCGGGCATCTCACGCTCGGACAAGTACGTCGAACTCGGCTTCCGCTGCCAAGTGCATGGCGAGCCGAAGCTCGATTGGGAAGGCATGGTGCCGCGCAAGCCGAAACGGTTCATGAACACCGGCATGGGCTGGAACTACATCGCCATGGATCAGGCAATCCGCGATGCCGGCCTCGATGCCAATGACGTGTCCAACGAGCGTACCGGCATCATCATGGGCTCGGGCGGTCCTTCGACGGTCGCCATCGTTGCGGCCGCCGACACCACGCGGTCCAACCGAAGCCCAAAGAAGATCGGGCCTTTCGAGGTCCCCAAAGCCATGTGCTCGGGGCCGTCCGGCGTGATGGCCACCGCATTCCAGGTGAAGGGCACCAACTACTCGATATCGTCGGCCTGCGCGACTTCGGCGCACTGTATCGGCAATGCCGCGGAAATCATCCAGTACGGCAAGCAGGACGTCATGTTCGCAGGTGGCTGTGAGGAGCTGGACTGGACGCTGTCCAGCCTGTTCGACGCCATGGGTGCGATGTCGTCCGGGTTCAACGCCACGCCGGGAAAGGCCAGCCGCGCCTACGACAAGAGCCGCGACGGCTTCGTGATCGCGGGGGGCGCGGGTGTGCTCGTGCTCGAGGAGCTCGGCCGGGCGAAGGCGCGCGGCGCGCGGATCTACGGCGAGGTTGTAGGCTACGGCGCGACATCGGACGGCTTCGACATGGTTGCGCCCTCCGGGGAAGGGGCAGCCCGCTGTATGAAACTCGCCCTTCAGGGGCTCGACGGCAAGGGCGTCGGCAAGGTCGACTACATCAACCCGCACGCCACGGCGACTCCGGTCGGCGACGCCAAGGAGATCGAAGCTGTCCGGGCCGTTTTCGGCTCAGACATCCCGGCGATCGCTGCCACGAAGTCGCTCACGGGACACTCGCTGGGTGCAATCGGCGTGCAGGAGAGCATTTTCTCCCTGCTCATGATGAACAACGGATTCATCTGTGAGAGCGCCAATATCGACGAGCTCGATCCGGCCTTCGCCGACATTCCCATCGTCCGAAAACGCATTGATAATGCGGTACTTAACTGTGTCATGTCGAACAGCTTTGGGTTCGGCGGCACGAATGCCACACTCGTGTTCCGTCGCTACGATGGTTGATGTGACCAGGGCTGCCTGATGGGCCGCCTGGCCCCCCCCGGGGCCGCAGGCGAGCGGGCCCAGAGGCGGCACCTTATGAGACTGAAGTCACACGGATCGGGGGCGGGCTGGTTCGAAACGGGCTGCCGTGCCCGTCGAGAAATGTCAGGAGCTGAGATGACCGCGATCGATATTGCCAAGCCGGGACCACTGATGGCCGGCAAACGCGGCCTCATCATGGGCGTGGCCAACGACCGCTCGATCGCATGGGGCCTTGCCCGTGTGCTGGCGGGACAGGGCGCGAAGCTCGCCTTCACCTACCAGGGCGACGCTTTCGGCCGGCGGGCCATACCGCTGGCGGAATCGGTCGGGTCTGAGATCATCGCACCATGCGACGTGGTCGATCTCGGTTCGGTCGATGCCGTGTTCGACGAGATCAAGACGAAATGGGGCAAGCTCGATTTCGTCGTGCATGCCCTCGCCTTCTCGGACCGGCGCGAGCTGGCCGGCCGCTACGCGGACACATCGCGCGAGAACTTCACCAACACGATGGTGATCTCGTGCTTCTCATTCACGGAAATTGCCAAGCGCGCGGCCGAGTTGATGCCGGATGGCGGCTCGTTGCTGACGATGACTTACGGTGGCGCGACGCGCTGGGTGCCCTCCTACAACGTGATGGGCGTCGCCAAAGCGGCGCTCGAAGCATCCGTGCGCTATCTCGCCAACGACCTCGGCCCGCAGGGGGTCCGGGTCAATGCATTGTCGGCCGGGCCCATGCGCACGCTCGCCGGCGCCGGTGTGTCGGATGCACGATCGATCTTCAACTACCAGCGCGATCACTCGCCGCTGCGCCGCACGCCGACACTGGACGAGGTCGGTGGGGCCGGCCTCTACCTGCTGTCGGATCTGTCCGGCGCCGTAACGGGCGAGGTCCACTTCGTCGACTGCGGCTATAACATCACCTCGATGCCGACACTCGATGCCCTGAAGGAACTCGAGGCGGACGCAGCCGCCGCCGGCCGAAGCCCGCCCTCGAAGGCAGCCGAGTAAGCCGCTGTCATCCCTCGATGGGTGGGCAGCATAGACCTGCAACGAATTGGCCGAAGCCGATCCCGCGGGCGCAGCCTGGCAGCATCCCACGGGTGCTTGCGGGCAGCAGCCGCTCGGCTCACGCCGCAGCAGGCTTCGCCGCCGTCAGATGATGGGCAATGTAGGCTGGCTCACCCATCCGCTTCAGAAGATCCAACTGGGCCTTGAGCCAAGTCATATGCCCCTCCTCGTCGAGAGCGATCCTCTCGAAAAGCACGCGCGAACCTATGTCCCCAACCTCGGAGGCATTCTTCGCCGCTGCGGAGTAGAAGCTGATCGCCTGCTGCTCGTCGCGCAGATCAGCCAGGAACAGCTCCCCCAGTGAGCTGGCACGCGCGGGCGTCTTCGCTGCCTTTATGACGGGATCGCCCTCGAGGAACATAATGCGGCGCGTGAACTCATCGGCATGGCCCTGCTCCTCGCTCATCTCCTCGCGCATCTGAGCGGCCAGTCCGGCGATGCTCCAGTCCTCGAGAACGTGAGCGTGAAGCATGTACTGATGGATGGCGGCGAGCTCCATGGAGAGCGCCTGCTGGAGATGCTCCAGAACCTTGCTGTTGGCTTTCATAGCGTGGACCTCTTTCAAAGTTGAACACTGGCTGTCGCTCATCGCGCCGACGGGACTGCCGATACGCAGATGCTGGCTCTCAGGATTTCCCATCCTTCATTCCGCAAGCACCCGCGCCGAAAATGGCCAACGGCGGGCAGCGCCCGAAAGCGGCCGAGACCAGCGGCAAGAGGCCGACCAAGCCCCAGAGCGTTTGCGGTCCGATCAACACGAGGCTGATAAGGGCCAGCCCAACTACGGCGCGTAGGATACGCTGCCGATTGCCGATATTGCAGGTCATTGTCGGTGTCTCCTCATCTCAGGAGGCAACGTGTACGCCTTCCGCCGCGAAGAGTGAGTGACTATGTCACCCATGCTCAGGCACTCGTTCTCAGGCACTGGGGCCCAGGCACTCGGTCTCAGGCACTGGGGGCTCGGACTGTCAAAACTGGGCGCAATCTGATCTGCCCCCTTCTGCAGCGGCCGTTAAGAGGCTGTTAAGGCGCCCGCTATTAGTGTGAGGCGCAACACGTCCGGACCGAGGATTGCGACGATGATGCTCCACAGATTGGCCACCGCGTTGACCGCAGCCGCCATCTCGACGCTTGCCGCCGCAGCACTGGCCGGTGCGGTCGCACTGCCGCTACCGCAAGCGCCTGCTGGCGAGGCTGCGATGCCCGAGGTCGAGGTCTTGCAGGTGCACGGCTGCCACCGCGGCATTCAGCGCGATTATAGCGGCTGGCACTACCACTCTCGCGCCTGCGCGCGCATTCCCACCGCGCCGCCGGGTCTTTACGACGGCTCTGCCTACCGCCGCCATTATCGCGGTCCACGGTGTACGTACCAATGCCGCCACATTGGTCCGGTAAAGACCTGTCAGCAGGTGTGTCGCTGAGCCGGGATTGTATTCCGTTCACGGCCACGGCACTACTGACTGGCGCTGATAGCAGGCGCTGGCAGGACAGTGGACGAGGGAAACGGAATGACGCGCTGCTCTATGATTTCGACAATCGCCGCTGTGGTGGCCTTGTCGCTGTCGGCCGCCTGGGCGACGGCCGCGCCGCTCGCGCGCTCGGTTCCGGTTGCGCCTGTTGTCGAGGCTATAGTGGAGGTCGGTGAAACGGCAGCTCCCGTAATCAAAGTTCACGGCTGCCATTTCGACCTCGGGCCCAATATGGCCCCGGACCGGGCAAACGGACCGCACTATCATACCTGCTTCCGTAACTCCGATCCGGTGGTGATGGCGTAAGGGTCTGGGTTGGTTTGCGAATCAGCTATTTCTCTTGTCGAGGGCGGCTCACTCGGCAGGTGATGGGATGCGAAGCTTCGAGATCGTGCAGTCGGACACCGACACG
>CAMAYR010000266.1 GCA_945862355.1 Devosia equisanguinis | reverse complement strand
GCAGCGGCCGGAGTAGGTCGGTGTGCCGGCAGACTAGATGCGGCAAGCCACCGTGCGCGCGGCGCCTTGGGCGTCGGCGGGCTGGGACGGGGCCAAGGCTGCGGCGAGGATGGCGAAGACCAGCGCCGTCGCGCTTGCGTGGAAACCGTGACTGGTACGCACTACTGCCGTCTCCTTCGATGCCGTGCCGCAGCTTAACGCCTCGGCTGGGGCTTGCACCATGTCGGATTATTGGAGCTGGCCTGCGGCCGCAGCAAGGCCTGATGTGGGCGGGGACGGGCGAGACTGCGGAGCGAGACGGTGACGCGAGACTGGTGCATGCGAGACTGGGATGCTGGCTTCACGACCGGGTTCCTCGTAGGCTCCTGCCACTCATCCACATGGTTGGGAGGCTCACATGCCCATCGGCAGGCTCGATCACGTCAATCTCCGGACAAAGCGGCTGGCCGAGATGGTGGATTGGTATTCGCGCGTGCTCGAGATGCCGGCGGGGTGGAGGCCTGATTTTCCCTTTCCGGGCGCATGGCTCTACGCGGACGGCTTGCCGGTCGTTCATCTCAATGGCTGTGACGACGTGGCACAGCAGGGCAAGGATCTGACGCTGGAGCACTTTGCGTTCAAGGCCACAGGGCTTGCGGCGTTCGCTGCACGACTCCAGAGGCACGGCGAGCCGTTCGCGGTGGCTTTCGTGCCGGGCGCGTCGATCGTTCAGCTCAATGTGTGGGACCCGGACGGCAATCATATTCATATCGACTTCGCGGCGGCGGAAGCCGATGGCGTGGATCTGCCGGGGGCCGTCGAGTTCGGGGCCGGGGGCAGGCTTACACCGAGTTAGGAGACAGGTAAGGGGACTAGTGGCCCGTCGCGCCTAAATCGTATCATAGCCGCAAGCACCGTCCGCTTCAGGCGCGACATGAGGGCCACTGGAATCAACAATGGCTTAGTGAGGCGTTCATCGCGCTTTGGTTGACACCTACCTCGCCGAACCGTCGGTGAACTAAGGCGCGACGCCTCACTAGCTCTTCAGACGTAGTCAGGGCCCGCGGGTGGGCACGTGCTTCGAGCGGGGGCTCCTTCAGCGAATTAGATGCAGCCACGCAACGACAAGAGCGCGCGAGCGGTGTTCCTCACCGGCTCGGTGATGGGACACGTGCTGGTGATGACCAGCACGGGCGCGATCGGGCTCGTGGCGATCTTCGTGGCGGAGTTGATCGATGTTCTTTTCCTCAGCCTGCTCGGGGATGTCGAGGTTCTGGCCGCGATCGGCTACTCTGGACCTCTGTTGTTCCTCACGGTCAGCATAGCGATCGGATTGTCGATCGCCACGGTCTCGCAGGTGGCGCCAGCGATCGGTGTGGGCGACCGGGCGCGGGCGCGGCGTATCTCGGGCAGCGTTTACGCGGTGACGCTCGTGATCTCGGCGGTGCTGTCGCTGGCGATGCTGCCGTTCCTGCCTTGGTTGCTCGGGCTGATGGGGGCGAAGGGGCGAACCGCCGAGCTCGCTTTCGGCTATCTCCTTATCGTGGTGCCTTCGCTGCCGCCGCTGGCGCTGGCGATGGTCGGTTCGGCCGTGCTGCGTTCGGTGGGAGATGCGCAGCGGGCGATGCACGTGACGCTTGGCGCGGCGGTGGTGACCGTGATCCTCGATCCCATCCTGATTTTTTGGATGGGGTGGGGGCTCGAGGGGGCTGCGATCGCGACGGTGGTAGCGCGCCTGGTGATCATGCTGATTGCCTTCGATGCGGTGTGGCGCATCCACGGGTTGATCGAGTGGCCGACGATGCAGGGCATCCGGCTCGATCTGAGGCCACTTCTCGCCATCGCGCTGCCGGCGATCGCGACGAACGCGGCGACGCCGGTTGCCAATGCGATCGTGACGGCGGCATTCGGGCCCTACGGAGATTCGGCGGTGGCGGGGTGGGCGGTGATCGGCCGCGTGCAGCCGGTGGCGTTCGGGTTCGTGTTCGCGATGTCGGGCTCGGTCGGGCCGATCATCGGGCAGAACCTTGGTGCGGGGCTCTACGAGCGGATGCGCGAGGCGTTCAGCGCGAGCCTGAAGGTGGTGGCGCTCTATACGGTGCTCGCCTGGGTGGTGCTCGCGATGGCGGCGCCGGGGTTGATCGGCATCTTCAAGCTGACCGGCGATGGCGCGAAGCTGCTCGGTCTTTATTGCACATGGCTGGCGCCAGTGTTCGGCTTTCAGGGCTCTTTGTTCGTCGCCAATGCCGTGTTCAACACACTGCGCCGGCCGCATGTGGCGACGGGCATAAATTGGGCACGCGCGATCCTTGGTACGCTGCCTTTCACGATGGTCGGCGGCTGGGCGCTGGGCGCTGAGGGCGTGCTCATCGGCCAGCTTCTGGGCGGCTTCGTATTCGGCTCGATTGCGATCTGGCTTGCGTTCCGGCTGATGAAAGAGGTGGCCGGGGACGGCCGGCCGATGCCGCGCCCAGGCGGGCTCGTCGGGAGATGGCTGCGCACGCCATATTGATCGATTCGCCCGGGCGCGGGGGGCGCGGCTAGCGCGGTCGCGGCTCGACTGCTTCGGCGTCGAGCCGGTATCCCGCATCGGCAAGTTCTGTCGTCGATGAGACCACACTCAGCTTTCCCGTCACCCAAACCGGATCGAACAGATCGCGGATCTGGAAGGCGCGCTGCGCTATCACGTGGACGACCTGGTTGGCCGGCGGCGGTGGCACGTGAACGCAGGCGCCGACGAAGGGGACGAGCAGCAGTTCCTTCACCGTTCGCGCCTCGAGATCGAGGGGCACGACATAGCCGCCGATCGTGACGCGCCTGCCGTTCAGGCTGTCGACGACGGCGGCAGGTGGTCGCGGGTTGCGGCGGGGACGCGACATCCAACGGCCCTCGGTCTCTCGCGGGTCGGCGTGATTGTCGTCAAGCGGCCCGTCGCGGAGCGCAAACTCCATGATGTCGACCTCGCCTTCGGCGACCGCCGGCCGGGTGGGCGCTCCAGGTATCGGTACTCTTGGTGGAATGAGATCGGCCCAGGTGAGCTTCAACGGCTGGTCGGCCCTCGCCGGTCGGCCGAGCGCTGTTGCGCCCATCAGCGCCATTAAGCTGGCGGTGGTCGAGAAGGTGAAATTGCGCCGGTTCATATCCCCAATCTCGATCCACGACGCCGATGTTTCAAGAGGCGTGATCGGGGAGGCCGGGCCAGGGGTGCGATGGGGCGGCGGGAGGGCCGCAGGCTTGTGGTGGGCGGTCGAACCGAAAGACCGCTGGCCGGCGGACGAGGCCACGCGCGTGCGTATCGACAAGGGTTGGCACAAGCTGTGGGGCGACCGCAGCCAGGAGATCGTGTTCATCGGCACCAAGGGCATGGATCAGGCCGCCATCAAGGCGCGGCTCGATGCCAGCCTGATGGAGTTGCCGAAGGAAGGCCGCGTCGACACCAAGGAATGGCTGAAGCTGCCGGATCCATTCCCATCCTGGCGGCGCGAATAGGCGCCGTCACGCCGCGAGGTGGCCGGCCAGGGCCTTGGCGATGAGGGCGCGGGTCTCCTCGATGCCGTAGAGAGCGATGAACGAGCCGAAGCGCGGGCCTTTCTCCTCGCCGAGAAGCACCTGGTAGATCGCGTTGAACCACTGGATCGACACGCCCGGCCGCTCCGGCGTCGCGCCCTTCGCGGCGAGGTCCTGGTAACGGGGACTGGCGCGGCCGACGTCGTAGACGATACCCTGGAGATCCTCGGCGCCGGCGTTCTGCGGGGCTTTGCCGAGCGCATCCGACAGCGCCTGAAGGGCAGCCCGCTCCACCTCGTCGGCGGGGCGGAAGACCTTCTTGGGCCGGATGAAGTCGCGGTAGTAGTTGACCGCGTATCCGGCCAGATGATCCAGCACCGGATAGGCCTCTGGGCTCGCGTCCGGCACGTGGCGACGGATGAAGCCCCACAGCACGCCCTTTTCCTCGGCGTTAGAGGCGGCGACGAGGTTCAACAGCAGCGCGAAGCTGATCGGCAGTTCGGCTTTCGGCGGCGCGCCCGAGTGGATGTGCCAGGCAGGATTGTCGAGCTGGTTTTTTGGTTCTTGCGAGGGATAGCTCGCGACGAAATGGAGATACTCGTCGACCGCGCGCGGGATCACGTCGAAGTGCAGCTTCTTGGCGCTCTTGGGCTTCTGGAACATGTAGAGCGACAGGCTCTGCGGGCTCGCGTATCGCAGCCACTCCTCGATCGTCAGGCCGTTACCCTTCGACTTGGAGATCTTCTGGCCCTTGTCGTCGAGGAACAGCTCGTAGTTGAAGCCTTCCGGTGGTGTGCCGCCGAGAGCCTTGCAGATCTTCGACGACAAGGTGACAGAGTCGATCAGGTCTTTTCCTGCCATTTCATAGTCGACGCCGAGCGCCGTCCAGCGCATCGCCCAGTCGGCCTTCCACTGGCACTTCACCGCGCCGCCTGTGACCTTCGTCTCGACCTTCTCGTTCGTTTCCGGATCGACATAGACGACGGTGCCCTTGGCCGGATGCCGCTCGATCATCGGCACCTGCAACACGCGGCCGGTGCGCGGGCACAGGGGCAGGAAAGGCGAGTAGGTGGCGCGGCGCGCCTCGCCGAGCGTCGGCAGGATGATGTCCATCACATCATCGTAGACCTCGAGCATGCGGAGCAGCGTCGCGTCCATCTGGCCGGACTTGTAGCAGTCGGTGGCGGAGAAGAACTCGTACTCGAAGCCGAACTGGTCGAGGAACGAGCGCAGCATCGCGTTATTGTGCGCCGAGTAGCTGGGATGGTGGCCATCAAAGGGATCGGGAATCGCCGATAGCGGATGGTCGAGGTAGCGGGCCAGCATCTCCTTGTTGGGCACGTTGTCGGGCACCTTGCGAAGTCCGTCCATGTCGTCGGAGAAGCAGATCAGGCGTGTCTTGCGGCGGCCCTCGGTCAGCACCTCGAAGGCGTGGCGAACCATGCTCGTGCGGGCGACCTCGCCGAAGGTTCCGATATGCGGCAGGCCGGAGGGGCCATAGCCGGTCTCGAAGATCACGGTCTTTTCCGCCCCGCCGGGAAGCTTGTCGAGCCGCGCGATCAGGCGCTTTGCCTCCTCGAACGGCCAGGCGCGGGCCTCGCGGGAAGCAGCGATCAGGGTCGTGTCTATGGCGGCAGCGTCGGCAGACATGGCGTGTACCTCTAGTCCTCCTGCCGCAGGGAATTGCACAGGAGAGGGATCAGCAGCCAGCCTTACGTCGCGAGGGATAGGGCGTCAACGAAGGCGGTGGGGAGCTGGTGGGGAGGTGGTGGTGTGGCCCGTCGCCTCGGGATCGCTTTAACGCGGTCTTCATGCGAATTTTGAGCGAAATTCTGGGCTTGTCTGCACTTCGAGTTTGCTTGTGGCTGTCATCTTGCCACTACGCCGGGCGGGGCTGTCCGGACAGGAGAGGCAGGTGCTGCTGCTGGCAGCACGACACCAACCAAGGGTGCAGGTCGTGGACGTGATTTTTGGAACGGACGGGGACAACACACTGCGCGGCGTCAAGGGTATTCAGAACCAGATCTTCGGCGAGGACGGCAACGACAAGGTGGTCGGTCGCGAGCTGGACGATCTGCTGGCGGGTGGCGAGGGCGACGACACCGTGAACGGTGGCGACGGCAACGATCAGATCTGGGGCGATGCCGGCAACGACCGCATCAACGGCGGCCGCGGCGACGATACGCTCTTCGGCGACGACGGGGATGACCGGATCAACGGCGGCGAGGGCAACGACAAGCTGTCGGGCGGCAAAGGCGACGGTCGCCTGTTCGGCGGCGAAGGCGACGACTGGCTCTCGGGCGGTGCGGGCGGGCCGGTCGTCTCACCATCGACATGTCGAAGGGCACGGCGTCGGTCGGGACCGACGAGCAGATGTGGAGCCACGTCGTAAAGGGCTTCGAGCAGGTCTTCGGAACCTCCGGCGATGATCGCTTCGTCGGCAACAAGCACCACAACACGCTCAACGGCGGGGCGGGTGACGACTGGTTCCGCTCGGGCCTGGGAGCGGATAAGCTCGTTGGCGGCGAGGGCGCGGACACCTTCGTGTTCGTGCGTAAGGACGTGACGGACAAGTCGGTCGACTGGATCACGGACTTCGAGGTCGGCGTCGACATGCTCGACTTTTCGGATTTCGCCAGCGTTCGCGCTGTCGATGTCGACGGCGACACTGTCGTCCAAGGCCTCGTCAAGGGGGCCTATCAGGATGTCGTGCGTCTCGACAACGTCTTGATCGACGCCGGCCCGCTCGACGATCTCCTGGTCTGAGGTCGATATCGCCTCCAGGTT
>CAMAYR010000265.1 GCA_945862355.1 Devosia equisanguinis | reverse complement strand
TCGATCGGCGCCGCGCGCTCGGGATCATCGGCGGGTCCAGCGCAGCCGTCGCACTGCCGGGCATCCTCACGCAGACCACGGCGCAAGGCCTGGACAAGATAAGCTACAATACCAACTGGCGCGCGCAGGCCGAGCACGGCGGGTTCTACTATGCGGTCGCCAACGGCATCTACAAGGAGCACGGCATCGAGGCCGACATCCGCATGGGTGGGCCTCAGCTCAACATGAGCCAGCTTCTGCTGGGCGGCGCGGTCGACATGGTGATGTCGAACTCGTTCGAGGCGATTCGCTACGCCAACGAGAAGCTTCCCTTCCTGTGCATCGGCTCCATCTTCCAGAAGGACCCGCAGGTCATCATCTGCCATCCCGGCGTCGGCCACGACAAGCTCGAGGGCCTGAAGGGCAAGACGATCCTCGTTGGAGGCACGGGACGGACGAGCTACTGGCCGTTCCTGAAGGCCAAGTACGGCTTCACAGACGCCCAGTTGCGGCCCTACACGTTCAACATCCAGCCATTCGTCGCCGACAAGAACATCTGCCAGCAGGGCTTCCTTTCCTCCGAGCCTTTCTCCATCGAGAAGGAGGCTAAGATCAAACCGGTCGTGCATCTCATCGCCGACCATGGTTTCGACAATTACAACACCACGTTCAACACCTCCCGCAAGCTCGTTACCGAAAAGAAGGACCTGGTGCAGCGGTTCGTCGATGCCTCGATCAAGGGGTGGGCTGGCTATCTCAAGGGCGGGCCTGGCTGGGAGAACGCCAACCAGCTGATCCGCAAAGCCAACCCGGACATGAGCGTGGAAAAGCTCGCGCACGCCACGAAGGTGATGAACGACCTCGGCATCGTCAACTCCGGCGATGCGCTGAAGCTCGGCATCGGCGCCATGACCGACGAGCGCTGGAAGCGCTTCTACGATACGATGTCGGAAGCTGGCGCGTTCCCGAAAGGCGTAGACTTCAAGCAGGGCTACAGCCTAGCGTTCGTGAACAAGAAAGTCGCGCTGTAGACAGGATCGGGGTCGGGGTGCGCTGTTTGCCCGGCACCTCCACAATCCACGGTGCGCTGCAATGAGTTGGCGCGCCGTGCTTGACCCGATACGCTATTGCGGTGTGAAACACCGGTATGCGCAAATTTTCGGAAGCTCCCCACGAGATGTCCTCGCTCCCCGATCGCCGCGAGCCTGGCTCTGCGCTCGTCTCGCTGCGACGCGTCACCAAGCAGTTCTCGAACGGTACACTTGCCGTCCGAGACGTCGACCTCGATCTGGCGAGCGGGGAGTTCGTGTCGCTGCTCGGCCCCTCCGGCTGCGGTAAGTCTACACTTTTGCGCATGATCGCTGGCCTCGGCGACGTCAGCGCCGGCTCGATCGATTGGCCCGCGTCTGCAGGCAATAGTACGGCAGGCAAAACCGGTACGGGCGACGGCGGCAAGTCCGCGCATGAGCTGGGTTTCGTCTTCCAGGAGCCCACGCTGATGCCCTGGTCGACGGCGATCGCCAACGTGATGATCCCGCTCAAGATCAAGGGCGTCGCCCGCGCCGAGGCGGAGGAGCGGTCGGCGGCGATGCTGGCGGCGGTCGGCCTCGACGGGTTCGAGAATGCCTATCCGCGCGAGTTGTCCGGCGGCATGAAAATGCGCGTCTCGATTGCCCGCGCACTCGTCACGCGTCCGCGCATCCTGCTCATGGACGAGCCCTTCGCCGCCCTCGACGAGATCACACGGCACAAACTCAACGACGATCTGCTTCGCCTGTGGTCGGACCAGAGGTTCACGGCGATCTTCGTGACGCATTCCGTGTTCGAATCCGTCTACCTGTCGCAGCGGATCGTCGTCATGGCCGCACGTCCCGGTCGGGTGATCGCCGACCTGACTGTCGATGCTCCATATCCGCGCGACGAGTTGTTTCGAACCTCGGCCGATTACGCCCGTCTCTGCCGCATGGCGTCCGACACGTTGAAGAAGGCGATCGCCGCATGAACGACGCCACACCCACCCGCGCCGGCACGACCGACGGCACCGACGCAGCCGCGATGCCCGTTTTCGCTGCCGAGCGTCGCATCCTGGGCGTGCCGGCGAGCCAGTGGCCCTCGATCATCGCGCCGATCGTGATCGGCGTTCTCGCGCTGGCTGTCTGGGAGATTGTCGTCCGCGTCAACAGCGTCCCGACCTACGTGCTGCCGGGGCCAATCGCGATCGGGCAGGCGCTGGTCAGCGACTGGGGCCTGCTCTCCACCGCGCTTTGGACGACCCTGCAGATCGCGCTGGCGGCGTTGGCTGGCGCCGTGCTGGTCGGGGTGGTGTTGTCCGTGCTGTTCACGCAGTCGAAGTGGCTGGAGCTTTCGCTCTTTCCTTATGCCGTCATCCTGCAGGTGACGCCGATCGTCGCGATCGCGCCGCTGATCATCATCTGGACCAACAACAACATCCCGCTGTCGCTGTTCATCTGCGCCTGGATCGTCGCGTTCTTCCCGATCCTGTCGAACACGATCCTCGGATTGAACTCGGTCGATCACAACCTGATCAACCTGTTCCAGCTCTATGGCGCCAGCCGCGGCCAGACGCTGTGGTACCTGCGCCTGCCGGCCTCCCTGCCCTATTTCCTCGGTGGCCTGAAGATATCGGGCGGCCTTGCCCTCATCGGCGCCGTGGTCGCGGAGTTCGTCGCGGGAACGGGCGGCAGCGCCTCGGGCCTTGCCTATTCGATCCTGGAGGCCGGCTTCCAGCTCAAGATCCCGCGGATGTTTGCTGCCCTCCTGCTCATCTCGCTGTCGGGCATCGTGATCTTTCTGATCACGAGCTGGATCGCCCACCTTCTGCTGCGCCACTGGCACGAGAGCGCAGTACGCCGCGAGAATTGACCGGGCAAGCCGATCGAGCAAATGTCGGAATCGGGTGTGCTCGCGCGTCCTTGGATGTGCGAGGCGAACCGGAGATCCGCAATGCAATACGCAATCCTCTGCTACCATGATGAAAAGGTCACGTGCGCCTGGAGCAAAGAGCACGACGACGAAGTTATGGCCAAGCTCGGCGTCGTCATGGAAAAGCTCGAGCGCCAGGGCAAGCTCGGCCCTGTGGCGCGCTTGCTGCCGACCACGGCGGCCACCACGCTGCGCAAGGACCGCGAGCCGCCGCTGGTAATCGACGGTCCATTCGCGGAAACGAAAGAGCAGCTCCTGGGTTTTTATATCGTCGATTGCGGGAGCCTCGACGAGGTGCTCGAGATCACGCGAGAGCTTGCCGCTGTAAATCCCGGCGGCGCGTATGAGATACGGCCCGTTGGCCTGTTCTTGCCCGGGCGGACCGCATCGTGACCGACGCGAGCTGGATCGGCGATGTCCTGACGGCTGCGCGGCCGCAGGCGATGGCCGCCTTCCTGCGCCGGTTCCGCGACCTCGATACCGCCGAGGAGGTCTTCCAGGAGGCCTGCCTTCGCGCACTAAAGACATGGCCGCGCAACGGGCCGCCGCGCGATGCCGCAGCCTGGCTCATCATGGTCGGCGGCAACGTCGCCATCGACGGACTGCGCCGTTCGAGCCGCCTCGAGCCCCTGCCTCCGGATGACCAGATCTCCGACCTGTCCGATGCCGAGACGGCAATCGTCGCCCGCATCGAGCACGCAGACTACCGCGACGACATCCTGCGCCTTCTGTTCGTGTGCTGCCATCCCGAGCTGCCCGCCACCCAACAGATCGCGCTCGCCTTGCGCATCGTATCGGGGCTGTCCGTTCGCCAGATCGCAAGAGCGTTTCTCGTCGGCGAGGCAGCTATGGAGCAGCGCATCACACGCGCCAAGGCACGGATTGCCGCCAATCCGGTGCCGTTCGAGGCGCCGGGCCCCGCCGATCGCGCGGAGCGGCTGGCCGCCGTCGCGGCGATGATCTACCTCGTCTTCAACGAAGGCTACACGGCGGGGCCCGCCGACGGCGACGAGCGCCGCGCGCTGTGCGAGGAGGCGATCCGGCTCGGCCGGCTCCTTCTGCGACTGTTCCCCACCGAACCCGAGATCATGGGCCTTGCAGCCCTGCTTCTGCTGCAGCATTCCCGGTCGCGGGCGCGCTTTTCCGCCGACGGCTGCGCGGTCCTGCTGGAGGACCAGAACCGCGCGCTTTGGGATACCCGCCTCATCGCCGAGGGCTCAGCGTTGGTCGAAAAGGCGATACGCCATGGCCGCCCGGGCCCCTATCAGGTGCAGGCTGCGACCGCCGCCCTGCATTCGCGCGCTACCCGCCCGGAGGATACCGACTGGGCGCAGATCGCTCTGCTCTACGGCACGCTGGAGCGAATGCAGCCCTCACCGGTCGTGGCCCTCAATCGCGCGGTCGCCGTCGCCAAGGTTCATGGTCCCGCGCCGGCACTCGCAATCATCGAGCCATTGGCCGACAAACTCTCCGGCTATTTCTATTTCCATGGCGCGCGTGGCTTCTTCCTGCGCCAACTCGAACGCAACGAGGAGGCCAGGGAGGCATTCGGCCGCGCCATCGGGCTGGCGGGCACCGTCGGCGAGGCCACGCACATCCGCCGGCAACTCGATCAACTCGAGCAGGCCGCGACCGCTGATCGGACACCGCCGCGCGACCGAGAATAATTTTTTGCACACACTGTCGGCAGGGCGACACTCGCCACGTCCTTGGAGCAGACGGTGGTGATCCCTTCCCGAATAGGTCTCGCCGACCGACGGCTGAAGAATTACCGAGGAGCAGGAAATGTCCCTGAGACAGAAGATCACCGCCTGCCTGTGGTTCGAGCACCAGGCGCGGGAGGCAGCCCAATTCTACACGTCGATTTTTCCAGGCTCTTCGATCGAGGACGTCCACCATGCGAAGGCCGACACGCCAGCGGCCAAGATGGGCGATGTGCTACTCGTGTCCTTCACGATTGCCGGCCTGCGCTATACGGCCTTGAACGGCGGTCTCCATGACAAGTTCAACGACGCGATATCCTTGTCGGTGAGCTGTGAGGATCAGGCAGAGGTCGACTACTTCTGGAACGCTCTCGTCGATGGCGGCGGCAAGCCTGTCGCGTGCGGTTGGCTGAAGGACCGGTACGGGCTGTCCTGGCAAATCATCCCGCGGCAGTTGCCCGAGCTGCTGGCCGATCCCGATCCCGAGAAGGGCCGCCGTGTCATGCAGGCGATGTTCGAGATGGTGAAGATCGACATCGCCACACTCCAGGCCGCAGCAGAAGGAATTCCGTGATGACCCGCTACGTCGACGTCTATGTTCTGGCCGTGCCGAAAGCCAAGCTCGAGGTCTACCGGGAATTCGCCAAGGTCGCCGGCAAGGTCTGGCGCGAGCACGGCGCTCTCGACTACGTCGAGGTTGCCGGAGACGACGTGAAGCCGGGCGTGCACACGTCCTTTCCCCAGGCCGTGAAGCTCGAGCCCGACGAGATCGTCGTAGTGGGCTGGATCGCCTTCGCATCGCGCGCCGAGCGTGATCGCATCAACGCCCTGGTGATGCAGGATCCGCGCATGGCGGACTGCAACCCAGGCAATTCGCCCTTCGACCCGCAGCGGATGTTCTGGGGTGGCTTCAATACCCTCGTCGAGACCGGCGAAATTGCCAAGGAAGAATAGCCGATGCTCGACATCCTCGCCTATGGCGCGGCCGCACTGATCGTCGCGGCTTTGGGCATCGTCGTCTATGCCACAACGAAACCGGACACGTTCACGGTCGAGCGCTCGACCACGATCGGCGCGCCGCCGACCGACATCTATCCACTGATCGCCGACCTGCGCGCGATGAACACATGGAATCCCTTCGTCGAGCACGACCCCACCATCGAGATAACCTATATGGGTCCGCCGTCGGGAGCCGGAGCGGTCCACACCTGGCGCGGCAATCGTAACGTCGGCGAGGGAAGGATCGAGATCACCGAGGCGACGCCGCCTTCCAGCATCGTCATGCAGCTCGACATGCTCAAGCCGATGAAAGCCCACAACCGGGTCACGTTCACTTTGCAGCCGGAAGGCCTGGGAACGAAGGTCACATGGGCGATGAGCGGCGCCCAGCCGCTGATGGGAAAGATCATGTCCGTTTTCATCGACTGCGATCGTATGGTCGGCAGCCGCTTCGAGGCGGGGCTGGCCAAGCTCAAGGCTATTGCCGAGAGGTAAACGGCGACGCCCCCTCGAATCGCACGTTCTACAGTTAACGCGCCCGTAAGCGGACACGGATAGTCTGCCGATCCACGATTGCAGCGCGTGGAGTATCTCGTGGCAGCGTCCCTTGCCGAATTGTCGAAGCCGGAAACGGCAGTCCCACCCAAGGTTCCCGCATCGGCTGCGGCATCGGCCGACGCCGCGCTGGCGCTGACTGCCGTGCGCAAGACGTTTGGCGAGGCCATCGCTGTCGAGCGTATGGATCTATCCTGAATCGGTGACTTTGCGCACCGTTCGGCTGGCTGCTTTGCAAGTGGCTGGATCGGGGTGGCCGGTGGCAGAAGGGCGAAAGCGCGCAGGCTTCGCACTTCGCGGGGGCGACACGCCCCGGCGGCTGGCACTGCGACGCTGG
>CAMAYR010000264.1 GCA_945862355.1 Devosia equisanguinis | reverse complement strand
TGTCGTGTCGGTGTCCGACTGCACGATCTCGAAGCTTCGCATCCCATCACCTGCCGAGTGAGCCGCCCTCGACAAGAGAAATAGCTGATTCGCAAACCAACCCAGACCCTTACGCCATCACCACCGGATCGGAGTTACGGAAGCAGGGTCAGGACTTGGGTGCCGGACAGGAAACACTTGTGCTTCCCGCGGCCTTTGCCATTCCCACGATCGATTATCCAAGGCCAACCCATGGCCTTCGCGCTCTGCGCACGCGATGCGAGACCTGCCGCCAGTACCGCTGCAGCGGCTGCGAGATTGCGGCGCGTTACCCGCCGCCCAGGGCCACTGTCTTGCTCGCCCCGCTCGTTGGGCGACTTATGATTAGAGTTCATAGAAATTCGTCCCTCCTTCGGAATTGCGAACACGCCGATCAATCGGATGCGGCCCTCAGATCACGAGACGTTCTTGTGACGGATCGTCAGTGGCCCGCATGATCACTCGCGACATGCATATAGAAGGTAGGATACTTGGGTGTGCTGTCGAACTAGGAATCGCCCTGAGTTAGATTGTTTCTTTAAAATTGGTAAACGCGGTTCGTGTCTCAGGCTTCGCAATCCGCGCCAGAAATCGACGCCAGTGTAGCGCACATGACGTGCGGTTTCCTCTCCGCGCACGGCTGGTCTGGCAATCAATCGCCTGGCGAAATAATATGCAATGGAAACATCGAGTTGATAGCGTTTCGCGCGGTTCTCATATCTGGTCCGAGCCTTGCTGTAACGGGAAGCAAATGTAAGAGCCGGAATACGAGATTTTCTCCAGTGGAAGTGGGCTCGTCGGCGAGCCTCTCAGTTTTGACTTATCGTGCTCTGCGGGCCCTCGGTGGTTCCATCTCGGACTATCGCGCGCTATGAAATTCCGTATGCATCATTCGGCATGCGCTGTGAGCCGGATGAGTTTATAGGATCGGCCATGCCGTGCGCGCTCTGCGTGAACGACCGTAGAGTCGTCGCACGGCAGATCCTTGTTCTCACTCCAGGCCAGTCGGCGTCGGCACGTGCTCGGGCTCGAGTTTCATGCCGGACTGCATGGCGATGGTCTCCAGCAGCGCGGCGAAGTCCTTCTCGAGGTATGCCTTGCCTTCGGGCTTCAGGAATGCGGTGCCGTAGTGGCTCTGGATCGCTTGGCGCGCGGCGGCCGTTACAGGCATCGGCACATGCAGGTCGTGCCCCGCCTTGAGGCCGAGGTCGAGATCCTTCAGCAGCAACTCGTGGGTGAAGGTCGTCGTCCAGTCGAGGTTGACGAGCGCGTTCGATTTGTACTTGGTGAACATCGAGCCCATCACCGAGTTGTTCATGAAGTCAAGAAATGCGTGGCGCGGCACGCCGAGCTTCTCGGCCATTATTGTGATCTCGCACAGGTTCTGAATCACGACGCCGAGCATCACGTTGTGCGCGATCTTGCAGATGCGCGACAGCTCGCCCTCGCCGACGTAGCTGGTGCCGCGCGGCGCGAACACGTCGATTATCGGCTTGACGACATCGAACGCCGCTTTCGGACCCGACGCCACAGCCGACAGCTTGCCGGCCTTGATCACCTTGGCGTTGCCGGAGACGGGGCAGGTGACGAATTGCGTGCCCTTCGCGGTGAGTTTCTCGCGCAGGGCAGCACTTTCTTCCACCGAGATCGAGGAGCAGTCGACGACGATCTTGGGCACCTTCGCGCCGGTCATCACGCCGTTGGCGCCGAACAGCACCTGATCGACGTCCTTGCCTGTCGAGACCATCGTGAAGACGACGTCCATCCCGGCGAGATCGGACGGCTTGTCGAGGAGCTTGCCGCCCTTCTTCACGAGCGGGTCGGCCTTCGCCTTCGTGCGGTTCCAGATCGAGACGTCGTGGCCAGCCTTGATGAGCCGGTCGGCCATCTGCTCGCCCATCCGGCCGAGCCCGATCCATCCGATGGTTTGATTGCCAGTTACCATGTGTGGTGTCCTTTCAAGGGGCGAATGGCGAATTGCGAATGGCCAATCGCGAATTCAAGGGGCTTGAGTTTTCTGTAGCGACCGGATCAGCGATCTGAGCATCTTGCCGATGCGCTCGATCTTGGTAAGGAGAGGGTCGATAGCCTCCTGTTGGAGCAAACCAACGTCCCGTGTCAGCAGCAGCAGCGTTTCAAGCTCCTTCGTCGAGCCCTGTGCAATCCGAAGGAACTGAATGAATGAGCCGGTGTTCTCTCGACCGTGGCCCTCTGCGATGTTGGCCGGGATGGAGACTGCGGCGCGGCGCACTTGTGACGTCAGACCGTAGACCTCCTCTTTCGGCAACTGTCGCGTCAGCTGATAGGAATCGGCCGCAAGGGACATCGCCATCTTCCAGACTTCGAGGTCCTTGAACGAGTGGATCGCGCCGCCGGCCATTTTTCGCTGCCTTCAATCGCGGCCCATTCGCCATTGGCCACTCGCCATTCGCCGGCTCAATACTTGTTGGCGATCGGCAGGTGCTCGGCGGGGAAGAGGGAGATGATCTGGCAGCCCTTGTCGGTGACGATCACTTCTTCTTCAATGCGGGCGCCGGAGAAGCCGTCGGTCGCGGGGCAGTAGGTCTCTATCGCGAACACCATGCCGGCCTTCAACTCCATCGGGTGCTCGAGGGAGACGAGCCGCGAGATGATCGGGCGCTCGTGCAGGGCAAGGCCGAGGCCGTGGCCGAACTGCAGGCCGAACGCCGACATCTCGTCGGGGAAGCCGAAGTCTTCCGCCTTCGGGAAGGCGCGCGCGATCACGTCGGTCGACTGGCCGGGCTTTATCAGCTCGATCGCGCTGTCGATCCAGTGACGCGCCTTCTTGTAGGCGTCGCGCTGGCTGTCGGTCGCGCGGCCGACGTTGAAGGTGCGGTAGTAGCAGGTGCGATATCCCATGTACGACTGCAGGATATCGAAGAACGCCTGATCGCCTGGACGAATGAGCCGGTCGGTGAAGTTGTGCGGGTGCGGATTGCAGCGCTCGCCGGAGATCGCGTTGATCGCCTCGACGTCGTCGGATCCCATCTCGTAGAGCATCTTATTGGCGCGGGCGACGATGTCGTTCTCGCGCACGCCCGGCTTCAGCTCCTCGTAGATCATCTGGTAGACGCCATCGACCATGGCGGCTGCCTGGTTCAGCAGAACAAGCTCGTCCTGGTTTTTTATTTCGCGTGCATCGAGCATCACCTGCTGGCCGTCGACGAGTGTCAGTCCTTCAGCTTGCAGCGCGAGCCACATTCCAGGCTCCACGAGATCGATCCCGAGTGGCATCTTGTCGACGCCAGCTTCCTTCAGAAGGCCCGCGATTTCCTTGGCGTGCGCCTTCATCAGCCCGTGAGCCGGCGGAACGGTGCCACGCATTCCGAGCATCCCGGCGCGGAAGTTCTCCGGCGGGAGCCAGTCGCAATAGAGGCGGTGGTGTACGGCGGCCGAGCCGAAGTCCCACTCGATCGGCTCCTTGTCGCCGGCCAGAAGCGCGAAGCGGCACAGCTTGTCGCGCTCCCATTCGCCGATCTTCGTGCCAGTGATGTAGCGGATGTTGTTGACGTCGAAGCATAGCATCGCGCCGAGGTTCGAATTCTTGAGCGCTTGCTTCGCGCGGGCAAGCCGATAGCGGTGGAGACGGCGGAAATCGACGCGCGTCTCGAAGTCTACGTTGGTGTGACCGAACGCAGGGACCGGCCGCGTCCAGTTCCAATGTGTCTGCAGGGCACCCGTCGCGGCGTCCTCGGTGATGATCCTGGGATCCTTGGTCTTGGCCATGCTGGGCCTCCTTGGGTCGGGCAGCGGCAATCTTCGAACGGCCTCGTATTAGCTCAACGATCGTCAAATTGCAATCGTTTGCACGAAAGGTTGCGGTCGTACCATCAGATCGCCACGAGCCAGCGGTCGATACGGTAGTCGCGAGCGATCAGTCCGGCGATGTAAAGTGGATCCTCCTCGATCACGCGGCGTGCGGCGGGCTCGTCGGGTGCGGAGCACAGGTACATGCCTTCATCGAGGCTCTCGAACGGGCCTGCGGCGCGCAGGATGCCGGCCTTCTTCAAGTCCACGAGGTATTGCAGTCTTCGGGAGAAAAGACTGGCGAATCCAGGTGCTTGTCCGAGCATCGTCAAAGCTTCCGCACTGGGGGCGGCACCCCGGGCTGCCGCAGCGGCGATCGCCTCCACGACACCTGGCCGGGCGAGCTCGGAAGAGAACGCCGGCGTGAGCCGAAGTATGATCGCGTAGGTGGCGTTCGGCTGCTCTGGATCGACCCTGCAGTCGACTGTGGCGGTCATTGTCTCGCGCTCCAGTTCGGTTCGATATCTACAGACAGATTCACGGACAGACCCTTCTCGTGCAAGCGGCGTTGGCGCTGGCGATACTTTCGGACAAGCACCGGCGGCCCCCTCCCGGCACCCGCGAGGTGTGGCTTTGCGCCTTCCTTCGCCTTCCTTCGGTTTGCGATGCGCTTTTCCTCGTTTACATTGCCGGCCGGGTAGCTTGCCGGGGTTTCCGGGCAAGGAGGAGAGCGAAGTGACGCGCCGGCGCACGACACTGAAGGATGTGGCCGAGGCCGTCGGCGTGCACGTCTCCACCGTGAGCCGGGCGCTGAACCCTGAGACGCGGCACTTCATCAGGCCGGAGGTTGCTGCGACGATCCTCGATGCCGCAAATCGGCTGAGCTACAAGCCAAATGCCGCCGCCTACAGCCTTCGCACCAAACGCACACGCGTCATCGGCGTGGTGATACCGGACATCGCAAATCCGGTCTTTCCGCCGATCATTCGGGGCATCGAGGATGTGCTGTCCGAGCACGGCTACCTGGCGATGCTGGTCAACTCCGAGCCGCGCAGTCCCCGCCATGCCGCCGCCGTCGCCGCGCTTCAGGCCCACGGCATCGACGGCCTCGTCATGGCTAGCCTGGAGCGCAACGACCGGACCATCCGTTCGGTCGTCGAGGATGGTATTCCCGTCGTCACCGTCAATCGCCGGACCGAGAACCCGGATGTGGCCTCCGTTACTAACGACGAGGGCAGCGGCATCCGGCTCATTCTCGAGCATTTGAAAGAGCTTGGGCATAGCCGCGTCGTCAATATAGCCGGCCCGCAGAGCATCTCGACGGGCAAGGCCCGCTTTGATGCATTCGAGCGTCATCGCGGCGGGCTGGGCTTCGACACGGACCCCGATCTCGTCATTTTCGCCGATGCCCTGAACGAAGCGGAAGGCGAGCGCTGCGCGGGAATTGCGTTGGACAGTATCGAGGGGTTCTCCGCAATCGTCGCCGCCAACGACCAGCTCGCCATCGGCGCCGTCAGTCTCCTGCGCCAGCGCGGCGTCGCTTGTCCGGGCGGCATCTCGGTTACCGGCTTCAACGACATGCCGATGGTGGACAGGTTCGATCCGCCGCTGACCACCGTTCGCGTCCAGCAATACGAGGTAGGTCGCCGGGCTGCCGAGATCCTGCTCGGCCTGCTTCAGGGGGGCGAGCCGACGCGGGATGGGTTGCACGTAGTCATGCCGGTGGAGCTCATTGTCAGGGGATCGACGGCCCGTCCCGCCGGCCGGCGGAAGGCGCGGCTGGCGACCGGCGGCTGACGCCCGGAGGGGAGGGGGGACAGGGGCGCTGCGGCAAGGGTAAACGACCGCGCGCCGCCGTCCTGGCAGCCTCCGCTCCGCCAACAGGCGGATTGCGCCGGGACGGCCGACCCTGTATAAGCCCCTATCCCCCATTCCATCTTGTTGTCAGGCTTTGGACGGCTCGTACCGTCCGGAGCCCGGAGGAAATAATGAGCGAACGCAAACCATTGATGCCCAAGGCCACCGCGGCTTGGCTCGTCGAGAATTCTGCGCTGACGTTCGAGCAGATCGCCTATTTCTGCCAGATGCATTTGCTCGAGGTGAAGGGCATCGCCGACGGCGACGTGGCAGCCGGCATCAAGGGCATGGACCCGATCTCGTCGGGCCAGCTCACCCGCGAGGAGATCCTGCGTGGGGAGAACAACCCGGGCCACAAGCTGAGGCTCGCCGAGGCTCGCTACGAGATGCCCCAGGTCAAGCCGAAGCGTGGCCCACGCTACACGCCGACCTCGCGCCGGCACGAGCGTCCTAATGCAGTCCTCTGGCTGCTTCGCAATCATCCCGAGCTGAAGGATAGCCAGCTCATGCGCCTCGTCGGCACCACCAAGCCGACGATTCAGCAGATCCGCGACCGCTCGCATTGGAATTCGGCGAACCTTCAGCCGCAAGACCCGGTGACGCTGGGCCTGTGCTCGCAGGTCGACCTCGATGCAGAGGTGAGGAAGTCTGCCAAGCGGGTCGATCGGGTTGCCACCCCGGACGGCGCGCCGGCCGAGGACGACGATACGCTGCTGTCGGCCGCCGACACCACCGGCTACGTTCCCGGTGGCGGCATTCCCGCCGACGAGCCGGAAGAGGCGTCGGAGCCCACCGCCGGCTCGGAGAAGGACGAGGAGGCCCGTGTGCTCCAGCAGCTCCGGGGGCTCACCGGTAGCGATGAGACAGACGAGGCGGAAGAGTCCGAGGA
>CAMAYR010000263.1 GCA_945862355.1 Devosia equisanguinis | reverse complement strand
ACCAGAATCTGCAGGCCCGCGTTCATGATCGGTTGGGAGAAATCGAACTCCGCCTCGCGCGCCGATGTCACAGAGATCGCGCCGACGCCGATATTGGCTTTGCTGCTGCGAACGTCTGACAACAAAGAGCCCACGTCCGGCGCGATGTGGTAGGTGGTCTTGAGCTTGAGGCGTTGGGAGATCTCGTTCCACAGGTCGATGGCGAACCCGGTGAGCTGTCCCTGCCGCTCGACCACCATCGGAGGCAGCACGCGGGTGACCACGCGCAACTCGCCGGCGGGCTGTTGGGCCGCTGCGGGGCCGATGACCGGCAACCCGGCCTGCAACAGCCAAAGCAAAACCAACGCGCCTGTTATGAAGCGCAGTAATATAGCGGCCATTCAGCTCCCCCGGATTTCCTAGAGCGCGTCATCCGACAGCGCAGTCCAGCGGCTGCAGCCGCGTAGGATTGCTTAGCGATTTCGGATGTCACATGCCAGCCGAAGAATTCAGCTGCAGGATTGTGATGCACGTCGCTTCGAGCGAGCGGCCCGATATTCTGGCTCAATTCGCAGTCGTGTTGAAGCGAAAGCTCACCGTCATGGAGTTCGGCTCGACCGTGATGTTGTTGATGGCAATCTCGCCACCAGGGCCGAGCACGAGAAAACGCTTCAGGCCTTCGGCGAGTTGCTGCTGGATGCCTGGCTGATTGACGGCGTCACGCAGCAGTCTGGGAAGATCGGCCTTGAGCTGAGTGATGGTGCGGTTGGCGAACGGCAGGCCGAGGCTGCAAGCCTGTCGCTCGAGAAAATCGGCCGTTCCCTTGCACACCGCGCGTGCAGCCCCGCCGACGCTCACAGCCTTGACCTCGAAGGCGATCGAGCCATTGAATCGGATGGGTACGAAGTCGATGTTGGCAACGGCGTTGTCCCATTGCACATCGGGCAGAATGTCGGCCAGCGCGCAGCCGCCCGACACGCACATGGCCATGGCTTCCGGGCCGTCGGATTCGAAATTGACGACCAGCCGCAGGGCGCCGTTGACGGGAATGAGCTTTACCGTCGACGACGCCACGTCGCTGACGAAATAGCCATAGGTCGAGCCCAGGATCCTGAACGTCCGGGCCGGAAGCTCGATCGGGTATTCCTGCGTGTTGGAGACCTTCACGGACGACTGGCTGGCGAAAAGGCGGCCTTGCACATTGTTGAGGTAGATGCGGGTACCGGTGGCGATCCCCTGCAAGAGGCGGGTAAGCTCGGCGAAGGTGATCTTCAGGTCGGCGGCGCTGGCGGGCCACGTCACGACCGCTGACGATACGGTCACCGCAGCCAGCCACGACAGAATCAATCTGCGGGCGTTCGCACTGCCGGTCTGCACACTGTTACCCTTCGACTGCACGAGACGCCACTCCCCTACGCCACATCGACGTTGGTGTCTTATCAGCTCGGAGACGGGCTGGTGTCTGCCATCTGCGACGGTTGCGCAACATTCTGGGTTGTTCACAATCGTTTGTTGCATCTGGGATACACGGGTTTCCACGCAGTTGAAAAAATTTGTCGGGAAGACCGTCACAATCATTTGCGCTTCGCCGAAGTATCCGTCTAATATTGGGGCGTTGGGGACGTGCGCTGCACGAATTTCGCTCAGCCAGTAGCCCAGGTCTAGGGAGCTAACGGAGCAGGCCGGTTTACGGTCGCTCGATGCATGTCAGTGCCGCGTATCGGGTACCGAGCAGGTGCCCCAAGCCGTTGAGCGGAATTCCCTTAAGGCGCGTACGATTAGCGCGTCGGGACCGTTATAAACACAGATCTTGAGCGATTTTTGGAGGGCAAGATCGGTTCGATCTTGTCCTTCATCCTTGTCCGGCCTTCCTTGTCCGGCGCTGGGCACCGGCCCTCATTATCGCCGGACGGCGGGCGTCTCGACTGGAAGCCCCTTGGCGCGCCATGCCAAGTACAACTCGAGCGCCAGATGCTCGTCGCTGCCGTGGGCAGGCGGCTCGGCTCGCACGGACAGGTAGCATGAGCGGAGCCGCCGGTGCAGCGAGCCCATCTTCTGCCATTCCAGCCGGTATATCGGATATCCGTTGCCGTGGCCCTGGCTCACGACCTCCGAACGCAATCGCTGTCCCCAGCTCTGCTCGTGGCAGTGCGCGCAGGACAGATTGAGCTGACCTAACCGCTGCTCGTAGATCCGGCGGCCGCGATCGAAGACCGCGCGTGCCGGGCCATCGATGCGCGGTGCCATCGACATCCCGTACGATTGGTGGGCGACGAGTGCGTTGAGGGCAATCAGCGGCTCTGTCTCGGCAGCGAGGGGGGCGGCCTGCTGCCGAATTGTCCGGCATTCTTGAATGCGTGTGTCGAGATTGTGCAGCCGCCGCGTCTGCGCGTCCCATGCGGGATAGCGCGCCGCCACGCCCTTCATCCGCTCGGGCTCGCCGTGGCAATCCCTGCACGACTTGCTCGCGGCACCTTCTGCTTTCTTCCAAAGCTCGGCGCCCTGGTCGACCCACAGCATCCCGGGGTTCAGCGTCAGGTCCTGCTGGCGCTCGCGGTTCGATCGCGATTGGAACTCGAGGCCCGATTTCTGCTGCGACCAGGGTATCGCCGGTTGGGGCCCATCAGCCGTCGCACCGGTGCGCGCGACTACCATGCCGGCGAGCCAGATCGCGCCGACGATCGTGGCCAACTTCCAGAACCGCGCGCGCACGTGCGCCTCTCCCTTCCTGCTCAGCCAGAACCCTTCCCTGCGATCGACGTCGGCGTCGGCGCGACCATTCTTGTCGCGACCATTCATTGCTTCAGCGTGGCGAGGAAGGCCACTATATCCTCCACCTGTTGCGCATCGAGGACCGGTTTGCCGGCCCACTCGCGCCCGACGCGATGGAGGCCGTCGACGCGATGGTAGGGCGGCATGATCGTCGCCGGATTGATCCGCGTGCCGTCGACGAGCCGCAGGCGAAGCTGGCCCGTCGTCAGCCTTTCGCCGACACCTGCCAGGGGCGGCCCGACGTTGCCTTGCACACGCGGATCGCCGCCGGGTACGGGATGGCAGATCGTGCAGTTGCCGCGCTCGGGATCGAAGGCCAGCGCCTTGCCGCGTGCGGGGTCGCCGGAAAGACCGGCTAGCGGAGCGGGGATCGCATCGCCCGCGACGACGAACGGCGTGATTTTCTGGGCCTGAGCGCTGGGCATTACTGTCAGGGCAAGCGCAGCGCTGCACAAGGCGACAGCCACCGAGGTGGGCGTTGCGCACATGAGGGAGGCAAGGCGCATCTCCAGCCCCATCATGACTTGTCGAGCTTGTGATGCTTCAGCGGCAGGGAGCGGATGCGCTTGCCCGTCGCGGCGAAAATGGCGTTGCAGATGGCCGGCGCGATCGGCGGCAAGCCGGCCTCGCCGATGCCACCCCAGAAGTCGAGGCTCGGCACGATGTGGTTCTCGACCTGTGGCATCTCGTCGATGCGCATCATCCGGTAGCTGTCGAAGTTGGTGTCGATGACGCGGCCTTTGTCGATCCGGTTCTCGCCGTAGAGCATCGCCGTCATGGCCATCACCACCGAGCCTTGCATCTGCTGATCGACGACATTGGGATTGACGGCATGGCCGCAGTCGATCGCATTGACGATGCGATGCACCCGGAGCACGCCGCCTTCCGACACGGAGACCTCCGCCACTACAGCCTGGTAGCTGTCGTATGCGTGCTCGACGGCGATGCCGCGAAACTGGCCGGCGGGCGGCGGCTTGCTCCACCCCGCGCGCTCCGCGGCGATCTCGAGCACGCGCTTTTGCTTGGGCGCGTTGGCAAGGAGGGCGCGGCGAAACTCGAAGGGATCCTTGCCGGCTGCGTGGGCGAGCTCGTCGATGAAGCTCTCCTTGTAGAACGAGTTCTGGCTGTAGTTGACCGAGCGCCAGACCCCGACCGGCACATGCGTATTGCGCATCACCACCTCGACCCGAATGTTGGGGAAGGTGTAGCCCAGATCGGTCGATTGGAAGCCGTTGGCCTGCGAAGGGTCGTGGTTGTTCTCGAGGCTGCCGGGAGAGTGCCAGCCATCGATGGATTGTCCTGCGATGCGCACGTGGAGGCCGGTCGCATTGGACTTCTCGTCGAGGCCGGCACGCAGGACGATGCGCGAAGCGGGGCGGTAGAAACCGTGCCCCATGTCCTCCTCGCGGGTATAGAGGAGCTTCACGGGACGGCCATTGGTGCGACGTGCTGCCAGAACGGCGAAGCGGATCGGGTCGTTGTAGGCACCGCGACGGCCGAACCCACCGCCCAGGTGCATTTTATGGACGTAGACGTTTTCCGGATGCACGCCAGCGGCCTCGGCCGCGGCGGCAAGTGCAGCCTCGCCGTTCTGCGAAGCGACCCACACCTCGACTTTGCCGTCGGCGACCTTGGCGGTGCAGTTCATTGGCTCCATCGCGGCGTGGTCGAGAAACGGCGTGTGGTACTCCGCCTCGACCTTTCGGGTCGCGGTCTCGATCGCGGCCAATGCGTCACCGGTCTGATTGGTGACGCCGGCACTGGTGGCCGCGAACCCCGCGCGCTGGAACTCGGCGATAGCCTCGCTCGTCACGCCGGCATTGGGGCCTTCGTTCCAGACGACGGGCAGCGCGTCGAGCGCCTTCTTGGCCTGCCAGAAGCTGTCGGCGATGACGCAGACCGTCTTGTCGTCGAGACGGGCGACCTCGCGAACGCCGGGCATCGACTTGGCCTTGGCCTCGTCGACCGATTTGATGCTGCCGCCGAAAACGGGGCACTGCGCGATCGTCGCGAAGAGCATGTCGGGCAGGCGCACGTCGGCGGCGTAGATGAGCGAGCCGTTGATCTTGGCGGGCGCCGTGATCTGGCGGACTGGCTTGCCGCACAGGCGCCAGTTCTTGGGGTCTTTCAGCCTCACGCGGGTGGGAGGCGGAATGCCGGCTGCAGCGGCCGCGACCTTGCCGAACGTCGTCTTGCGGGCTGACGGCGTATGCGTGATCACGCCGGCGGCGGCCGTGCATTCCGACGTCGGTACGTTCCATTCCTTGGCCGCTGCCTCGACGAGCATGATGCGGGCCATGGCGCCGGCCTGGCGCAGATAGAGGTGGCTGTCGCGCAGCCCGCGGCTGCCGCCGGTCGACATCGAGCCCCAGTGGCTGACGAGCTCGTGGGTGGCCTGTGCGCCGAGACGCGACTTGGCGCGCCAGGCGTTCTTGCGCTTGTAGTTCTCGGACGGCGGCGCGTACTCGGCCTTGACCTTGCTCCAGTCGCACTCGAGCTCCTCGGCCACCAGCATCGGCAAGGTGGTGAAGGCGCCCTGGCCCATCTCCGAGCGCGCCACGCGAATGATCACCGTCTCGTTGGGCTCGATCACGATCCAGGACGTGATCTCCGGCGTCTTGGCAGTGAACGGCGCATAGTCGGGTGCTCCGCTCGCATGCAGCTGTTCATCGCCGAAGCCGAGCGAGAGAGTGCCGGCGGCAGCGCTCGCCGTGATCACAAACGCGCGGCGTGAAAGGCTGGCAGCCACTGGCCTGCCGGTCTTGCTCATTGAGGCCTCCCCTGCGCTCATGCCTGCTTGGCCGCTTCCAGGATCGCGGCACGCACGCGGGTATAGGTGCCACACCGGCAGATGTTGGTGATGCCTTCGTCGATGTCCTTGCTGGTCGGCTTGGGCTTGGTCTTCAACAACGCCGCTGCCGCCATGATCATGCCGGACTGGCAATAGCCGCACTGCGGCACGTCCAGGGCGAGCCAGGCTTTCTGCACGGGGTGGCTCAGGTCAGCGGAGAGCCCTTCGATCGTCGTCACTTGAGCCGCGCCGACGTCCTTCACCGCGATCTGGCAGGCGCGCTTGGCCGCACCGTCGATGTGGACGGTGCAAGCGCCGCATTCGGCGATGCCGCAACCATACTTGGTGCCGGTCAGCCCGATGGTGTCGCGCAATACCCACAGCAGCGGCGTCTCCGGATCGACCTCGACCTCGAGGGGCTTTCCATTGATCGTCAGCTTGATGGTCATGACGGGCTTTCGATCTCTGGCGTCGGGTGGTGGCGGGAAGGCCCGATCCTGCGGGACGCGCCGCAGCTGCGTCCTCTGATATTGCCAGTCGTTTGCGGCAATCGTTTAGCACCAGACGCCCGTGCCTGTCTTGAGGCGCGCGGCGCCACATTCCTCTCAAACCGGCCCGCAGAACGAATGCCACCTCGAATCGAGGCAGTCGAGCCGGTATGAGGCTCTACTTGCGCGCAGCCGCCGCGCCACCCCTGCGCGCGGGATACCTCGCATCTCAGGTTCGAACAGGGTGCGAACGTTCGGTTGCTAGTGAGGCGTCGCGCCTTAGTTGACCGACGGTGCGGCGAGGTCGGTGTCAACTAATACCCTCGAGCGAAAGTTTCGACCCACTACATGGGTCTTCACTTTCGCTGCGGCGCTTGCGCCGGGCCGCAGTCGCGGCCTCGCCGAGCGGACAGAGCAACAAGTCACGACTTCCGCTCGGCGGTATAAGGCGCGATGAACGCCTCACTAAGCCATTGTTGATTCGTCGGCCGTGAAGTTTCGTTAGGTCACGCGGCAGCCGGGCGCTGGGTTACCAGCGACAGTAGCGCCATCACAGCGAGCAGGTCGCGCCAAAGCTCTCTGAACCAGCCCAGCAGCCTTGCAAAGTTGTAGCCGACGGCGGCAAGCAC
>CAMAYR010000262.1 GCA_945862355.1 Devosia equisanguinis | reverse complement strand
CAATTCCACGGCGCGGCGCGCCACGTCAGAGCGCTCGCCACGCGGATGTCCGAAGGTCGAATAAGCGAGCATCGCAACGCGCGGCTCCATGCCGAGCCTCCGCGCCACCTTGGCCGCACTCTCGGCGATGTCGGCCAGCTCCTCCGAGGTCGGCATGTCGTGAACGCTGGCGTCCGCGATCAGCACGGTGCGGCCGCGTGCCAGCATCAGCGATACGCCGATGGGTTGCTGGCCCGGCTTGGGATCGAGCACGCGGCGCACGTCCTCGTAGGCCGTGTACCAGTTGCGCGTCACACCGGTGACGACGCCGTCGGCGTGCCCGAGGGCGACCATGCAGGCAGCGAAGACGTTGCGATCGTTGGTGACGAGCCGCATGCAGTCGCTGAGCAGATAGCCGCTGCGTTGCAGCCGCTGATACAGGAACTCCGCGTATTCGTCGCGGCGCTCGGATAGGCTCGTGTCGTGCCGTTCGAACGACCGGCTGCCCTCCAGACCGGCTGCCTTGAAAGCCTCCCGCGTCGGCTCCTCGCGGCCGATGAGTACGGGCGTTCCCAGCCCCGCTTGCAGGAAGGCGTTGGCCGCTCGTGCGACCTGGGGCTGCTCGCCCTCGGCGAACACGATGCGCTTGGGCTCGTTCTTGACGCGGTCGAAGATCGTCTGCAGCCAGCCAGCCACCGGATCGAGGCGGCCGGAAAGCTGCGCGACGTAGGCATCCATGTCGACGATCGGCCGGCGCGCGACGCCCGTTTCCATCGCCGCCTTGGCCACCGCCGGCGGAACGTGGGTGATGAGGCGCGGATCGAACGGCGCCGGGATGATGTAGTCCGGCCCGTACTGCACATGCCGCCCGTAGGCGGATGCGACCTGATCGGGCACCTCGAGCTTGGCGAGGTCGGCAAGTGCGCGCGCGGCCGCCAGCTTCATGGTATCGTTGATCTGGGTCGCTCGCACGTCGAGTGCGCCGCGGAACAGGAACGGGAAGCCCAGCACGTTGTTGATCTGGTTGGGGTAGTCCGAGCGTCCCGTAGCGATGATCGCATCGGTGCGAACCGTCAGAACCTCCTCCGGTGTGATCTCCGGATCGGGATTGGCCATCGCGAAAATCAACGGCCGTGCTGCCATCGAGGCGACCATATCGGTGGTGACGGCGCCCTTCACCGAAAGACCGAAGAAGATGTCCGCGCCTTCCATCGCGTCAGCCAGCGTGCGCGCCTTGGTCTTGGCGGCATAGGCCGACTTCCACTGGTTCATGCCCTCCTTGCGGCCCTCGTAGACGACGCCCTTCGTGTCGACGAGCAGGATGTTCTTGCGCGGCATTCCGAGGCCGACGAGCAGGTCCAGGCAGGAGATCGCGGCAGCCCCCGCGCCGTTGACGACGATCCGGGTCTTGTCGATCGTGCGCCCCGTGAGTTCCAGACCATTGAGCACGCCTGCCGCCGCGATGATCGCGGTGCCGTGCTGATCGTCGTGGAAGACGGGAATGTCCATCAGCTCCTTGAGCTTCTGCTCGATGACGAAGCAGTCTGGAGCGCGGATGTCCTCCAGGTTGATGCCGCCGAAGCTTGGGCCCAGGTAGCGCACGCAGTTGATGAACGCTTCGACGTCGGCGGTGTCGACCAGCACGTCGATGCCGTCGATGTCCGCGAACCGCTTGAACAGCGCGCCCTTGCCCTCCATCACCGGCTTCGACGCCAGCGCGCCGAGATTGCCGAGGCCGAGGATCGCGGTGCCGTTCGATATCACGGCGACCAGGTTGCCCTTGTTGGTATAGTCGTAGGCGAGTGCTGGATTCTCCGCGATCGCCTGGACGGGCACCGCGACGCCGGGGGAGTAGGCGAGCGACAGATCGCGTTGCGTGGCGAGCGGTTTGGTCGGCGTGATCTCGAGCTTGCCGGGCTTTCCTTGGGAGTGAAACAGCAGTGCTTCCTGATCGGTGAAGCGCGCGCGGGGAGATTTCGTGACCATATTGGCTCGCAGTTTGACGTGGGAGTGACTGGAAGGAGGGCAATGGGCCACGTCGCGGCCCAGCTTGCAAGCCCCGAGGTGCTCAGAGGGGCAGCAAAGGTCGCGGATGGCGATGGCGCGCTACTGCGCCATGACCTCGATCTGCGCCGTTTCGCCGGCCCTGACGGCGAAGGTGCGACGGTAGGTTTGCCCTTGGCTGCGAGCGCTGGCCGTGTAGGTTCCAGGTGCCAGCAGGTGGGAAGGCAGCGCACCGGTGGTCTCTTTTACGATGTCGCCGTCGCGGTTGATGATGCTCCACTGCGTATCCGCGATCGCGTCGCCGCCTGCCCGGCGCACCAGCTTGAGCGTTACGCGCGAAGCCTGATGAATGACGCTGGCCTCGGTCAACTTGCCCGGCTCGACGGTGAGATCGGCGCGAACGATCGCGTTGGCATCGCCGTAGGTCGAGACGATATGATAGACGCCCGAGTTGAGCCGGATCTGGCGGCCGGGCCGCGCGCCGGTCACAACCCTTTGGCGCTGGCCGAACTGGTCGCGATCGTCGGAGAACACGTCGATAGCGACGGCATTGGCCGGTACGGGCTGATTGTTGCCGAGCATGGCCGACACGCGCAGCAGCCCGACGTTGAGCATGAACGGCTCGGTCGCTGCCGAGGTCGGCATGACGGTGATGCGGCGGGTTACATTCGCCCGACCGAAAGCGACGTTGACGAGATATTCTCCCGGTGCGAGCTGAAGCGTCGGAGAGGCATCTCGATAAGTACCCGTGACGCGGGGTTTGCCGTCCGAGTTGCGTGCACCGAAGATCCGCCAGACGAGGCCCTTCTCGATTCGTGGGCCATCCTCGGCGACGAGCCCGACCAGCGTTACCTGGCCACGTGGGCCGGCAGTCGCGTCGGCTGGCGGCGGTGTCGGCGGCGGAGCTTGCCGCTGCGACTTGGAAGGGTCCTCGGCGATCGCGCCGCGCAACAAGTCGAGACCGAACGAGCTGGGGCCCTGCTGCTGGCCGAAGGCCGCAGAAGTCGAGGCAGCCATGAGTGCTATCGAAGCGAGCAAGCAGCCGCGCCAGCCGCTATTCGCTCTACCGAGCGGCATCGCCAACGTCTGTTTGCCCCATCGGGGCGCGCGAAAGGCGCTCATCCTCCAACCTCGATCGTCACGTTGTCGCCGCTGCGGACTTCGAAGGTGCGCTCGTGCGAGTGCTCACCGCTGTCGGCTTGCACGACATAGCGACCCGCCGCGAGCGCAAGCACCGGTTCGGCCTGGCCGGTCCGCCAGATCGATTCGCCACGCTCATTCTGAATCTGCCAATAGACCGCGCCCAAACCAAGGCCGCCGCCGGCAAGCTTCAGTAGCACCCGGCCAGCGCCGACATCCATATCGAGCCGTTGCTCGCTCGCCGAGGCACGCAGCTCCACTTCGCGCACGGCAACTGCGTTTTGCGCGCCCACTCTGGCCTCTATGCGATAGCGTCCCGGAGTAAGCTGGAGGACCGGCTCGCTCTCGCTCCATCGTCTCATAATGCGGGCGGCAGCGTCGAGACGCTCTACCCTGTAGGATACAGGCAAGCCGGTTGGCGCGGTGCGCCCCAAAGTGCCGGCGAGCCGCAAACGGGCGATCGGAACCGTAATCTGCCGCAGCAGGATGTCGCCCGGCTTGACGATGTAGCGCTCCTTGACCTCTGTGCCGTCCTTGCGCAGCGACATCAGATAGGAGCCCGCCGGCACTACGAGGTCGAGGCGTCGGCTGGCTGAACGATAGAGCTCGCGCCGCCCTGTGCTGTCGTCGGGATCGTCCGCCTCGAGCACGATCTGCATTCCTTCTCTGTTCCGACCAGTATTCCGCCCCGCTCCCGCTTGCTCATCGAGAACGAGCCTGCCGGCATTGAGTGGCAACTCGATTTCAGCGGTGATGCCGCTGCCCGCCGTGACGATCCTTTCCGCGCTGGCCAGCCCGGCGCTGGCACGAACCCGGTAGCTCCCGGCAGGCACGACCACGTCCGATCGCCCTCCGCGTCCGATCCAGAGCGCGGTGTCCGCCGGCCGGCTGCCGTCTGCGCGACTGCCACTGCCGACGGCGTGGAGGGTGATGGTCGTGTCTGGTGCGGACTTGGCGGCTTTCGCCATCGGAGCGGAAATGGCGAGCATCGCCGCGTCGAGGTTCACGGTGATCGGCGTAGCGTCCTGGCCGGTGATCTCGATCGGACGTCTGACGGTGACGAGGCCGGCGCTGGCTTCCACCTCGTAGCGGCCATTGGGCAGCACGCGGCTTATCGCCGGGGCCGTCGCTTCGACGATCGGCACGCCTTCGCGCCGCTGTGCGGCATTTCCGGTGTCGGCCCCTGGCGCAGTCCCGACCGCCCATATGCGCCAGTTGATCGGCGTGATCACTATGGGCGCTCCACCTCCCAGACGCGCTGTCAGATGCAGTCCTGGCCTTCTGAGGTCGATCCCCAGACCGGCCGGCGCTGCGCGCTGCTGTTCTTGCGCTGCCCCCGTCGGCGAGACCGGCGCTGGCGACGCCGTCGCAGCAGGTGCGGGAGTGGAACGACGATCGAGACCGGCAACCTTGAGCGCGTCATCGATGGCCGGCGCGACGCCTGCCGCGTCATTCACCTGGAACAGTTGCCCGCCGGTTTCGCGCACCATGCAAGCCAGCAACGGCAGGTCTGCCTGCCGGGGGCCGAGCACCACCACGTGAATTGCCAGTGCCGGGTTCTGCCTTTTCAAATCGCTCGCAACGGCGCAAGGATCCTCGCCGCGGCAGCTCGCCAGGTCGTCGAGCACGAGTACTATACTGGACTTGGCAGCGCTGCCCTGCGGCAGTGCCCGGGCTGCGGTCCGTACTGCCAGAACGACCGGGCTGAAACCGCGCGGCTGGAAGCGATCCAGCGCGCCGATAACCCGTCCGACATTGGTCGTCGGCTGCACCACCACCTCGGCATCGCTGCAATCGCCCGAACGACGATGGCCGAAAGCGGCGAGCCCCACTTCGGTTCCCGCAAGCCCGGGCAGTGAGGCGCGGAGGGCGTCGCGCACCGATTGATACTTCAAGGCCCTGTCGCCCGGCAGTCTGCCATTCATCGAGTTCGAGCCGTCGAGCACCACGATAGCCGTCGCGCGGTCGGCCGGCGGGGCCTGGGCGCGAGCCGGTGCAGCAACCACCGCCAGCCCGATGAGCGCGGATGCTATCGCCCGGCTCAGCCGCACGAGCGGTCGCGCCGGGCACCCAGGCAGGTCCGCGAAGTGCATCAGGCCCTCCCGTGCTTGCGACATACCCGCTGACCCTCGCCATTGTATGAGCGGTAGAATTCGGTTAGCGAGTGTCACGAGCCATCAACGAAGGTCAAGGGCATGACGAACGCTGTACTCGATCTCCTCCTGCAGCGCCGGTCCGTGAAGTTGCTGGCCGAGCCCGGACCGACAGCCGAGCAGCTGGCGACGATCCTGACCGCTGCCGCCCGTGTGCCGGATCACAAGGCGCTGGCACCGTGGCGTTTCGTCGTGTTCGAAGGTGCCGCGCGAGAGAAATTCGGCGCTGCGCTGGCCGATATTCTGGCCCTGGAGGAAAAGGAGCCGCCATCGTCCGTCCGCCTCGACACGGAGCGCCAGCGGCTGATGGGAGCGCCGTTGTCGATCGCTGTCATCAGCCGCGTAAAAGAGACCCCCGGAGCGCCGGAGTGGGAGCAGGTGCTCTCCGCGGGCGCGGCCTGCCAGAACCTCGTGATAGCCGCCAGTGCTATGGGCTTCGGCTGCAACTGGGTGACGCGGTGGTTCGCCTATAGCCCCGGGGTGAAGGCCCACCTGGGCCTCGTCGACCACGAGCGGATCGCCGGCTTTATCCACATCGGTACGGCCGCAGAGCGCCAGCCCGACCGCAAGCGGCCGATGCTGGCCGAGGTGGTAACGCGGTATCAATAACGACAACGCCCCGTCAGGCCGTTTCAGGGGCCAGACGGGGCGATGAGTTTCAGAGGCGAGTTATTTGTCAGGCAGCCTCGAGGAATTCGGCTCTGTCCTCGAGTTTGTCCCTCATTTTGTCCGCCTCGTTGCGCAGATCGATCAACGGCGAGACGGCGCTGCGCAGGCGTGACTTCAGCCGTGCCCCCCGTGCGCTCGACTGAGCGAAGAGCGGGGCCGCCGTAGCAATCGCGGCTGAGGCTTCGACATCGAGAAGCGTCTCGCAAGGCGCCCCTTGCGCCATTACGACATCGTGGGCCTCCGTCTCGATATGGAAGTAGACGATTTTCTCGAGCTCGGCACCGTCGACCACGGCTACCGTGCTGCCATTCTCCAGACTGCCGATCGTGTAAAGTGCGCCTTCGAGCAGCACCGAATGGCTCTGCGATAGATAGAGGTCGCGGTGTGGCGCATTCGGCCCGAGAGCCCCACGCTGCACCCTGACCGGCAACATGCTGCGGTCCCAGGTCCCTGTTTCGGGACGATGCAGAACCGTTGCCGTCATGCGCTTGATGGGGCGAACCTCACCGGATTGTGTCGTCACGAGATCGCCTTCACGGAGCCTTTCGACCTCGATCTCGCCAGCAGGCGTCAGCCTGAATCGGTGACTTTGCGCACCGTTCGGCTGGCTGCTTTGCAAGTGGCTGGATCGGGGTGGCCGGTGGCAGAAGGGCGAAAGCGCGCAGGCTTCGCACTTCGCGGGGGCGACACGCCCCGGCGGCTGGCACTGCGACGCTGGC
>CAMAYR010000261.1 GCA_945862355.1 Devosia equisanguinis | reverse complement strand
TTCCGGGTAGGGCTGCTCGGAGAAAGGATAGATGTGCATGGGGGGGACCTCCGCGGCGAGCGGGGGACAGCGCTGCGGCGGGCAGCGTGCGGACGAGCTTGTCGAGGGCGGCGAGTGTGGCGGCGGGCTGCTCGACATGTGGCAGGTGGCCCGCATTCGCGATCGTCTCGAGGCGCGCGCCGCGCACGCGGGCGGCGATGAGATCGGCGCAGGCAGGTGCTGCGATGCGGTCTTGCGCGCCGCGTAAAAGCAGCGTGGGGGTGGCAACCCGATGCAGGCGGCCGGCCAGCTTCGGGTCGTGCATGTAGGGCTGCCAGACGTAGCGGGCGAGCGCCTCGCGGGCCCGCACGCGCGCGACGACCGCGGCCTCGGTCAGCTCCGGCAGATCGACGCGGAAGCGGGCTGGATCGGCGAACGCCAGATCGCAGAGCTGGGCGTCGGCTTGGGTGAATAAATCGACGTAGTCACGGGCCTCGCGCCCACCGGCCTTTACGCCGGTCGGCCCGATGAGCACCAGTCCGGCGATGTGCCGGCAGGACTTCACCGCCATCTGCAGTGCGACGAAAGCCCCGAACGAGGCGGCGACCACGACGGCATTGCTGTCCGGCTTGGCCTCGGCGAGCATATGCTCGAGGAGATCGAGATAGACGTAGGAAAGGTCATCTGCCGCGTGGAGATGATCAGGCGCGGGGAGTGCGCCGAAGCCGGGATGCACGGGGGCCGTGACCCGGCCGAGCTTGGCGAGCTCGAGGATGAAGGCATCGTCGCTGGCAAGCCAGAGGCCACCGGGCAGGAACAGGATCGGTCTGCCGGTGCCGGCTACACGAAGCTCCAGGGGTTGCCCGTGAAGCTCCACGGTCGTCGGCTCCGGCTGTTCCATTCCTTCGTCTCCCTGTTATCCGCTTGCATCAGCCCGCTGCGCTGGCCGGCAACGTGCGGTCGGTCTTCGACCAGTTGTGATACTTCTCCGGCACCTCGTACCATTCCGGCTTCATGCGGGTATCGACACCGTTCTTCGCCAGGATCGCCTCGTACTCCTTGCGGATATACGGGTCCTCCATCCAGTAGGGGATTGCCGTGCCGCCTTCCTGAAGCTCCATGCCGGTGTAGTCGATGTGCTTCTGGCCCGGGGGGCCGGGGTCGCGGCCGGGGTTGTGGGGACCGAACCAGGCTGTCAGTCGGAACGGCTCGTTACCGATCGAGTAGTGGCCGTGGTACCAGCGCGCGCCACCGGGTGCAGCGGTGACGAAGCCGAACTGCTCGTAGTCGACCTTGCGGACCTGATCGGCGAAGCCATCCTTCCACGGCGTCTCGCCGGCACGCTCGGGCCAGGAGTAGGTGTAGCCCTTGCCTTTGAGGCAGATCAGTACCGCGGCCGACGTGTGCGCGTGCAGCTTGGAGTAGCGGCCGAGCTCGTGCTGGCCGATCCAGTAGTAGAACTGGTTGTTGGTCATGAACGGCTCGACGCGGCGCCAGCCGACGGAGCGGCGGTTGTCGAGCGGCAGGTCGCAGTTGATGACGTCGGGGATGAAGTTCGTGCGGCGCATGGCGAGGCCGCGCACGGGATCGGGCTCGATGTCGTCCTTGTACTTGAAGAAGTCGTCTGCGCCGGAGAAGCGGTCTCTGAACACGTAGGGGTTCTCGAACACGGCCGGCACGGAGTTGATCATGTTGAGGACGTTGGGCGCCGTCGTACCCGCGATCAGCACGGCAGGGCTCGAGGTGGCGTTGACGATGCGGTGCATCGCGTTCATTGGGATCGAAAACATCGAGCCCTTCTGCCATTCGAACGTGTGGCGCTTGGTATCGCCCTCCTGCCAGACCTCGGTGGAGCCACGACCTTCCGCGACGAGGAAGATCTCCTCGTACATGTGTTTTTCCGGGTTCAGAGCGCCGCGCGCGGGAACCTCCACGACGTACATGCCCCACTTGGTCTCGGTGCCGTAGAGCTGGACGTAGGTGCCGCGACCGCCGGTGCGCTTCCAAGGGTGCAGCTCGAGGTCGTGGACGGTGCGCACGCCGTTGCCGCGGAAGCAGGGGATACCGTCGGCTTCCATGAACGCGTCGTAAGGCGTCGGCTGCTTCTTGAACTCCCCGAAGCCCGCCCGTTTCATGCCGGACGGCTCGTGCCAGTGAACACCATCGTGCTTGCCGGGAACATCGTGGGCCATCGGGGTCCTCGCCGCGTGAGATTTTCGTCTGAGTGAAGTGCGACGGGTGATGGCGGGGTGTCAAGGGCTGGGGCCTGCAGCGGCGCGTCACGTCGTCCAGAACAGATCCAGCGCTGACCATCCGCGTGGTGCACGGGGGGCAGGCAGCAGCGGGGCGGGTGATATGGTGCGATGCAGGGAACGCGATGCCGGTGTTGCACGGGGCGCCGGTCCGTGGAATTGGGTGTCCCGATAAACCGGCGTCGAAGGCTAGGTGTCGTCATGAACGCTTCGCGCCCAGATCTGTTTGCCGGCTACCGGGTGTTCGACCTGCCGACGTCGGGGACGACGATCCACGGCGTGACAGGCGGGGCGGGGCCGCCGCTGCTGCTTCTGCACGGCTATCCACAGACGCACGCGCTCTGGCACAAGGTGGCTGGTCAACTGGCCGATCGGTTCACCATCGTGGCGGCGGACCTGCGCGGCTACGGCGACAGCGGTAAGCCGGCGACGACAGCGGACCACGCGCCCTACTCCAAGCGCGCGATGGCGCTCGACATGGCCGAGGTCATGGCCGCGCTGGGCCACGAGCGGTTTTTCGTGTGCGGGCACGATCGCGGCGGACGCGTCGCGCATCGCCTGGCGCTCGATCACGCCGAGCGGGTGGCGCGGATCGCGGTCATCGACATCGCGCCGACGCGGGAGATGTACAGGGGGACGGGGGAGGCGTTCGCACGGGCCTACGCGCACTGGTTTTATCTGATCGAGCCCGCCCCGTTTCCCGAGCGCATGATCGGGCGGGCAGAGCAGGCGGAGGAATACTGGCGCAAGAAATGCGGGTCCGGCTCGGCGGGGATGAGCCCGTTCGCGCCGGAGGCTCTGGCCGAGTACCTGCGCTGCTTTGCCGATCCGGCGATGGTCCATGCAACCTGCGAGGACTATCGCGCGGCGGCGACGATCGACCTGCGCCACGACGACGAGGACGGCGGGCGCAAGGTTGCCGCCCCATTGTTGGCGCTGTGGGGGCGGCATGGCGTGATCGAGCGCTGCTTCGATTGCCTGGCGCTGTGGCGCGAGCGGGCGGAGGATGTGCAAGGCGAAGCGCTGGCCGGGGGACACTATCTGGCCGAGGAATTGCCCGACGAGGTCGCGCGGCGGCTGGCGGATTTCATGATCGGGCTGTAGACGGGCGCACTCAGCATCAAGCAGGAGCTAAAAATGCGTGCGTTGAGCTTGGCGGAAGCCGTAGGAATCATCGAGGCGACGTTCGCCAAGGCCTCGGAAATGAAGTTGCGCCCACTCGCGGCGATGGTGCTCGACGCCGGTGGCCGGCCGAAGTGCTTCATGAAGCAGGATGGCGCCTCGCTGATGCGCTACGAGATCGCCTACGGCAAGGCGTTCGCCGCGCTTTCGATGGGACGCTCATCGAAGATGGTGCTGCAGAAGTCGCGCGAGAAGCCGATGTTCATGCAGAACCTGCTGGAGCTCGCCGACAGCCCGATGTTCCTGGAAGGCGGCGGGCAGCTGATCCGCGACGGCGAGACCGGCGAGGTCGTCGGCGCCATCGGCGTCACCGGTGACGTCAACGAGACCGACGACGCCTCGGCTATCGCCGGCATTCACGCGCTGGGCTACAAGACCGACGAGGATTACGAAGATCGCGTGGCGAACGTGAAGCTGTAATCAAACCCAGCCCATCAGTTCGCGGCGTGCCACGGTCTCGATCACGGCCATGCCATCGGGCGTGTCGTTGAGGCAGGGAATGTGGGCGAACTCGGCGCCGCCGTTCTCCAGGAACGTATGGCGGGCCTCCTCCGCGATCTCCTCGAGCGTCTCGAGGCAATCGGTGACGAACCCTGGATTGATCACCGCGATGCGCTTGACGCCGGTTCGCGCCAACTCCTCGATGGTCTTGTCGGTGTAAGGCTTCAGCCACTCCTCCGGTCCGAAGCGCGACTGGAAAGTCAACATCAGGCTCTTGTCGTCGCGGCCGAGGGCGGCGCGCAGCAGGCGGGCCGTCTTGTGGCAGTGGCAGTAGTAGGGATCGCCCTTGTCGAAGTAGCTCTGCGGGATGCCGTGGAAAGAGGCGACGATAACCTCCGGCTCCCATGGCAGGCTTGCCAGATGAGCGCGCACCGAGCGGGCCAGCGCGTCGATATAGGCGGGATCGTCGTGCCAGGGCGGCGCCACTCGCAGCGCGGGCTGCCAGCGCATCGTCTTCAGAGCGTCGAAGGCCTTGTCGTTCACTGTCGCCGTCGTCGAGGCGGCATACTGGGGATAGAGCGGGACCATCAGGATACGCTCGCAGCCGGCGGCTTGCAGCGCCTCGAGGCGGCTTGCGATCGAGGGCTGGCCATAGCGCATCGCCCAGTCGACGGTGATTTTCGCAGACACGCTCGCGAGCGAGACGGAGAGCTTCTCGGCTTGGCTGCGGGTGTAGGTGCGCAGGAAGCTCTCGTCGCGCTCCTTGTTCCAGATCGTCTCGTAGGCCTTGCCGACGCGCTGGGGCCGCTTGTTCAGCACTATGCCGTAGAGGATCGGATACCAGTATAGCCGCGACCACTCGATCACGCGGCGGTCGGTCAGGAACTCGGCGAGATAGCGGCGCATGGGCCAGTAGCTGGTGCCGTCGGGCGTGCCAAGGTTGACCAGGAGCACGCCGATCCGTCCGAACGCGACGGGGGGATGGCTCGCAGGAAGGTGCGCTTGCGTGTCGGCTTGGCGGGCGAGGTCCTGCATCGGGTGGCTTTCTCGGGTTCAGCTCGTCAGCAGACATACGCTGGAATGGCCGCTTCCGACCACCATCGGCGTCGCCCTTCAGATGGCATCGCCGTTCCAGCCGTAGAGCCAGTCATAGCGCCGCATCATCAGTGCGCCAGGGGCGAGACGTAGCGTCGTGTCGCGTGCCTGGGCAGGGAAGCCATCGAGATGGAAGGTCTTCCCGTTTGCGCGTGAGGCAGTCTGGACGCGCAGCACGCGCTCGCGGCGCAGGGCCTCGAAGCGGGAGAATGCCTGCTCTGGTCGACCGGCGGCCCCCTCGATCAGCCGGGCAAGCGTCTCGGCATCTTCCAACGCCATGCCGCCGCCCTGGGCGAAGAAGGGAAGGATCGGATGGGCCGCATCCCCCATCAGGCCGACGCGATCTTTCGACCAGGCGGGAAGCGGCGCTGGATCGTAGAGCGACCAAGCGCGCCATTCGGTGGCAAGGCCCAGGAATCCGACAAGCTCGGGGGAGAAGCCGATCAGCCGGGCGAGCACGCTGGTGGCCTCGATGGCGCCGCCCCAGCCCTCGCGGGGGACCGCCTCGTCGACCACCGCGACGACGGCAATTTCCTGGCCGGCACGGACAGGGTAGTGCACGACATGGGCATCGGGCGACAGCCAGACGCCGGTGACGTTGCTTGCAAAACGCGCAGGCACGGCGGCGGTAGGGATGACGGTGCGCGCGGCCATCTTGCCCGCATAGGTTGGCATCGCGGACGGGAACAGCGTGCGGCGCACGGCCGACCAGATGCCGTCCGCGCCGACGAGGAGGGTGCCGTGGGTCTCCTTGCCGTCGGAGGAGGTCGCAACGACGGCGACGCCATCGTGATGCCAGCCGGCGACCTCGAATCCGAGAACGCATTCGATCAGCGGGCTTTCGCGCACGGCGTCGAGCAGGACCGCCTGGAGATCGGCGCGGTGGGCGACGAGATAGGGCGAGCCGAAGCGGCGGTCGATGGCGTCGCCCAGCGGGAGCCTTGCCAGGTGCGCACCGCTTCTGCCTGCGGCGACCATGATGGCCTCGGGACGGCCGGAAAGCGGTGCAAGCCGGGAGGCGACGCCGAGGCGGTCCAGCACGTGGGTCGCGTTGGGGCCAAGCTGGATGCCTGCACCTGCCTCCGACAACACGGCGCGGCGCTCGAGCAGTCGTGTGGCGATGCCGCGGCGGGCGAGTGCAAGGGCCAGCGACAGGCCCGCGATGCCGGCGCCTGCGACGAGGATGGGGCGCGTCGTCATGTCGAGCGCCGGGCCGGTTCAGGCATGCTCATCGACGAGGCAGCCTTCCGGCGCGGTTTCGTGGGCGGCAAGCCGGTCGTCGTGAATGTAGAGGGTGGAGCAGTAAGGGCACAGCACCTGGCTGTCCTGGCCCATGTCCAGAAAGACGTGGGGGTGGTCGAACGGCGGACGCGCGCCCATGCATTGTAGCTCCTTGACGCCGACGAAGATCTTTTCGGCGCCGAGGTCGTTGGCAATGTGAGGGACATGATGGCCGGCCATGGACGTGCTCGCTGTGGCTTGACGCGTCGATCGAATCGCCGCCGGACCTTAGCCAACAGGCGGGGCAAGGGGTAGGGGCACGGCCTGCGGCGGGATGGCCGGTCGATGGCCGACAGGCGTCGGGGCTACCAAGCGCAAATCTGGAAATCGGCGCCGATCCAGCAGGCGCGGTCGGTGGGCGAGCGCCGTGCCTCGCCCCAACGCGAGTTGATGCCGGCCTTGGTCAGTCCGCGGACCTCGGCGATACCAGGCTGTCCGATGGTCACTGAGACGGTGAGAATAGGGCCGGTCAGCGATCGGCCCTCGCTCACGTGCTCGAGGATGAACGAGCCGC
>CAMAYR010000260.1 GCA_945862355.1 Devosia equisanguinis | reverse complement strand
CGTATCATAGCCGCAACCACCGTCCGATTTAGGCGCGACATGAGGGCCACTAGAATCAACATTTGCTCAGTGAGGCGTTCATCGCGCCTTAGTTGACAACACCCTCGCCGCACTGTCGGTCAACTAAGGCGCGACGCCTCACTAGCCTTCTCGATCACTCTCTCAGACGGAATCCAAATGTCCGACACCTCTCGACTTCCGCAAGTTCTCGACACGATCGGCCGCAATCAACAAGCCGGCCTCGACCGTCTGTTCGAGCTTCTGCGGATCGACAGCGTTTCTACCGATCCCGCCTACAAGCCGCAGTGCCAGGCGGCGGCGGAGTGGTGCGCCAGCCAGCTCAGGGAGATCGGATTCGATGCTTCCGTGCGGCCGACGACGGGGCATCCGATGGTGGTCGGGCATGATCGGGCGAAGGTCGCGAAGGGTGTTCCTCATCTCCTGTTCTACGGGCACTACGACGTGCAGCCGCCCGATCCGCTGGAGCTGTGGAAGACCTCGCCCTTCGAGCCGCGGATCGCGACGGAGAAGGGCAATGGCAAAGTCATCGTCGCGCGCGGGGCTCAGGACAACAAAGGCCAGCTGATGACGTTCCTCGAGGCGGCACGCGCCTGGAGGCAGGTGGCTGGCGAGCTGCCTTGCGCTGTGTCGGTGCTGATCGAAGGCGAGGAGGAGTGCGGCAGCCCGAGCTTGCCGGGCTTCCTGAAGCAGTCGGGCAAGGAGCTTCGCTGCGATCTTGCGCTGGTCTGCGACACCAGCCAGTGGTCGAAGGACACACCGGCGATCACTACGATGCTGCGCGGGCTCGTCGGGATCGAGGTGTTCATAGAAGGGCCGTCGCGGGATCTGCATTCGGGCATGTTCGGGGGACCGGCGATGAACCCGATCCGCGCACTGGCGCACATCATGGCAGAGATGCACGACAAAAGCGGCAAGGTTCAGGTTCCAGGCTTCTACGACGGCATCGAGCGTATGCCGGCCGCGCAGAGGAAGCAGTGGGATGCGCTAGATTTCGATCCGAAGGGGTTCCTCGGCCAGATCGGGCTCAGCGTGCCGGCGGGCGAGGCCAAGTGCAGTGTGCTCGAGCAGGTGTGGGCGCGGCCGACGCTGGAGTTCAACGGCATCACCGGCGGCTATCAGGGGGTCGGTTCCAAAACGGTGATCCCGTCGGTGGCGTCGGTGAAGATCACCTGCCGGCTGGTGCCGGGGCAGGACCCCAAGAAGATACTGGAAGGCCTGAAGTCCTTCGTGAAGCAGCGCACGCCGGCCGATTGCAAAGCGCGGTTCGGCGAGGCGCGCGGCGGCAAAGCGATCGCCTTCGACACGAGCGCGCCCTACATGCAGGCAGCAGCTGCGGCGCTGGAGGACGAGTGGGGCAAGCCCGCCGTAATGATGGGCTGCGGCGGCTCTATCCCGATCGTGACCTCGTTCAAGGACGCGCTCGGCATGGACACGCTGCTCGTCGGCTATGGGCTCGACGACGATCGCATCCATTCGCCCAACGAGAAGTACAACCTCACGAGCTTCAAGAAAGGAGCGCGGAGCTGGGCGCGGATACTCGCCCGGCTGGCAGCATCGAAGTAGATGTTTCGCCCGAGATCGGGCAGTCGCCGTGACGGTTCTGCTTGCCATCTCGCCGCAGGCGTTGTTACGTGAATGCAGGGTGGTGGGGTGGATGCGGATCGGCTTCCACCAAGTATTGCGTTGGGGCACTGTGCGTATCCTCGGCATCGTCAGCGACACGCATGACAGCGGCATCGCGCTCGTGCGCGATGGCCAAATCGAGTTCGTGATCGAGGAAGAGCGGCTGTCGCGTCGCAAACATACGGCGCGGTTTCCCGAGCACGCGCTGCGGGCTGCGCTCGATGAACGCGGGATTGGACTCGACGCCGTCGACGCGATCACAATTCCTTGGGATATCAGCAAGCTGCGGTGGACCTTCGCCGCCGCGCTGCTGCGACGGTTTCCCGCCAGCCTCGATCTGTTGAAGCCTGCTGCGCGGCCGACGCAAAGGGACGGCATCCTCGTCCTCAACCACCGCATCGCGCGCGATCTGCGCCGCCATTTCGGCGTCAGGCGGCTGCCGCCGATCGTCAACGTGGGGCATCACGACAGCCACGCGGCAGCGTTCTTCGTCTCGCCTTTCGAGGATGCCACCGTCCTTGTGATGGACGGCTACGGCGACGACGCCGCTACCAGTGTCTACACGGGCGCCGGCAACCGACTGCAACGGCACTGGCACACCGGCGTCTTCAACTCGCTGGGCATGGTCTACACCTTCGTCACCAAGTACCTGGGCTTCGGCGGGTTCTCCGACGAGGGCAAAGTGATGGCGCTCGCGGCGATGGGCGGGCCCGGTATGGTCGAGCGGTTCCGGCAGCTGATCCGGCTCGAGCCGGAGGGCCGCTACCGGGTCGACATGTCGTATTTCGACTACGACGCCCGCGCGATGCTGCAGCCGTTCAAGCCGAAATTCTTCGAGGCTTTCGGGCCCGCGCGGCAACCCGGTGCGCCGCTGGAGCAGCGCCATCTCGATGTCGCCTATGCCTTGCAGGCGGTGACCGAGGAGACGGTGGTGCACATCGCCCGTCACCTGGAGCGGGCATATCCATCGCGCAATCTGGTTATTACCGGCGGTGTCGCGCTCAATTGTGTGGCGAACGGGCGGGTCGCTCGGGAGACGGGCTTCCGGAACGTGTGGGTTCCCCCGGTAGCCTCGGACACCGGCGCGCCGCTCGGCTCGGCGCTGTGGCACTATCACCAGACGCTGGGAAGGCCGCGCGAGATGGTGCTCGACCGCGTGTCTTACGGGCTGGAGTACGGGCCCGAAAAGATCGAGGCGGCTTTCAATGCGGCCGGGCTGCGGACGGAGCGGCTGCAGGGCGCGGACATGCAGCGTCGCGTTGCGCAGGACCTCGCGGCGGGCCGGATCGTCGGGTGGTATCAGGGACGTTTCGAGATGGGGCCGAGAGCGCTGGGCAACCGCTCGCTGCTCGCCGATCCGCGGCGGCCGGAGATGAAGGACATCCTCAACGAGCGGATCAAAAGCCGGGAGCCGTTCCGCCCGTTCGCGCCGGTCGTGCTGGCGGAGGCGGCGGCTCGCTTCTTCGAGCTCGACGGTCCCGATCCATTCATGACGAAGGCGCCGCGGGTTCGTCCGGAGGCGCGTGCCTTGATTCCGGCTGCGGTACACGTCGACGGCACCGCGCGGGTGCAGACCATCGAGCGCACGCAGAACCCGCGCTACTACGACCTCATCAAGACGTTCGGCGAGCTGACGGGCGTGCCGGTGCTGATCAACACCAGTTTCAACGAGCGGGAGCCGATCGTGGCCCGGCCGGAGGAGGCGATCGCCTGCTTCCTTCGCACCGATCTCGACGTGCTGGCGATCGGCGACTTCTACTGCGCAGATCGCAGTCAGGCGCGGGCAGGCGTGGCCGTATCGTCTGCTGCGGGTGCCGGCGCTGGGCGCGTCGTGGCGGCTGCCGCGGCCAACCGCGAATGAGTGCGAAGCATAGCGAGAGCGAACGCTGGGTGATGGGGCTCGCGATTGCAGCCGGCGTGGCGCTGCTCGTGATCGGGATCAGGTTCCTGGTAGTGCCTGAACAAGCTGCGCACTTCTTCGGGTTGTCCCGGCCGCCTCAGGCATTCGATCTCCACCACGTCGTGGCGCTTCGCGACCTTTGGCTCGCGCTCATCCTGATGGCTCTCGCGGCCTTGCGGGAATGGCGAGCGCTCGCCATCTGCCTCGCACTGGGCGCGCTGGTCTGCTTCGGTGACAGCGCCATCGTGGCGTCCTCCAGCGGAAATCCAGCCGCGATCGGGTTCCACCTCGCCTCGGGGCTCTACTGCGGCGCCTTGGCAGTGGCGGCCTGGAGGCTCGGGAGGCCTTTCGGAAAGCCTGGGGAACCCGGGAACCCGGGGAAAGGTTGATTGTGGTCGCGACGGATCGGGGTGTACGAGATCGTTGCGAGTACATGCTTCAGGTAAGTGCCGTGGCTCGCGATTTATGCGCTGATGGAATATGTTTGCCTCGGTATAGACATAAGCCTGCCATCGGGTTGCCCGGTGCCTCTGAGTAACGTTCAATCGGGGTGCCGGGCTTACACGAGCCCGGTAGAGGAGACTGCCAAAGGGCGCACCGCGTGCGGTCGCGGCGAGTGTGCGGCGTTTTGGTCGGTCGAGAAGCCCAGGAGGGCAGCAAGTCATGAACGTTCTGCCGCCGCAAGGTCTGGTCAACTGGCTGTTGACGCCGGTTAACCTGTTGTCGGCGGTCGGTGTCCTGATCGGCGTATCGATCCTTCTGCTCGCGTTCGCGAGCCTCGTGCGCTCGCGGCGGGCAGCGTGGCAAGGGGCCTCCGCGCCGTTGCGCCACCGCAAGCAACTCGACGATCTGGCCTCGCGTTGGCAGCTGATCCTGCTCGGCACCACAGGCTTCGTGTTGTCGCTGGCTTCGGGCTACACGACGTGGGCCGGCATGACGAACTTCACCGGCGAGAGCACGCTTTCGCTGATGGTCACGTTCGGTATTCAGGGCGTGATGCTTATCGTGGCATGGCTGATCGGCGAGAGCTTTGCCACGGGCATGAACCGCCGGCTGCCCGACGGGCGCCAGGTCGGCCGGTTGGATGCTCTCATTGGTGTCGCGCTGGCTGTCGCGCTGGTCGCCATTGCATTCTACTGGCTGCTGCACAGCTCCGGCGCGATCGGCATCACGCGGAGCGGAGCGGCCACACCCATCGACTGGTCGCGCTTTGCGGATCTTTCCGCCTACTTTGCGCTCGGACTGATCGTGCTGGGCGTGCTCGCCTTCAATTTCTCGCGCGGTGGGGAGCTTTCGCTGCCCTACGTCCAGAGCGCGCGGATCATGGTCAAGAACGCGGTACTGTGGGTGATGTTCCTCGCCTGCATGGCGACGTCGGTGTTCTTCTCGTTCGACAGCCTGTTCACCGCGATCTTCCCGAAGGAGGAGCGCGTCAGGGCAGCGCAGCTTCGCGCGCAGAACCAGGTCGCGGGCATCGTCGCGGACATCGGGGCCACGATCGAGACGCGCCGGCTTTCGGAGATCCAGTCGCTGTTCAACGCGCGAGAGAACGGCTGGGCCAGGTACGACGCGCACTTGGCCAGGCTGCTCGACGTGTCGCAGGGCGCGGAAGGCGAGATCGAGCGCTATTTCAATGCGCAGCTCGAGGCCAAGAACACCGCCATCTCGCAGCAGCAGGAGCGCATCGCGACCGCACAAAGCGGCACGGCCGGTCTGGCCGTCAAGAAAAACACTTTGCTCGACGAGGTCAATCGGCTGAAGGGTGAGCGGCCGGCGCTGGCGGCCGACTACACCGAGAAGAAGTCCGAGCTCGACAACCGGGCCCGCGGCGTGGATGCCAAGCGGGTGGAGGCGTAGGCGGAGGACCGCGGCGCGGAGGGCACGCTCAAGCAGGGCAAAGGGCCCGCCTACCGGCAGATGATGGCCGAGCTGGCACGGCTGCAGGACGCCTACAAGATCCAGGAGTCCCGCGTTCGCGATGCCAAGCAACGGCTCGACCAGACCGATGCGCGCATCGCGGCGCTGCAGCGTGAGTTGGCGGCGGTAGACGGCGAGATCGCCAAGCTCAAAGGCGAAGAGGTGACGGCGGGCCAGCGCATAAAGCTGACGCAGGACAGCGGGACAGGCGACGAGCAACCGCGCACCGACCCGGCGCGGGTGCGGCCTTCGTTCGAGCGCGCGCGGCTCGACTTCCGCCAGGACCCGACCCGAGAGAAGCTCGCAGCCCTGCACCAGCAGTGCTCGCAGCTGTACGGCGCGATGGTCGGCACGCCCGCCCCCAAGGACCGGGTGCGCGGCATCGACTGCGATCCCAAGCAGGCGAGTGAGACGGCGGGCGTGATGTTCGCGCTCAACGACGGCATAAGGACATTCGGGGCGGCTTGCGCCGGCGGCGACAAGCTCGAGGCGAACAAGACGACGGACGCGCTTTACGGCTTCTCGCGCAAGTGTCTCGCGGACAGCGGCCTGCCGGCGAGGGAGACCGACGAGCTGCGCACCAAGATTAATTATCTGGAGCTTTCGCGCGACGACAAGGCGCATCCGTTCGTGGCGACGATCAACGCCTTCAACGACGGCAACCGGCTCGCCTATCTCGCGCTCGGCATCGCAGTTGCGATGGACCTGCTGGTGTTCATGTCCGGTCTGTTCGGCGCCAACGCTGTGCGCTCGCCGCTGTCGGACGTGCCGAGCATGAAGGCGCGCTCGGGGCGTCAGCTCGAGGCGATCGTGCAGAACGCGCTGCTACCCGACACGTTCGACAACGCGCGCGCGGTGCTCAACGCCATGCGGCCGATGACGTCGCGCGACGGGTTCTCCGCGCGGGTCGTCCTCCATGAGCACGATCCTCATGCGTCGGACGTTCGCCGCGTGCTCAACGCTGCGGCGACGATCGGTGCGGTACGCCATGTCGATGGCCACGACGAGCTGTACGAGGTTCGCTCGGAGCTTTTCGAGTTCCTGTCGGTGGTTGCCAAGAAGGCGTTCGAGGCCAACGACGACAACGCGCGTCAGGCCGAGCTGCGCAAGGTGGTCGAGGTGGCGCTGAGGCCGCATGTCGGCGATCACGCTGACATCGTGCTGCATCAGTGCCGGCCGATCTCGGAGCGCAACGGCTTCTCGGCGGAGATCTATCTCGGAAGAATGCCTGCCGACGACGCCTTCGTTGTGCAGAAGGTGCTCAATGCGGGCGCCACGCTCAGCTATGTGCAACTCGACGAGCGGCCCGATCAGGACCA
>CAMAYR010000259.1 GCA_945862355.1 Devosia equisanguinis | reverse complement strand
GCCGGGGCGTGTCGCCCCCGCGAAGTGCGAAGCCTGCGCGCTTTCGCCCTTCTGCCACCGGCCACCCCGATCCAGCCACTTGCAAAGCAGCCAGCCGAACGGTGCGCAAAGTCACCGATTCAGGATTAATCGCACCCACAAGCCAACATCACGCACCGCGCCACTGAGAGCAATTTTGATCGAATTTTACTAAAAGCGTCTGGCCAGCATGAACACAACGTTGGAGCCGCATTGATAGCTTCCCCCTCGAAAGTAAATCGGCGGGATGAAATTGCCGCTATCGCCTCGTTCAGCTCCAATTGGAATGCAGCGCTCATGTCAAAGCACTTCAAAAAAGCCACCAAAGCCGATCGCGATGTTCACGATCGCAATAACGATCACAACGGCGATGGCCATCACGATCAAGGCCGCGGCTGGGGCCAACAAGTGAAGGAGTGGCCGCGCAAGCACGACGATGAGCATGACCATCCCGGTCGCGGTCACGCTTACGCTTACGGTCACGGCCGCTGGGCCAACCACGATGACAATGACACGACGCCAGGCCCAGGCCCAGGCACCGGCACCGGCACCGGCACCGATCCGATCGACAACGGGACAGGTGGCAACGACCCGATCGACACCGACACCGGCACGGACGATACCGGCACCGGCGATACCGACCCGATCGATACCGGCACGGGCGATACCGGCACGGGCGATACCGGCACCGGCGACACCGGCACCGGCTCGGGCGGCACCGTAACCCCTCCGCCACCGCCGCCACCAGCCCCGGCCGTTATTTCGCTCATCGCCGCCAGCGTCTCGGACGCCTCCACCAATGACGCCATCGCAGGCACCGACGCAGGCGATACGATCACTGGCGGCGCGGGCAACGACACGTTGATGGGTGGCCTTGGCGACGACGTGATTTTTGGTGATGGCTACGGCTCGGTGACAGTGCCGCTCTCGATCGACGCCTCGCTCGACAACGCTGCCGACCCGGACGCCTTCACCGTTCTCGTCTCCGGCCTGCCCAATGGCGCAAGCCTGTCCGCCGGCACTGACAACGGCGACGGGTCCTGGACGCTGACCCCGGCCGACCTTGCCGGCCTCACCATCACGGCCTCCGATTCGTCGGGCTTCACGCTCGATGTCGTTGCGACGGCGACCGACGGTAGCGATCTCACCGCAGCATCGCAATTGGCCGTTACGCTGGCCGCCGGCATCGACGACGTCATCGACGACGGCGCAGGCAACGACATTCTGGACGGCGGTTGGGGCAACGACGTCCTGACCGGCGGTGCCGGAAACGATACGGTCTACGGCGGCGCCGGCGATGATATGCTGATCGCCGGAGCTGACAACGACGCCTACTTCGGCGACGAGGGCTTCGACACGATCGACTATAGCGGCGGTACGGCAACCCAGTTCGGCGGCATGAGCATCAACCTCCTGACCGGCGTGGTCTCAGGCAGTGCAAACGGCACCGGCAGCGACAGGCTCTATGGCATCGAGGGCGTCATCGGCTCCAACGGCGGCGATCAGATATACGGCAATGCGCTGGCGAACACGATCGATGGCGCAGCAGGCAACGACACCATCATCGCTGGCCGCGGCGCAGACACGCTTACGGGTGGTGCAGGCATCGACACGTTCATCATTCGCTACGACGACGTGCTCGACGCCGCGGGCAACTGGCAGGGCGCCGATACGATCACCGACCTCCAGATCGGCGACACGCTCATGCTCGAGGGCCTCGGCGGCTTCACCCTGCAGGACGACGGCCAGAGTTCGGCACTCTTTGCCTCCGTCAACGGACAGTCTGTGCAGGTCGCCGTGCTCGAGGGCGTGACCGGGCTCTCCCTCGACCAGATGACCGATTTCGGCATGATCTACTACTGATCCAAGATCGGCCTCGAAAACTGCAAGCGCCCGGTGGTGTTTCCGCCGGGCGCTTGTTTGGCTGCCTCAAACACTGCCGCGCGCTTTCGCACGCTGGGCAAAGTCCCACACCTCGGACATTGTGCGCTCCTCATCAAGGAGAGCATCGCGATGTCCCAGCCACCCGAGCAGCTCGTCGCCGGAAAAAAAGCGTCCCTTCACCGGTGCCGAATACCTCGAAAGCCTGCGCGACGGGCGTGAGATCTATATCTACGGCGAACGCGTCAAGGACGTGACGCGCCACCCCGGCTTCCGAAACGCTGCCGCCTCGATCGCACGGCTCTATGACGCTTTGCACGAGCCAGACCGCAAAGATGTATTGACCTGCGAGACCGACACCGGCTCTGGCGGCTTCACGCACAAATTCTTCCGCGTCGCCCGCTCCAGTGCCGATACGCTCGGCCAGCGCGATGCCATCGCTGCCTGGTCGCGGCTCACCTACGGCTGGATGGGCCGCAGCCCCGACTACAAGGCAGCACTCCTCAACACGCTGGGGGCCAATGCCGCGTTCTACGGACCGTTCGCCGACAACGCACGCGCCTGGTACACCCGCGCGCAGGAGGCGGCGCTGTTCGTCAACCACGCGCTCGTCAATCCGCCGATCGACCGCTCGAAGCCCGCCGACCACGTCAAGGACGTCTACATCACCATCCAGAAGGAGACCGACGCCGGCATATACGTCTCCGGCGCGAAAGTGGTGGCGACCAACTCGGCGCTGACGCACTACAATTTCCTAGGCCAGAACATGGCGCAGGAGATCAAGGACCCGGCGATGGTCGTTATGTTCATGGCGCCGATGGACACGCCCGGCATCAAGCTGATCTGCCGGCCCTCCTACGAGCTCGCCGCGGCCGCGACGGGAAGCCCGTGGGATTATCCACTCACCAGCCGCTTCGACGAGAACGACGCGATCTTCGTGTTCGACAATGCGTTCATCCCCTGGGAGAACGTGCTCGTGCACCGCGACCTGGAGCGGCTGGCGTCGTTCTATCCACGCTCGGGCTTCGCCAACGGCTACATGTTCCACGGCTGCACGCGGCTCGCCGTGAAGCTCGAGTTCATCGCCGGCCTGTTGTCGAAGGCGGCGCGCGCGACGGGTGTAGAGGCCTTCCGCGGCGTGCAGACCGAGATTGGCGAAGTGATCGGCTGGCGCAACATGCTGTGGGGGCTGTCCGACGCGATGGCGCTCGATCCCGACCCTTGGGTCGACGGCGCGGTACTGCCGAACTTGCGCGCCGGCTCGGCCTATCGGCTGTTCGCCACGCGCGCCTATCCTGCCGTCCGCTCGATCGTGGAGCGGGTGGTCGCCTCTGGCCTCATCTACCTGCCGAGCCACGCGCGCGACCTCAAGAACCCCGAGATCGAGAAATATCTCGCCCGCTACGTGCGCGGCTCGAACGGCATGGATCACGTCGAGCGCATCAAGATCATGAAGCTGCTCTGGGACGCGATCGGCTCGGAGTTCGGTGCGCGCCACGAACTCTACGAACTCAACTATGCCGGCAACAACGATCTCGTGCGCATGTTCCCGCTGCAGCATGCGCAGGCGACGGGAGCACTCGACCAGATGGAGGCGTTCGCAGACACCTGCATGGCCGAATACGACATCGACGGGTGGAAGGACGAGCGCTTCCACAACGGCAGCGACGTATCCGTGCTGGACAAGCTGCAATAGCGCGGAGCCCCACTCCGCTCAGGGCGCCCACCGGACCTCCCCTGCCCCCGCCACGTCGAGTCCTCCGAGTTCGGCAGCTCGCTGCACGAACAACGGGTCCCGCAGCAACGCGAGGAAGCCTTGCAGCGGCGGCCGGTAGCTGTCCCGCTGGCGCATCAGCAGATCGAACCGCTCGATCAGCAGCGGCACGAAGTGCACGCCCGCCCCCATCGCAACCGTCCGCGTCGCAATCCCGCAGTCGGCATGGCCTGCGCGGATCGCCTGGGCGATGTCGGGACCTGTTGGCGCAACGAGCGCTTTTTTGACCCGCGAGAGCGGGATGCCGTCGCGCTTGAGCAATGCCAGGAGCAACTGCTGAGCACCGGCGCCGTCGGGCCTGAATACGACGCGTGCGCCCAGAGCAACGGCCTCGGAAATGCCGGTCAGCCCGAGCGGGTTCCCGCCAGCAGTCAGCAGGCCCTGCTCGCGCGTGGCGAAACCCATCAGCACCGCGTCGAAGAGCGAACTCTCTCGCGACACGGTTTCCACATTCGCATCCCTGTCGGGATCGTCGAGATCGTGAAAATGGATCGCGGCGGCGATCACACCGCCGGCCAGGAACCGGCGGTAGCCGCTCTCGCTGCCCTCCGGCAACATGGCGAGCCCGGCTCGGCTTTCCGACAATGCCCACTGCAGCAACGGGTCGTGACTGCCCCCGACGATCGGCGGCGGGTCTGCGGGCACGACACCCAGCGGCCGGGCCATTCCGGCCAGGAGCCAACGGTCGAGGTCGCCGCGTGGAAACAGCCACTTGCCGGTCACCTTGGTGCAGGGGATCGCCCCTTCCGCCACCAACTCGTAAAGCTTGCGCTCTTTGATCCTGAGGTAGTCGGCGGCTTCGGCGGTCGTCAGAAGCTCCATGCCAGGATTTTCCTGCATATACCTGCACATTTTCTATAACTTGACTTGAATGTAAGAAACACGCCCTCCTTTACCCGTCAATTGCCCAAAGGAGGCCTCCGGCTTGGACGGCGTGAGCGCCATCGACCTGATCCTGGGCAGCGACAGAACGCTGCTGGCTATCGTGCGGCTGTCGCTCATCGTCACGGTCACCGCGACGCTGATGGCCGCGATGATCGCGATGCCGCTCGGCGCAGCGGTAGCACTCACGCAGTTTCCCGGCCGTGGCGCCGTCGTCGTCGCGCTCAACGGCTTGATGGGACTGCCGCCGGTCGTCGTCGGCCTTCTCGTCTTCCTGGCGCTATCGCGCAGCGGCCCGCTCGGACCACTCGGCATACTGTTCACCCCGACCGCGATGGTGATCGCGCAGACGGTTCTGATCGCGCCCATTCTGGCAGCCCTCTCGCGCCAGGTGATCGAGGATCTCTGGGCGGAATACCGAGACGAGCTCACAGCAATGGAAGTCGGTCCGTTCGGGCGGGTGCAGACGCTGTTGTGGGACGCGCGCTTCTCGCTGGTGACGATCCTTCTCGCCGGCTTCGGGCGGGCCGCCGCGGAGGTTGGCGCGGTGATGATCGTCGGCGGCAACATCGACGGCTTCACGCGCGTGATGACGACGACCATTGCGCTGGAGACATCGAAGGGCGATCTGGCCCTGGCGATCGGTCTCGGCATCGTGCTGATCGGGATCATCATGGCCGTCAACGCGCTCGCATGGGGTGTGCGGCACTGGGCGGAACGCCATGCAGGATAGCCTCCCACCAATGGCCGATGCTCTCGCCATCGTTTTCGAGCACGTCAGCGTCGAGGCCGGCCCTGTGCGAATCCTCGATCGTGTAGACCTCGAGTTGCGCGCTGGACCTCCAACCGTGGTCCTCGGCCCGAACGGCTCAGGCAAATCGACGCTGCTCAAGCTCGCGATGGGCCTTGTCGCCCCCACGACCGGCGCTGTCACGCTGCGAGGAGCCGCTGCGCGGCCGGGCGGTCGCGCTCTGGTGTTCCAGAAGCCCGTCATGTTGCGGCGCACGGTGGCGGAGAACATCGCGTTCGCGCGTCGCGCCGTCGGCTTGCCGGCAGCCGAGACCGACGTGCGCCACCTGCTCGCGCTGACCCACGTGGCAGGGCTCGCCAACCGTCCTGCGCGTCGCCTGTCCGGCGGCGAGCAGCAGCGTGTCGCGCTCGCCCGTGCCCTTGCCCGCGAGCCCCGCATCCTCCTCCTCGACGAGCCGACCGCCAGTCTCGATCCAGCCTCGACGAAGCTCGTGGAGCAGATCATCGCGCGCGTTGCCGCCGACGGCGTCAAGATCGTCATGTCTACCCACGACATAGGCCAGGCGCGGAGGATCGGCCGGGAGGTCGTGTTCCTGGCGGGGGGGCGCGTCATCGAGCACGCACCGGCCGACCGCTTTTTCGCAGCGCCCGCCAGCGCGGAGGCCCGCAGCTTCCTCGCCGGCGAGCTCCTGGTCTGAGACCCAAAAGGAGTGAGAATACCATGAAACCAGCCCGATACGCGCTCCTCCCAGCGATCGCGCTCGGCACCACGCTCGGCACCGCTCAAGTCCAGGCGCAGGAGAAGTCGATCGTTGTGGCGTCGACGACGTCGACGGTCGATTCCGGCCTGTTCAAGCACATCCTGCCGCTGTTCAAGACCAAAACCGGCATCGACGTGCGCGTCGTCTCGCAGGGCACGGGCCAGGCGATCGAGACCGGCCGGCGCGGCGACGCCGACGTCGTCTTCGTGCACGCCAAGCCGCAGGAGCTGAAATTCGTGGCAGACGGCTTCGGCGTGAAGCGCCTCGACGTGATGTACAACGACTTCGTGCTGATCGGACCGAAGACCGATCCCGCAGGCATCAAGGGCACCCGCAACATCGCCGCCGCGCTCAAGACCATTGCCGCCAAAAGCTCACCGTTCGTCTCGCGCGGCGACAAGAGCGGCACGCATTCCGCCGAGCTCGCGTTGTGGAAAGCCACGGGGCTCGATCCAGCCGGCGCGAAGCCGTCGTGGTATCGCGCCATCGGCCAAGGCATGGGGGCTGCCCTCAACACCAGCGCGGCGATGGGCGCTTACGTCCTCTCAGATCGCGGCACGTGGCTGTCGTTCAAGAACAAGGATGCACTGCAAATAGTCGTGGAAGGCGACAACCGCCTGTTCAACCAGTACGGCATCATTCTCGTCAATCCGGACAGGCACAAGCACATCAAGAAGGACTTCGGCCAGTCCTTCATCGATTGGAGCGTGTCGAAGGACGGCCAGACGACCATCGCCGGCTACAAGATCAACGGCCAGCAGCTGTTCTTCCCAAACGCGGCGCCAGCAACTCAGTAGCCGGACAACTGGACCAGCGGGGCGGGGGCTG
>CAMAYR010000258.1 GCA_945862355.1 Devosia equisanguinis | reverse complement strand
TCCATCGCAGGCGAGAGGCTTCACCGGCGACACTCCCCCCGGGAAGGCCCAGGGAAGCCTCAGGCGCTCAGAAGCCACGTTTTGCGCCCCGCCCCCCCTTGCCGGGGCACGCTTACTCGGCCGCCGCCGCTGGCGCTGCCTTTGCGCCGGGCTTCTCCGGCTCAGCACTGACCACCGGTATCGCAGCCCTGCTGCCCATGGCGAGCTTCTGCCCGAGATCCTCGAACAGCAGGTAGACCGCCGGCGTTATGTAGAGTGTCAGCAATTGCGATACGGCAAGGCCACCGACGACGGCCAAGCCGAGCGGCTGGCGCAGCTCCGCGCCTGCGCCCCACCCCATCGCGATCGGCAGTGTGCCGAATAGCGCCGCCATCGTCGTCATCATGATCGGACGGAAGCGCAACAGGCAGGCCTGGCGGATAGCCACGTCCGGCGTCGCCCCCTGCGCTCTGGCCTCGATCGCGAAGTCGATCATCATGATGGCGTTTTTCTTGACCAGTCCGACCAGCAGGATGATGCCGATCACCGCGATCACCGTCAGCTCCATGCCGAACATCATAAGCACCAGCAGCGCCCCCAGGCTCGCCGACGGCAGGCCCGACAGGATCGTGATCGGGTGGATGAAGCTCTCGTAGAGGCAGCCGAGCACGATGTAGATCACGATTACGGCCGCCAGGATCAACAGCGGCTGGTCGCGGAAGCTCTCCTCGAAGACCTTCGCGGTGCCGGCGAACTGGCCCGAGATCGTGGCCGGTATGTCGAGGTCGCGCGCCAGCTCCCGCATCCGCTCCGTCGCCTCACCCAGAGTGAAGCCCGGCGCGAGGTTGAACGAGACCGTGACCGCAGGCAGCTGCGATTGGCGCGAGATCGCGGTAGGGCCCGATCCCATCGACACCGACATCAGCGTATCGAGCCTGATCTGCTGACCCGCAGAATTCCGCACGAACACGCGGCTCAGCACGCTCGGATCGAGCATGAAGTCCTTGTTGGCCTCGACGATGACCGGATAGTCATTGACAGCCGTGAACACGTTGGCAACCGTGCGCGTGCCGAAAGCGGTGTAGAGCGTCTGCCGCACCGTCTCCATCGAGACGCCGTGCCGGGCGAGCGCATCGCGATCGACGTTGACCTGCACCACGCGCGCGCCGAGTGAGAGGTCGCTCGTCACGTCCGCGAAGCCCGGTGTTACCTTGAGCCGCTCGATCAGCGTCGGCGCGAAATCGTAGAGTTCCTTCTGTACGACGCCCGAGAGCGTGTACTGATAGGCTGCCGCGCCGGAACGCGAGCCGATCCGCATATTCTGTAGCGGCACCGGGAAGGCGCGAATGCCCGTCACCCCGGCCGTGCTTCGTCTGAGGCGGCTCTGCACCTCCGAGATCGTGGCGCGGTTGGCGCGATCCTTTCTGGGCTTGAGCTGGACATAGACGAAGCCGCGGTTCACCTGCGCGTTGAAGTTCGTCACGGCGACGTTGGAGTTGATATACAGTACGTCAGGATCACGCTGGACCGCCGCGGCAACGAGCCTTTGCCGTTCCAACATTGCCTCGAACGATATATCGGCCGGCGCCTCCGTGCGAACGATCATGATCGAGGTGTCCTCGACCGGCAGGAAGCCCTTCTTGATGACCGCAAACGCCCAAAGCGTCGCTGCAAACGTGGCAAGCGTGAGCAGCAGCACCACGTTGCGCGCCTTCAGAGAGGCATCGAGCGTAACGCGATAGGCATTCGCCATCGCATTGTAGCCGGCCTCGAAAATCCGCGACAGGATGTTCGGCTTCTCGGCGTGCATGTCCTTGTGGCTCAGCATCCGCGCGCACAGCATCGGCGTGAGCGTCAGTGCGATGAAGCCGGAAGCCAGGATCGCGATGGAGATCGTTACTGCGAAGGTAAAGAAGAAGCGCCCGACGACGCCGCCCATGAACAGGATGGGAATGAACACCGCCACCAGCGAAATCGTGATCGAGACGACCGTGAAGCCGATCTCGCGCGCCCCGCGGATCGCCGCCTCGAACGGCTCCATGCCCTGCTCCACGTAGCGCACGATGTTCTCGAGCACCACGATCGCATCGTCGACCACGAAGCCGAGCGCCAGCGTCAATGCGAGCAGGCTCACGTTGTCGAGCGAGAAGCCCATCAGCGACATGCCGCCGAACGTCGCCGCGATCGACAAGGGAAGTGCGATCGCCGGAATGAGTGTTGCTCGCCACGAGCGCAGGAACGCAAGAATGACGAGTACCACCAGAAATGCCGTGATGATCAACGTCTCCTGAACGTCGTGTACACTCTCGCGGATCGATACCGACCTGTCGGACAGGATGTTGATCTTGATCGTCGGCGGCAGAACTGCCTCGAACGTCGGTATCAGCGCGCGCACCCTATCCGTCACCTCCACCGTGTTGGCATCGGGCTGCCGCTGCACGCTGAGGACAATCGATCGCTTGCCGTTGAATTCAGCGCGCGCCTCCTCGTTCTCGACGGAATCCACCACTTCCGCCACGTCCTCCAGCCTGACCGGAGCGCCATTGCGCCATGCCACTACGAGCGGCCTGAAGAATGCGGCCTTCGGCTCGGCCGCGTTGGTCTCCAGCTCGTAACGCTGACGTGACGTCCTGATGCTGCCGATCGGCGACACCGAGGTGTGCTGCGTGATCGCGGTGCGCACCTCCTCCACCGAGATGCCCCGCACAGCCAGTGCATCGGGATCGTACCTGACCCGCACGGCGCGCTTCTGCTGGCCGTTCACGTTCACCAGCGCCACGCCGTTGATCGCCGAGATCGCAGGCGTCAGGATCCGGTCTGCGTAATCCTGGATGTCGACGGCCGGCGCCGTATCCGAGGTCAGGGCGAGAAAGATGATCGGGCTGTCGGCCGGATTGACCTTGCGAAAGCTCGGCGGCTCGGCGAGATCCGCCGGCAGGCGCCGCATCACACTCGAGATCGCCGTCTGCACGTCGAGCGCCGCGGCATCGATATCGCGTTTCAGATCGAACTCGAGCGTCACCTGCGTGACCCCGACCACGCTCGTCGAGGTGATCGCAGTGACACCGGAGATCGTCGAGAACTGGCGCTCGATCGGCGAGGCGACCGAGACTGCCATCGTTTGAGGACTGCCACCGGGCAGGCGCGCCGTCACCTGTATCGTCGGCACGTCGATGCGCGGGATCGCCGCGATGGGCAACTGCCGGTAGCCGATGAACCCGGCCATCATGATCGACGCCATCAGAAGGATGGTCATCACCGGACGACGGATGCAAAGCTCGGAGAGACCCATCGTTTCAGCCTCGTTTCAGATGCCTGCCCTGACGCAAAAAGTTAGTGCGATGATTGCGACGTCCGCTTGCTGATGACGCTGCAAAGTACCAAGCGGACACATTGATCTGATTGAGCTGGTTGAGCTGAATGTCACTGGCAGCGACGATCCAAAGGCGGCGGCTCCCTGAGCTGCGAGCAGCCGCCACCGGATGGAACGCCCCTCATCCGCCCCCGGCGCTGCCCGCGCCGGACTTTTGAGAGCCGTCCTTCTTCTCCATGCCGCCAGCCGCGTTGCCCGCACCAGTCGCACCGCGAATGTTTACCGTGCCGCCGGGAACGAGGCGAAGCTGGCCGTCGGTCACGACCTGCTCGCCGTCCTTCAGCCCCTTGCTGAGGTAGGCGGTCTGCGAAATCACCTGCTCCTGCACGACGGGACGCACCGCAACCTTGCGGTCGGCGCCGATCACCCAGACGATCATACCCTGTTGCGCTGGCATGACGGCGCTGGCAGGCACTGCCACGAGCCCTCGCCTGGTCTCGACCGTAACATCGACCGAGACCGCAAGGCCCGGCCATAGCTCCTCGTCGGCGTTGTCCACAGTGACCTTGCCCGTCACCGTTCCAGTCGTCCTGTCGATCTGGTTGTCGACGAAGGTGAGGCTTCCCTTCACCGCGAAGGGCTTGGTGCCTTGCACCGTGATGCGGGCCTCCGCCTTGCTGGCCAGCGCATCCTTGAGTTGGCGCAGTGTCGTTTGCGGCAGCGCGAAAGCAACGTTGATCGGTTTCGTCTGGTTGATCGTGACGAGCGGTGTTGCGTCCGCGCTGCGCACGAACGCCCCGAGCTTGGCGTGGATGCTGCCCGTGCGTCCTGTGATCGGTGCCCTGATGGTGAGATAGTCGAGTTGGGTACGCTGCATCTCCAGTGAAGCTGCGCCCGCCGCGATACTCGCCTTCAGCACCTCGACGTTCTGCTTGGCCGTCTCTGCTGCGGCTTCGCTGGCGTACTTCTTCTGGAACAGGGATTCGCGCCGCTCCGCGATAGACATCGCATCCTTGAGGGATGCCTGATCACGCGTGATCTGGGCTTGCGCCTGCTTGATCTGCGCCCGTACCAATCGGTCGTCGAGACGGTAAAGGACTGCACCGGCCTGGACGAGGTCACCTTCTTTGAACCCGACCTCGACCACCTGACCGTCGACGCGGGACTTGAGCGCCACGGACGCGATCGGCTCCACGGTTCCCGGTGCGGAGAGAATAACCGGCATTTCGGAAAGTTTGGCGAAGGCTGCGGTGACGGGAGCTGGTCCACCGCCGCCCTTCTTCGATGGCGGGCCAACCGAGCCGCGCTTGGCCGCAGGCTCCAGCCCAGCATTCCCCTTGCTACCTTTAGGCCCGTCCGCAACGTCGATCCCCGTCGTCGACTTCAAGGCGGCAGCGACGGGCGCCGGCAGCAACGGCCCGAGGGGGGCCCGGAAGGCGTATGCGGCAGCGCCGACTGCCACCACACCAACCAGAAACCACTTGATCTTGCCCATCTAACGCTCCGGACTGCGACCAAAACTGGGACGGCTACCGAGGCTGCTACTGCGCCCGTTGGATAACGAGCCGCTGCCTCAGCGAGCCTCTACCCCAGTCAGGTCGTGACAAAGTAGTACCGCCACGACTGCGCGTTTCGCGCAGCTCACGGCGAGCGTTGGCGCCACACGACCCTTTGCTGCCCAAAATCGGCCGATGCCGTGCAACATGAGCGACTTGTGCAACCATCTCCAATCCCGACAACAGCGGTACAGCATGGCTGCGACATTCGCAAAGCGAAATGTCGCCGAGACTGATTGCTATTCCATTCACGCTTGCCAAGGTCCAGCGCCATTGCAGCGCCTTCAGGTTTGGGGACATCCCACTTGCTTCCCAGCCGGCCTGGACCGTATTCCCAATCTCGGACCGCCAACTTGAAGCCGCTGGAGTGGCCACGCCTGATGCCCGACAACCAGAGCATGTATAGCCTGATCGAGAAGCGCATTGCGCGAGACGGCGCCAAGACGGCTTTCGTCCTCCCCGACGGCTCGGAGTTGACCTACGCCGAGCTTGGCGCTCACATCTCCCGGATGGCGAATGCGCTCGTCGCCGCTGGCGTCTCCCCGGGCGACCGTGTCACCGCCCAGGTCGAGAAGTCCCTGCCCAACGCCGTGTTGTATCTGGCGACCCTCAAGGCGGGAGCCGTCTTCAATCCGCTCAACTCGGGCTACACTCCAGCCGAGCTCGACTACTTCATAGGCGACGCCGAGCCCACGCTACTGGTGTGCCAGCGCTCGAGCCTGGAGCTTCTCACTCCGATCGCCGATCGCCACGGCGTTAAGACAACGTTGCTGCTCGAGCCCGACGGCTCCGGCTCGCTGATCGACCTCGCCGCACACCAGAAGTCCGATCATGCAACCGTCCCCCGGGCCGCCGACGACCTCGCCTCCTTGATCTATACGTCGGGCACCACCGGGCGCTCGAAAGGCGCCATGATTACCCACGGCAACCTCGTGTCCAATACCGAAGCCTTGTGCGATACTTGGCGCGTGACGGGCGACGACACCCTGCTGCACGCCCTGCCGATATTCCACGTCCACGGGCTTTTCGTGGCGCTGAACACCACCCTCTCTCAGGGCGCGCGCATATTGTGGCAGCCGCGCTTCGACCTCGAGGGCGCCCTGCGCCTGCTGCCGGGATCGACGCTGATGATGGGCGTCCCGACCTTCTACACGCGGCTCCTGTCGAGCCCCGCGTTCGGACGCGACACCTGCCGCAATATGCGATTGTTCGTTTCCGGCTCCGCGCCGCTGCTGGCGGAGACCCACACCGAATTCGTCCAGCGCACCGGCCACGCCATCCTCGAGCGCTACGGGATGACAGAGACCGGCATGATCACGTCGAACCCCTATGCCGCCGAGGGCAGGCTAGCCGGCACAGTCGGCTATGCCCTGCCGGGCATCTCGGTCCGCATCGCCGAGCCGGAGGGTAAAGAGCTGGCCCCCGGTGAGATCGGCGTGATCGAGGTGAAGGGTCCCAACGTTTTCAGCGGCTATTGGCGCAACCCGGAGAAAACCAAGGCCGAATTCCGCCAGGATGGCTATTTCATCACCGGCGATCTCGGCATGATGGAGCCAGACGGTCGCGTCTCGATCGTCGGCCGGGCCAAGGATCTGATCATCACCGGCGGGCTCAACGTCTATCCCAAGGAGGTCGAGGACGAGCTCAACGCCCTTCCGGGCGTCGCGGAGGCCGCCGTCGTGGGCATACCCCATCCCGACTTCGGCGAGGGGGTCGTCGCCATCCTTGCAAGGGCACCGGGCGCGGACGGGGCCGGGATCGCCAGCGAGACCGCGATCATTGAGGCCCTCGCCGGCCGCCTCGCCAAGTTCAAGTGCCCCAAGCGTGTCCTCGTCGTCGATGAGCTTCCGCGCAATGCCATGGGCAAGGTTCAAAAGGCAGAGTTGAGAGCCAGATACGGCGAGGTCTTCAAGTCTTGAAGCAATGTCGAGTGCAATCCGATCACTTTGCACCGCCTCGGGAACCAGGGATCAACCTTCAACTCAAGTCCTTAATACTATTGGCCTTGCCCCTGTAGTATGGTTTAGATGCCAGTAAGTTCCCATAGCGGATCGTCAGCACCG
>CAMAYR010000257.1 GCA_945862355.1 Devosia equisanguinis | reverse complement strand
AGCCTCGGCGTCCATCGCTCCAGACCCTTCAGGATATCGGCCGTCAGCCAACCGCGGATCAGATCCAGGACTCGGCCATCGCTGACCTTTGCCTCAACCCGCGCCATCAACGCTTCGTGCGGAATCGTATCGAAGTACGACTGAAGGTCAGCATCCACCACATGGGTGTAGCCGTCCTTGATCAGCCGATCGACCTCGCGCAACGCATCATGGCACCCGCGTCCCGGACGGAAGCCGTAGCTTCCCTCGCGGAACCCGCTCTCGAAGATCGGTTCGATCACGAGCCGGACTGCCGTCTGAACGATGCGATCCTTGACCGTCGGAATGCCCAACGGCCTCGTCCTGCCATCGCTCTTCGGGATGTCCACTCGTTTGACAAGCTGCGGACGATACGTACACGCCCTCAGCGCCGCCGACAGCTCGGACAGATAGACATCTGCCTTCGCCGCGAACCGTCCGATGCTCTGCCCATCCACGCCCGCCGCGCCTTTGTTCGCCCGGACCTTTGCCCAGGCGACCGCCAGCGTTTTGGGCGCGTACACCTTATCCATCAAACTGTACCATTTGCCGCCTTTGACCCCGTTGCCCAGGGCCGACAGCATACGTTCCGTCCACACCGAAGCTTCCACCCCCGCGATTGGGCGGCGGGCGTCTGCACCGTGGGTAGCCGTTGCCGGCACTCCCGGAGCTTTCTGTGCTTCAGTCGTGGCCTTCACGTGTCCACCTTCCTGCCCGCCCTCCCTCGGCCCGGTTTTGCTACCCGGGCTTGTCACGATCCGTTTGGACGGGACCGCAGCAGTACTATGCGGGCTCTGACTCCTGCCGGGCTCGCACACACCCGACAGGTCTCTCCGTTTCCTTTGCATCGCCGTCCGAGCATCCAACCCCCACCCACGTCATGACGCCTCGATATCGCTTTGATAGTCACATCAGCGCATCGAGTTCGGCCCGAGGGCCCAGGCTTCGCCTTATTGTGGCAGGCTCGCCGCATCATTCCGCCGATGCGGGTTCGTCATCCCGCAGGCTGCTCGTTCGCCTCGGGTTGCTCTCCACCCCGCCTCACGACGGATGCAGTTACCTTCGGCTACATAGGTCATGACCTCCTATCGGCCGGACTCCCACCAGCCTGACGATGCAACATCACGGTCGCACCACAAAGTCGCTACGCGACAGCCCGCTGTGCGGGATGCACACTCGATAGGGTGGTGTCTGGCGGCACGGTAACCAGTTGAGTAGTCGGGTGTAACGGGGTGGGGAGCCCCAACTTGAGGATCGAGGTCTCGTCAACCTCACTCAAGGACTGGAACTCCCCATGACCACGTCTACCAACGTATCTCTGCTCCGTCAGCGCATGATCGAGGATATGATTGCCCGCCGGCTGGTGCCCGCCGCTCAGGTGGTCGAGCGAGGCGAAACGTCGGGCGATATGGAACGGCGCATCGAAGGTGGCCGACGCCGTGGCGACGAGGCCGATCCGCTCGGTGACGGCGGCCAGCGCGGACAGCAGCGTGAACGGCTCGAACGAGGTGACGGTGTGGCTGCGCTTCAGCGCCTCCATCGGCATGTTGAGCACCGCGAGATGGTCGGCCATGAAGACTGCATCGAACCTCGCCGCCTCGAGCCGCTGCGCGAAGCGCTTCAGATGCGCGAAGTTGAAGTTGGCGTCGGGATACGCGCCGGGATAACGCCAGCCGCCGGTGTGAATGGTGACCGGGCGCAGGAAGGCGAAGAGATGGAGCTGACGAGAGGTGGGCATGGGTGACCTCGATTCTGGCTGTTGCGGGAACGGATCTGACGGTGGCTGCGCACGTAGCGCTTCGGCTGCGCGATCAGCGCAGACGCGCGGCGCTACGCCCGGCCTGGATGCAGACGCGGCGCGCGCAGAGGGACTTCGCGGGGGACGGATCAACCTCGCGGTCGGCCGCCCCAGAACGTGCCTTCGACCTCGACGATGTCGTCCTGGTTGAGGCGGTGCACCTCGACGATGGTGCGCGGCGGATAGGGGCCGTTGCCCCACAGCTCGGCCTGGACTTTGTTGACGATCGGCCGGAAGCGGAACATGTCGGTGACGTAGACTACGAGGCGGACGGTATCCTTCAGCGTCGTGCCCTCGGACTCCGCAATCATCTGCATGTTGCGGAAGGCTTGGCGCACGCGTGCCTCGTCGCCGGCGACCAACGTGTCGGTCTTGGGATCGATGCCGCGCATGCCGGCGATGTAGAGGAAATCGCCGGCGCGGCTGCCGAGCCCCCAGGTTCCGGTCGGCTTGATCGCGCCGGCCGGTGCCAGGATGCGCACACCGGCAGACGCCGACTGCTGAGCCATGGTGGGCGCGGTGAAGGCGATCGAAAGGGCAGTGGCGACGGTGATGAGTTTCGGCATGGCGATGGCTTTCGCTGGCGTGTTGGCGGTGTGGCGTGTCGCGCGACAAATCTGTTGAAACCCGCGCCGACGGTGCCTGCGTGCCGGGCCGACACGCGCGATCACGATGCCCCAGCGCCACTGTGCGCAGCAGATGGGATTGCGGTGAAACGCGTGCAGATGCGGGTAGTCGCGGGCAGCCCAGTCTGCGTTCGGCGCCACGCCATACGCTCACCTGACGTGACCCGGCAGCGCGCGTCCGCGGTCGAGTGTCCACGCCGCCTTACCGGGTTGCACGAGGCCGGTGACGGCGCGCCCGCGCAAAGGCTCGAGGGCCGCGGTCCATGGCGCGATGGTGATCGTGTCCTGGCGGCGCAGTACGGCGTGCCGGCCGGTCGGCGTGTCGATCGCGCGCTCGTAGACGCCGTTTACGCGCTCGCCGGGCCGGCTGATCCGGACCTCGACGTTGGCGGCGCGGCCGATCTCGGCGGCGATTCGTTGGAGCTCGCGTTGCCGCAGCTGGGCTGGTGCCGAGGGGCGCAGCTCGAAGCGGCCATCGGCGGTTGTACGGCCGAGATCCTGCGCGATCAGCCACTGACGGCGCGCCTCGAGATCGCGCGCAGCATCGCCACCGAAGCCGCCGCGCGTCTGCAGGGTGGGATCGCCGGTGGCGACGATGCGATCGAGCCAGGTCGGACCATCGTAGCCCGGCAGCGTCTCGGCTTGTGTTCGGGAGAGGACCGCGAGTCGCGGCGCCGCCTGCGGCTTGCCGTCGAGGCGGTCGGCCGAGATCCGCACCACGTCGCCCCGTCGCGGTGCCTTGTCGGGAGTCAGGCGGCCGAGCTCGACGTAGTGCACGCGGCCGTCGATGCCGTCGACGACAGTCCAGGTACGATCGGTGATCTCGTCGATCATGCCGACGCCGATGACCTTGCCGGTGAGCGGGTGCCGGCGGCTGCCGCGATCGAACACGGCATAGCTGCCGGGCATCCGCTCGACGCCGGCCTCGGCCAGCGCGCGCTGCATCATCTTGATCTTGTCGGCGCGGTCGCCGAGCCGACGCAGCTTCACCTCGATCTCCGGATCGAGAGCCCACACGCCAGCTTGTTTCTCGGTGGCGAGCCCCATGCGCTCGAGCGTCCGCAGTCGTCCGACCCGCATGGTGTGGCGCGCAGGGTCGGCCTCGTCGCGCCCGGTCAATACCAGCAGGTTATCCTTGGCGCGGACGATGAGCGCGCGGTCGAGCCGCGTCAGTCGCTCCTGGCCGACCTCGTTACCAAGCTTGGCGAGTCGCTCGAGTTCGGTTTCCGGACCGAGCTCCAGGGTGACCAGATCCTGGGCGCGGGCGCGGATGCCGTGACTGATGTAGTCGCGGGCCATGACGAGATCCCGATCCTGCATATCGCGGCCGCGCACGATGACATGGGTGTGCGGATGGCCAGTGTTGAAATGATTGACCGCGACCCAATCGAGCGTGGTCCCTAGATCCTGCTCCACCTGCCGCATCAGATCGCGGATGACCGGCTTGAGGTCGGTCAGCCGGGCGCCGTCCTCGGGCGCAACGATGAAACGGAACTGGTGCGGGTCGTTCTCCGAGCGCTCGAGGAAGGCAGGCGCGTCGGCGTCGTCGCCGGCCGCATCATAGAGCCGGCCGGGCGTGCCCTCGCGCGTGGTGCCATCGCGCAGGACGTAGCGCAGGTGCGCCTGCGCCGGTCCGACGTTGCCGCCAGTGAGTCGGCTGTAGCGCGCCTTGACGATCACGCGACGGGCACCAGGCGTGAAGAGACCCGACGCAGAGATCGCACCGTGCGCGAGCCCTCGCCGATGCGCATTCGGGTCGATGTGGCCGTTGCGCCGCAGGGGGCGGGCGGCGTTGCGGACAGCCTCTCCGACCACGCGCGTGGAATGGCGGATGGCCTTGGCGCGGCCGTCGTCGCGAATGCGGCCGAGCCTGGGTTTGAAGTCGTCGTTGGACATGGCGCACTCCTGCAATTGCGTTTTGACGCAATCGACATGTAGAGTGGGCGCCGGAATGCAAGATGGGACCGAAATCACGCTGTCGCTTCAATGACTTGACCGTCGCCTGACGTATGCATTGAATGGCACATTCACAAAATAATTGCTTAAAATCAATATATTAAGCCAGCCGCAGCACGTGTTCTTTATCTTGATATCCCCTCCCCCTCCCTTCAATCTGCCCGGAAATACACTCAATACCTCAAGGGCGCGGCCTCGTTATCTCGGATTCGAATGAAGCCCGGATCTGATAATCGACGCTGTGTAGAATAAAAAACGAGTCCGTTGTCATCAGAAAAAGCAGAGAGAACGGCTTCCTGAAACCGGCCTGATCAGTAGCGCAAACATGCCGGCGGACGATGACACCCGGCAAAACCGCCACGCCAAGTGCGGCAGACACGACACAGGCAAACCGTGTGCCCCGCGATGCCGGACACGAGCACGAAGAGGGCAAGTTTCAAGCGCGAACAGGCGAGGGGCCAATGCCGATGTCGCAGCACAAAGCTACTGTGCCGGAGGCTTGAGGACCACCATCGAATCCACCACTGCGGGGTGGGTGGGTGGGCTCTTTCTTCTGCCACAACGCAAGCCGATCCGAGGCACGCGAAGTGCCCCGCGCCGTTGCCGGCGCGGGGCGTCGCGGACCTCAGTCCTGCGGGTTCCAGATCAGGGCGTAGACGTTGGGTTCGGTCTGGCCCGCGGCCCGGCCGAGGTTGGCGTAGAGCGTCCGCGACCCGAGTTCGGGCGCCGCGATCGACAGCGCCACGTACTCCTTGCCGGAGATCTGGCCGGTGCGGATCCAGCCCGCGCCGATCTCGATGCCCTGGCTCAGCACCCGGTAGTCCGGCTGGGTGGTCGCCGACTTGTCGGTGACGGGCAGGATGATGATCTCGGCCCGGACGGAGAGGGTCCGCAGCTCACCCTCGTAGCGGCCGTCGTCGCGCTTGGTGACGGATCCGATGGTAGCCATGATGTGGTCCTTTCGGTTGATCCGGCGGAGGTCCATTCCCCGCCGGTACGCGACCCTCGTGGCGGGCTGGAGCCTGAGACACCCGGAGGGCCGTAACGCAGTGGAGGAGCCGGCTCTTTGCCGGCTTGTCTCGAAGGCGACGCCTGCCACACCGTCGCGTATCAATCGGCGGGGTGTGGCGTCCGCACGCACCGATGGGACCAGCCGGCGCGCGGTCGGATCAACCAGTACGCGAACGGATGCGAGCTGGTGTGCGTGAGTGCCCGTCCGAGGCGACGCAGCACGCCGGCACCGATCGCGCGCAGTTCCGGGCGGTGCCGTTGCGAGAAGAGAGCTACGCGCGCAACGCCGAGTTGGTGGCTTGGGTGCGATGCCGACGCAATGCTGAAGCAGCGTGCCGACAGCAGTGCTGGGTTTCGTCGAATTCTTGTTGCAGCTCGCATTCGTGGTCGCAGCAGCGACGCCGTCGCCATCGAAGCGATGCGCTCACCGCGAGTCCCGCGGGAGTGATCGTAACCCGCATGGGCCGAGACGCCGGCACTGCGCACGGCGGCTCGGTGGCGCGGCCGGCTCTGCCGCGCCATAGAGCACGACCGGCCTCGGCCCTCAGGCCGAGGCGGGCCCGCCCATCGGCTTTGTCGTCCTTCCATCGCAACGCTGAGGATCGGCGCTATACTGGTTCGCATCGATGCACGCCGTCGCGCAGCGCGGACTGTTTATCTTGATCGATCCGACCACCAACGTGCAGCGCGCAGCTGCGTTACCGTGCAGCACCGTTTAAGGACGAGTGATCCACACGGGATGGGTAATGCCTGCGATGGCGGATGATGCGACGACGCCGAAACTGCGGCTGTCGAAGTTGACCGCGAGAACTGCCGAGCACGAACAACTGTCGCGGGCGCAGCCGCAGACAGCCGTGCCTGCGCGGCAGCGTGCGGCGAGCACGATCACGTGCATGCTGCCGTGCAGCACCGTTCAAGGACGGATGATCCACAGAGGATGGGCAATGCCGACGATGGCGGATTGGTCGATGACGCCGAAATAGCGGCTGTCGAAACTGCCGGCGGCGGCGCCGAGCACGAACAGCTGGCGCGGGCGCAGGTGCAGACAGCCGTGCCAGCGCGGCAGCGCACGGTCCGCGTGATCACGCGCGCGCGCGATCGCGGCCGGCCGGCCGTTGATCGAGACGGCGCCGCCAAAGCGGCAGACACGGCCGCCGGCGACGCCCGCGACGCGTTTCAGGACAGGATGATCTGCGGCGAGGTATCCCCGCGATACGGCAATGGCGTCGGCGGCCGGCGTCAGCCGGACGACGACGATGTCATGTTCGCGCGGCGACCGATACGGCAACAGCAGGTAGAGACCGCGCGGCATGCTTGCGGTCAGATTGACGACGAGATGGCGGTGTGCAGGGGCGATCGGGATGGCGACCATCATCACGGCCAGGATCATTGTCGCGAGCAGGCTCGTCATGCGCCCTCTGGCTCGACGAATGCCGGCGCGAGCTTTTCGACCAGGTCACGAGATCGTCGTGATGATAGATGATCCGCCCTCCGTGCTTGCGATAAACCGGGCCGACGCCGCGGCCGCGCATGTT
>CAMAYR010000256.1 GCA_945862355.1 Devosia equisanguinis | reverse complement strand
TCGGCACAGTCTCATCCTGATTGACGCTGGCTTTCATCTTGATTGCCGCGCGGCAGCGCTTCGACACGGTTACGGATGCCGCGGCCACCGTTGGACAGGTCCGCGAGGCACAGATCGCCCAGCCTCTGCCGCGCTTCCAGTTCCAACGTCACAATGATGTCGCTACGCGCGAGATCCGCCAGCGTATCAGCTATCATGCCATCGAGGATCTCGCGCGCGATCTCCTCGCGAATGAAGTCGAACACGATGATGTTCTCGCCCATGCGGTTCAGCAGTTCGGGCCGGTTGATCACCTGCTTGAAGTGGCGGTCGATCTCGGCGCGAACGCGGGCGCGCACCGTCTCGTAGTCGTCGCTCGCCGTGACGTTGGCCACGCGCTCGCCCTCCGCACCTTGCTTGTAGATGCCGAGGTTCGACGTGAACAGGATCAGTGCCTCGGAGAAGTAGACCCGCTCACCGCGGCCCGATGTCAGCACGCCGTCGTCTAGTACCTGCAGGAACTTGTCGAGGATACGGGGATGCGCCTTCTCGATCTCGTCGAACAGCACGACGCTGAACGGGCGCTCGCGGATGGCGTTGGTTAGCTCGCCGCCGGCATCGTAGCCGATGTAGCCGGGCGGCGCGCCGATCAGGCGCTGGTCCGCGTGCTCTGCGCTGAACTCCGACATGTCGAAGCGGATGTAAGCGCTCTCGTCGTTGAAGAGCAGGCTCGTCACAGTCTTGGCAAGTTCGGTCTTGCCGACGCCGGTCGGGCCCGCCAGGAACGCCACGCCTCGCGGACGCCCACCCCGGCGTTGCCCTCCCACACCTGTCACAGCGCGCTTGATGATGTCGAGCAGATGCACCACGGCGTGGTCCTGCCCCTTTACCCGCTTGGTGATCGTCGCGTGCCCGTCACGGATCGCGTCCCGAGGGATCTTGGCCCACGGGTCCTCGGTCACGCCTATCTTGTAGTGGCGCACCGCGTCGGCGACCTTCGTGACAGCGATGCCCTCGCGACGAGCGAGTTGAGAGATCGCGGTCATGTCGAGCAGCAGGAGCCCTTCGGTCGTGTCGACCAACTCGCGCTCGAGCTTGGCAAGTGCGTCGGGCGCCAGCTCAGAGCCTTGCGGCATGTTGCGCAGCAACGACGGCGCGAGCACGGCACGCGCGCTGCGGTCGGGCTTGGGGATCGAGATCGAGCGTACGCGCGGGTTGTCGATGGTCAGCCAGTCCGGCAGGTTGCCTTCGCGCTCTACGATCCACAGAATCGAGTTGAAGGCGGGCGTGCGGTTGGGGCCCGTTGGTCGGGCGCTAGCGCGATGGGCGTGCACCAGAGCGTGGGCGAACAGGCGTTGTTCGGCTTCGGTAGGCAGATCGTTGCGCACCAGCAGCCGAGATGCGAAGTCGATCATGAGCGCGACTGGCGGACCATCCAGCGCGACGAAGCGGGCTAACGTCTCCATGAGCAGCGCTGGACCGGCGGGCACGTTGCCGGAAGGGTCCAGCGTCAGGTTGAGACGCTGCAGGATCTGGCGGCCGGCCTCAATCTCAGCCCCGCTCGTGCCGAATGCCCGAAAGCCTGAGACGAGATCGTAGACGATGGTTGCGGCGTATCCCTGCCCGGCCAGTTCGGTATGCAGCGCATGCACCAACGGCACCGGTGCAGCGGCTCCGCTTGCGTTGCGCACGACTTGCAAGTCCCGCACGTTGCCGGAGAGGACGAACTGGCTCTTCAGCGGGAGGAACCGAACGAGGTCTCGGAGCCAGCGTGGCTTCTGATCTTGGTCGTCTACAGCCGCCATCCCTGCCCCCTTCACTTGTTGGCGATTCATCCGCAAGCACTATGTCAGGAACAATGCCCCCTCGACCAGTACGGGCGAACTCACCTTCCTGTTGAAGCCTGCCTGTCCCTATGCGTACTGGCCGCATAGCTGGGCGTTTCGATCTTCGCAGCCGCTGCCCACGCGTTTCGCAGCGACGGGGCCGGCCAACCCAGGCCCTGCGCCTGCCGCAGCATGCTGCCGAGCAAGAACAGCGCCTCGCTGCCCGCACGTCCACCGGCGCCGATCGGTGCTGGTGCGATCACGGGCTCGCCCTCTCTCATGAACGCCGTCTTGTAGCGTGCGGCGGCATCGCGGACGCCAGGGATACGGCGAGCCTCTCCGATGCAGACACCTTCCTCCATCATGTCCAGGAACGGCTTGCGGCTCACGAAGCGGAGCGTGTCACGCAGAGGCATGCTAGTGAGCTGCGAAGCACCGGCGGCGGCGGCCCGAAAGATCGCTCGCGCCCAGACCTCGGACAGAACCGGCGCACCGTGCTGATGGGTTCGCAATCGCCGACCATCGAGTGCTCGGCGTAGCTCCTCCAAGAGTTCAGCGCTAGACGCGGACTGGAGGCCAAGCATCAGATCGCCAGCGGGCTCGCTCTGGCGCACGATGCCGTCAACGTCCATCGTGGCCCGTGCATCGAAGCGGGCGAGCGCGACCGGGTTGTTGGGGTAGCACTCGCGCCAGTGATCCAGATGATGCACGCCATCGAAGAGCGGCACGATCAAGGTGGCCGGGCTGATCACATCGCGCGTGACGAAGAGCCCCGGCTGGTAGACGTTCGCTCTCGTCGCCAGGATCAGCACGTCGACCGAGCCCTTCACGTCGAGCGCGTCACCCAACCGCTTAGGCGGGACGATGGCGTGAACCGGCTTACGGAACCGCCCGAGCGGCGAGGTGATGTGCAGTCCGGTCGAGATCAGCTGTCGCTGCCGTGACGGCCGGACGACGAACGAAACGTCGGCGCCAGCCTCGACCAGCGCTCCCCCCACGAGCGTTCCGTTGATGCCCGCGCCAACGATGAGAACCCGCATGTCACTCTCTCTTCCATCTCTGTTACAGATGATGGAGAGGTCGGAGTCGAGTGACTCGCGCACAAGGTAGAGCGCCACGAAAGCACTGAAAATAAGGGGCTCGCCACACCTCCATGAGCGCTGTAGTCTGTTGACAGATCGCTTGGACTTTCACCGATGTCGATGAAGCGTTCGCTCCGGGAACTTCCTTTCCCACGTCTCGATCAGGAACAGGATCACGGCGCTCGCGCTGTGGATGGACAGCCGGGCGATGCGTGGATCGATGCGCCGGAAGCCGCGCTCCCGACCATGCGCGTCACCGGCATGAGTGCGCAGGGCACCGACGCCCTGGACCGTCGTGTTCAGCCCGCCGAGAATCTTGCGGATGTCCTCTGCGATCTCCGCCGGCAAGTTCGTTCGATCGGGCGACAGATCGAGCGGCTCCCGAACGGCGCGGTAGAGGCCCTGGATGTCCTTGGCTACTGGTAGAGGCAGGCCCAGCTCGACTAGAATCGAGCGGCAAACACTTTCGACCGCCGAGCAGGCGGCCGTGACGGCATCCTCCGGGTCTGCCTCGGCGCTCTTCAACGCGCGATCGACGTCGCATCGCACCGTATCGAAGTCGATGATGTCGAGCTTGGTGGCAAGTGAGCCGATGACCTTCCCGACCTCACTCGTCTTGGCGAGGCGAACATCGATGCCGTGCAGCTCGAGCACGAGCCGGTCGAAGGTCAGCCGCTTGTTCAAGTACTCGATAACGTTGGCCAACTTCTCCGGCGCGTCGATGAAATCGCTGGGCGCAGCCGCCGCCTCGACGATCCTGGTGATCACCGAACGGGCATCGTCGCCGGCATTCAGCTCTGTCAGGCGCTCCACTAGCGCCGGCACGCGAGATCTGCCGCCGAGCTGAAAGTCGACGTTGCAGGACCGCATGAACTTTTCGAGGTGGTAGGCCGAGCGGTAGTGGCCGATCGACGGTGCAGACGAGTTGCTGGCTCCGCCAGAGATGACCTCGGCAAGAGCATCGATGCTCTGGGCGGCAAGGAACGGCATCTCACAGCACCACTGTGTTCGACAGCCCTGGATGCGACCGCGATTTGCGGACCAGTTCACTTCACGACGCGGAGCCGGGGGCCGGTACTCTGCGACGGCGCCCCACTCTGCCCGCCTTCCAACGCCACAGTGGCCAGCCCGAGCATCAGACCATTGAGTTCTTCGACTGGCAGATCAAGCTCTGCCGCGAGCTGTGCCAAGCCGACACCGCGCTCTCTCAACATCGCGGTGACCTTGTCGAGAACCGCCGATGTCTCGCGCGGCCCTCCATCCGGCTCGCTACTCCGGTAGCCCTTCTTCGCTAGCTCGATGCAGAGGTTGCGATAGTGCCACTCCGTCAGAGCGCCGATCCGGTTCAGCCGGTAAGCCATCGCGAAGGCTGACACGCCCCAGTGACGCTTCAGTTTCATCAACATCGGCAGTGTGATCATGCCCGGCAGGCTGCCCTTCAATCCTCGCTCGGGCAGCAGAAACGCGGATGCGAAAGCATTCGCCTCCTCCTCAGCCTGTCGTCCTTCCGGACTTCCCTGGCGATGGAGAACGAGGTGCCCCAGTTCATGGGCCGTGTCGAAACGGCTGCGCTCGGCTGACTTGCTAGTGTTCAAGAACACAAATGGGCGATCGTCTCGCCACAAGGAGAAGGCGTCGATCTCGTCAGCGATGTCGCCGAGAGCGAAGAACCTCACCCCATGAGCTTCCAGCAGCTTGATCACATGCTTGATGGGCAACTCGCCCAGCCCGAGCTGCTGGCGCAGGGCGATGCTGGCACCCTCCGGGTCCAACTGATCCAGCCGTGGAAGCTTCGGCGCCGGCAAGCTAAAGCGCTGCTCAATCCAGTCCGTGAGATGGAACCCGAGCGCGCCGGCCGCCAGGGCGGCGTCACGCTGCGAAGCTGTGCGCTTCGAGAGTGAGCGGAAGCTGGCCGTCTCTGTCTTGGGCAGCTCGATGTCGGCCCCCTCGAAGAAGTGGCGCGGAAAGGCCAGAACTCGGCTGAGGCTCAACCGGATCTCGGTGCTCGGTTGGTACTCTCCGTCCTCGTAGGCCGTGATCGAGCGAACATCGACGCCGAGCAGCCCAGCAAGCGCAGTCTTGCTGAACCCTCGGCGCTTGCGCGCCAGGGTGAGACGTGACGGTGTGAACATCGGGCGCTCTACGCTTTCGGCTGGACGTTGACGTCCGGCTGATCAGCGTACTCGGGAAGCACGGGAAGCGCGATGCCATCAATCGGCACAGGCGGAAAGATGATCCGCTCCTTCCAGGACTCGATGTACCCATCGTCGCCGATCCGAACCGGCCGTGACAGCTCATACCTCAACTCGTTGCGGTCGACATGGTGGAGCAGCACCCAGGTCTGTCGCAACTCCTTGCCCTCGTCGTTGACCTTCGGCGGCAGGTCCGGCATCGGCAGATCGAGTTGCAGTTGCTTGTTGTCGTCGACCAGTCGAGTGGTGACCGCTCCCCGGCGCCTCTTGGTAGACGGAGCACGCTCAGGGAGGCCCGTGTTCTCGTTGCCGCTCGCCACGGCGAACGCGATACCCTTCTCCGGGGACACGACCATCTCAAGGTTCATGTCACGGACGACGGACCACCCTGCGGGCACAAGGTCGTCTCGGAGTTGGCGGATCATCTCAGCGTAGTGAACCATCCCGCCATGGTTGCCCGGATGGTGAGGCGTGCAAGACGTGCGCGCCGTGTACCCAGCGATGGGCGCACGTTCGATCTGGTCTCGCTTCACGCCAAGGCGTGCGAGCTGAGCATCGATGTCTTCTGCTTGCTTGTAGATGACTGCCTTCATGGAGCCCCTCCGAATCGCTTCCGGAAACTCTTCCTCATCTGAGGCGGAAAAACAAGAAGCTCACGCATGGTTCAAGGCGCCAAGGTGGTAGAGTGCCAGGATACCCACAGGCGACGCTAGGATGCGCGAAGGCGGTGTAACGGGCACCGGCCGAGGTAGGAGGAGGACGAGACCCGACGGGCGTATGACGCCCGAGGTGAGGTGTGGCGCCAGACCTTCGTCAGGTGCGATCGCCTTCGGAGGCTCGTCCATCCTTCGCACTCACGCTTTCACCAGCGAGTTCAGTGGCTTCCGTCTGGCGGCAGAGCCCTCCTCGTCTGACAGAAGCGGTTCGAGCGGACGCGTCGCTACACGGTAACGAGACAGAGGCATCTTCTTGGTTCAGCGGAGCTGACCCCCGTGAACCAGCCGTCAGGGGCACGACTACGTTCGGCACTTTCGCACCCCTTATAGGGGACCGGGAGAGACGATCTCCGGCGCCGGCAACATCGCTGCTACCGGAAGCCGGGTCCTCTTTCGGAACGCATGGGCCGGCGAAGCCACGCAGTGGTGCGCGGCGGCTGAGGCTCGGACAGGTTGCATGCCCCTCAACATGGGGCGTGTGTGCTTGGGTGTTCCCCGCGGCGGTCCGCGGCAGCGCCGTGCGCTGACGATGCGGATGGTCGCGACCGGTCCGATACCAAGCGGAGCATCACGAGGTCCTCGTGAAGGCGCGACCGCCCCGCCAGCGCTCCGCGCGACGCTCTTCGCGATGGCGATCATGAAGATGACGATGTGCAGGCCGATCAGCATGCCCCAACGGTGCGCTGATGCGCAGATGGCATCAAGCGGACGCTCGTGAGACTGGCCCGAAGCTGTGGATGGTGCTGGTCGCGAACAGTGCGTGAAGCGACATGATAGCTTGAGCGCATCATGCCCTTACGCGGACGCAGCGCTCGAACAGAAGCACAGTGCAGCCACTGTGCCAGTTAGTGTGTCAGCGACAAGCGGATCGGCTCAGGTTGTTCCCACCACGTTCACGCTGTCTTCATGGCTCTCAGAGGTCCGCTGATCTGCACTCTTCTGTCGTGAAAACACAGGCCCAATAGTGAGTTGACTACCCTGCCGCTACTTCATGGCATCAACCGGGCCCACTCTTGGTAAGGGAGAGGTCGTGAGTTCAATCCTCACTGGCAGCACCATTTTTGATCTCACGCCGATGCTCGCTGCGCTCGCCGGCTCCGATGGGGCGGCGCTTGCGCCGGGTCGCGTTGCTCCCTGATCGCCAGCGGCGATGGG
>CAMAYR010000255.1 GCA_945862355.1 Devosia equisanguinis | reverse complement strand
AGCGTCGCAGTGCCAGCCGCCGGGGCGTGTCGCCCCCGCGAAGTGCGAAGCCTGCGCGCTTTCGCCCTTCTGCCACCGGCCACCCCGATCCAGCCACTTGCAAAGCAGCCAGCCGAACGGTGCGCAAAGTCACCGATTCAGGATAGAGAAAACCGGTGCGCGTCCCGTACTGATCACACACGCATTGAAGCAGCCACGGCAACTGAGCCCCGCAGACCGGTCCGAGCTCGGCTATTTCCGGCTCTTCTTCCCGCGCGCAAAACCTGAGGTGTTCCCCAGTTTCTCCGCCGAGGCCCGCCAGGCGACCCTGGACCTCGCACGACGGCGGGGCTGGCCGATCATCGACGCCGCCGCAACGCTTTCGGGACGGCGCGAGCTATTCGCCGACCCCGTCCACTTCAACAACGAGGGCAGCCGTCGCATGGCCGGAATGATTGCGGAGGCGCTGCCGACCATCCTTTCGCGCACCAGCGCGGGACCTAGAAAAACCGGGAGCAACTGATGCTGTTCAACAGCTTCGTCTTCCTGTTCGCATTTCTGCCGGTGACCTACGGTGTGTTCTGGTTGCTGCGCAGCGCACAGCAGCGCTACGTCTGGCTCGCGATCACGGGATACGTATTCTACAGCTGGTGGAACCCCTGGTTCTGCCTGCTGATGGCGTTCTCGACGCTGGTGAGCTTCCTCGCCGGCCTGTCGATGCTTCGGTTTCCCTCCCCGCACGCAAAAAAGCTCGCAGCCACGATCGCGATCATAGTCGATCTATCGTTGCTCGGCTTCTTCAAGTACGCGGGCTTCGGGATAGAGACAGCTCAATGGCTGCTCGATGTGATCGGCTCCGGGCTCAAGCTTCCCGTGGAAATGCTTCTGCCCACCGGCGACCGTCTGAAGTTCAGCGAAATCATCTTGCCGGTCGGCATCTCTTTCTACACCTTCCACACGATCTCATACATCATCGATGCATATCGGGGTACGATCACGCCGACACGCAACGTGTTCGAGTTCGCCGCGTATGTCTCGCTGTTCTCCCAGCTCGTCGCCGGGCCGATCGTTCGTTTTCGCCAGATCGAGCAGGATCTGGCGAACATCGGCGCAGCCGACCGGACACGCTGGCTCGGGATCGGCGTTTCCTTCTTCGTGCTCGGCTTCCTGGAGAAGGTGCTCGTCGCCGACACACTGGCGGCGTTCGTCGATCCCGCGTTCAAGAACCACGCCGAGCTGTCTACTCTCGGCGCCTGGATGGCAGCGCTGGGTTACACCTTCCAGCTCTATTTCGACTTCGCCGGCTACTCGAGCATGGCGATCGGGCTCGGCTTCATGTTCGGATTCCGAATCCCGATCAACTTCAATTCGCCCTACAAGGCGCTCGATCCGTCGGACTTCTGGCAGCGCTGGCACATCTCGTTGTCGTCCTGCCTGCGCGACTACCTCTACATCTCCATGGGCGGCAACCGCTACGGCGTCTCGCGCACCTACATCAACCTGATGCTGACGATGCTGATCGGTGGACTTTGGCACGGTGCGAATTGGACTTTCATCGTGTGGGGCGGATACCACGGCATACTGTTGTGCGCCTACCGGGCCTGGGGCCACCACATCGAGTGGCTGCCGGCAATCGTCCGCCAACTCCTGATGTTCTTCTTCGTCGTGGTCGGCTGGGTGTTCTTCAGGGCGGAGAACATGAGCGTCGCGATCTCCATGCTGCACACCATGTTCGTACCGACCTCGGGCGACGTGGTGATGAAACCCGGTGTATTCGTCGCCGTGCTGGCCATCGCGGCATGGTGGGCGATGCGCGGCCCCAACCCGATCGATCTGAACCGCGCATTCCAATGGCGACCGCGACATTCATATGCCTATGCCGCGGTGTTCGGCGCCGCGATCGCGATCATCGCAGGAGGGCGCGAAAGCCCCTTCCTGTACTTCCAGTTCTGATCGCGGGACGACTTCGAGCGTCCCCGTGACCGACCTGAAAAAGCATGGGTAGCTCTCGACACCGGCCCCGGTTGCCAAGGCCCGATACTGGGGCCCCGACCGCTCGGCAAGGCCGAGACTGCCGAACCAGTCTACGCGCCACCACTCGCGCTTGCGAGACCGATCGACCGGCCAACTGGGATTGAAAGGGGGATCAGCGGTTCGCCCAGATGCCGGCATCGATGCCGAGATTGCGCCGGATGGCTCGCCAGTTGAGCCAGGCACCGAGCAGGATGGCGCAGGAGACCGCGGTGGCCGCCCCGAGGATGCCGAGCACCGGCGTCAGGGCCACGCTCAGAATGATATTGGCGAGCGCCGCGATCATCAGCGATCTGGCGCAATCCCGCTGTCCGCCGGTCATGTTGAGAAGCGCCTCCGCCGGACCGATCGCAGCCCGCCCGACGATGGCGACCGCCAGAATGCACATGACCGGATAGCCCGCAGCGAAACCCGGGCCGAACAGCGCCAGCAGATGCTTGCCCGAAAGCAGCATCAATATTGCAAGTCCGAGCGACGGCCAGAACGTCCAGCGCACGGCATCGCGTACAGCCGCCCGCATCGCATCCGCGTCGCCGCGCGTTGCGATAGCCGCAAAGCGGTTCGACATCGCGCTGCCGACTGCGTAGTGAACGAAAAGGATCAGCGCCATCGTCTTTGCGCCGGCGAAGTAAATGCCGGCCTCCGTCGCCGACGCCAAGTTGGAGATGACGATGACGTCGATGTTCTGCATGGCGAGATCGAAGATGCCCATCGCCATGAGCGGCGCAGCGGTGGCCCGCCACGCAGGCACGTCGTATGTACGCGGTCCCACCGGAACGATCGGCCGCAGCTCCCGCGCGACGATCATCGTTTGCAGCGCCCATGCGATCCAGGTGGCGACGACGGCTGCCATCGCGGCCCGTGATGCATCGAGCCCCACGCCCGCCAGATGCAGCGTTCCGACGCCACCGAGAATGAGCAACGGCCGCAGGATGTAGGGAGCCACCAGCGCGCTTCCGATCCTGGCGCAGCCTCGGCAGATACCATCCTGCAGGTCCGTCAGCGAATAGGCTGGAACCGCCAGCATGATGATGGCGATCGTCATCCAAGGGCCCGCCACGCCTCGGTCCGCCAGATGCCAGGCCGCAGCGATCGCCAGCGCCGCGACACCTCCCGCAACGACCGCGACGACCAGTCGCCCGGACAGCAGGAACCCGCGCAATTCCGCCACCGCAGCCTTCTCGCGCAACTCGGAGACGATCCGGATCGCACCGATATTGAGGCCGACCGTGGCGATCGCCCCCGTCACGAGCACCAGCGTCCAGACATAGACGTAGACACCGAATTGTTCAGGCCCCATCCATCGAGCCAGAGCCACCTGCGACACGAAAAGAATGCCCGCGCTGGTAACCCGAACCCCGAACGCCAGCAGCGCATTCATGCGGTCAGCGCCGCGATCGCCCGCCCCGAGAATCGCCGTTCGTAATCGGCGAACGAGCGCCAACAGGCGGCCGCCGGGGGTGCCCTGCCCCATTCCGGCACAGTTCGAGGTCGCGCTCTGGTTCATCACGTGGCTGCTGCAAACTCTGAAATAGAAGGACTGATTAGGTTGGTGGGATCAGGTCGGTCGGATCGGGCGAGGCGCTACTGCCAGGACATACTGCCGAGGCGCTGCGTCGTGCGCTTTCGAACCCGTTCGGTCACCGCCGTCCATGCCCAGGCACGGGCAGCATCACCTTTGTCGGCGTTCACGTCCGCGAAGAACTGAGCCACATGCTCGGCGTAGACGCCGTGTCGCCCCTCCAGCACGGCCGCCATCGTCTCCACCTCGCCGGGAGCGGGTGTGGGATCGAGTTCGGAAGGCTGGGACGGGCTCATGTCGAGATCTCACGGACTGTTGTCCATGACCACGCAGCAATTTCAGCGCCAACTCGTGCGTCCCAGCCCGGGACACGCCCCAGCCTTCAGAACCGGCCCCGGTTCCTCGGGTCTGCAATCCTCACGCCCACTCCACCCGCCTTGGCCGACCTCTGGTTTCAGGGCCTGACACCCCGGCGATCCCGAGCGCACCCAATGCCCAGCGGTCCAACCACGCGTTCAGCGAGGTGCGGCCGATCCGCCGGTTGCCGCCGGCACTGCCTTGCTGGCGACACTCGCCTTGGCCGGGGCGACCGCGGGAGGCTTCTTGGCCGTCGTCCCGGCTGCCTTGGCAGCCCCCTTCGGAGCTGTTGCTGCCTTCGCGGCCGCGGCATTGCCTTTCTGAGCAGCCCTTTTCGCCGCTGCCGCCGCCCGGTTGCGGGCCTTGATGCGCTGGCGCGCAACGGCTGCGGCACGCGCGACTCGTCGATTGTTGCACTCCGTCGCGATGACGCTCTCCCGGATGCTCGCGGCGTCCTTCGCGTCACGCGGAACAGGCATCGTCGCGATAGTGTCCTTGGCCCCGAACAGGATTTTCCACCCCATCGTGGCGAAGCCGTGCTCGATCAGGCTGTGCGCACGCAGATTGCGATCCGCCGCCGACATCTCGCCGAGCACCACCGCCATCAGCCGCACGCCATCCCGTGTCGCACTGGCGACCACGTTGTAGCCGCTATCGCAGATGAACCCCGTCTTCATGCCGTCGACACCGGGCAGCGTCTTGAACAGCCCGTTGTGGCTGACGATCTTGACGGCGCCGACCTGCATCTGCGATTGGCCCCAGTAGTGTGCATACTGGGGAAAGTCGCGCACGACAGCGGTGGCTAGGCGCGCGAGATCCCGCGCGGTCGAGACCTGCTCTGCCGCCGGCAGTCCGTGCGGATTGCGGAACACCGTCCGCGACATCCCCAGGCGTCGGGCGGTGGCATTCATCGCCTCGACGAACTGGGCCTCGCTGCCACCGATGGCCTCCGCCAGCGCCACGGCGATGTCGTTTGCTGATTTCACGATGATGGATTGCAGCGCGAGATCGACGCTGATCGTGGCGCCCACCGGCAATCCGATCTTGCTCGGCGGCTGGGCCTGTGCTGCCTCGCTGTAGATGATCTGCGTCTCGAGCTTGAGCTTTCCCGTCTTCAACGCCTGGAAGGTGAGATACGCGGTCATCATCTTGGTCAGCGAGGCGGGATGCCACTGGTCATCCAGCCCCTCGGCATAGAGCACCCGGCCCGATTGCGCCTCGAACAACAGTGTCGGTCCGGCAAGAGCACGCCCAGGCAGGATCGTTGTCAGGATCGTTGTCAGGATCGCAGTCGTGATCAACGTCAGGACCGCCGGCACGAGCAGCGCCAGCGCCATAACCTTTGAAAGCCTCGTGTGGAGATGCATCTGAGCCTCGGACATCGAGTTTGAACCGCGAATACCACAGCGATGCGCATTGCAGCAAACAAGACAGGCAAAACCAAGGTGCGGACCCGACAGCGGCCAAAAGGCAGGTGTCGTGCGGCGCGCCCGTGCTGCTATGGTTGTCCCCAGTCGAAAGCACCCCAGCACCACCATGCTCGCCGCCTCCGGAGCCCCCATGACCGACCAGCGCCCGCGCCGTATCGCCATTGCGATCGGCGATCCCAACGGCATCGGCCCGGAAATCGCGCTGAAGGCCGCCGTCGCGCATCTCGCCGGTGCCACCCTGCAGCCCGTGCTCGTTGGCGACGTGCCCGTTATCGCGCACTACCGCCGCCTGCTCGGCATCGACGCCCCGCTGGCGCCCTTCGACGCGGCCGGTCCCGGTACGATCCCCGTTGCCGACGTCCACGCCCTCGATGGCCAGCATTTCTCCCCCGGCGTGATGCGCCCCGAAGCCGGCCGCGCGACGATCGCCTACGCGAAGCGCGCCGTTGAGCTTGCCGAGGCCGGCGAGGTGGCAGCGATCGTCGGCTGCCCGCAATCGGAGACCGCGATCAACCAGGCGGGAATCGAGTTCTCCGGCTACCCACCACTGATCGCCGACCTGACCGGCACGCCCCGCGACCGCGTCTTCATGATGCTGGCCGCGGGCGGACTGCGCATCACCCACTGCACGCTGCACGAGAGCGTCGCGACCGCGCTCGCCCGCCTCACGCCCGATCTGGTCGCGGCCGCAGCCACTGCCACTGACGCGGCGCTGCGGCGGCTCGGCTTCTCAAGTCCGCGTATCGCGGTTTGCGGGATCAATCCGCACGCAGGCGAGGACGGCCTGTTCGGCGACGACGACGAGCGCATCACCAAGCCGGCAGTCGCGCGCTTGAAGGCCGCAGGTCTCGACGTCGCAGGCCCGGCCGGCGCCGACCTCATGATCTCCGAGCGCCGCCACGACGCCTACGTCGTGCCGTTCCACGACCAGGGCCACATTCCCATCAAACTGCTGTCTCCGCGCCGTGCGTCGGCCCTCGCCATCGGCACGCCGGTGGTGTTCTCCAGCGTCGGCCACGGCTGCGCCTACGACATCGCCGGCAAGGGCATCGCCGAGCACGTCTCGGTGATGGAGACGCTGGCCCTGCTCGCCTCGATGGAAGCCCCGGCCGGCAAGCACTGAGCAAGTCGTCGTAGCTCGGCCAACAGACGACGACCCGACCGTTCCAGGCCAAACCCGACATGCCCCGCACGGTCGACGTCGCGAGTGAGCCGATCCGTCTCTGTTCTGCGCGGCGGAACAAAGGCGGTCCCGGGCGCATAGCGACCGATCATTGGGTCGGCCTACGTAGGAAAACTGGTGGCTGTCCCTAATTTTTTCTCGCCGCCATCCGCCGCCTTCGAGCGCCACCAACATGCGCGTGACCGCGATCCGGACCCAAACTGAACGAGAGCCGCAGGGCAGGTGCGTCCGCCGCGCTGAAAAACGCCCTTGGCGGGCTTGGACGGGGCCGTTTTGCGGCCAAACCGGCCATCACTTTATCGGTCCACAGACCGCAGGCGACACTTGGAGGGCAAAACACTTGACCCGATTGCCTCATCAGGCGATCTTTCCGTCAATCGTTAGGCCACTTACCTGCTTCCGTAACTCCGATCCGGTGGTGATGGCGTAAGGGTCTGGGTTGGTTTGCGAATCAGCTATTTCTCTTGTCGAGGGCGGCTCACTCGGCAGGTGATGGGATGCGAAGCTTCGAGATCGTGCAGTCGGACACCGACACGAC
>CAMAYR010000254.1 GCA_945862355.1 Devosia equisanguinis | reverse complement strand
GCATCTCTCGCCTGAGTTCGGCCATGCTGCGCGGCATGTGATAGCTCGACGTCACGACGATCAGTCGCCTGAAACCCTGCCGGGAGACCCATGCCCGCGTTTCAGCAGCGTTGCCGATCGTATCTTGGGCCTCGTATCCGAGGTCGATGCAGCACTTCTGCAACTTTCCCCAACCTGCCAGCAGCGCACGCGGGCTGGTACTCTGGTTGACGCCCGAGATGAGCAGCCGGCGGCCGAGCCCCTTCTCGAGCAGGCCAAGGCCGGCATCGATCCGCCGCTCCACGCCTCCGGTCAACACCACGATACCGTCCGCGGCCCGCACGACAGGGGTGATCCGCCTCGTCGCGGAGGCCGCGAAGACGAAGAAGCCCAGCAGCAGCAGCATGAAGCACGCCGCACTCGCATAGACGAGCGATCTGCCGAAGCTGCTCACGACGAGGCCACCCCCAACTGCCACCGGACGCCGGGCCAGCCGGCGCGGGCGAAAAGCATGCCATACCGGTACCGTTCTCGAGAGGCGCCCCTACTGCTGGCTATGCAAGATCCTCTTCACGCCGACGCGCGACGTCAACATGCAAAGGGCTGCGATCACCACGACGAGACCAGCGAGCACGAGATAGCCCTTGAGATCGAGCGAGCCCGCACCGACCAGACGGCTCATTTCCGCTTGCGTGACGTTGCCGCCACCGAGCCACTGCATCAGCGGCGGCATCAGGAAGAACACCGCGCTGGCGCAAACCGCGCCAAGCATCCCGGCCTTGATACCGAGGCGGAGGAAGTGACGCTCGAACTCACGAGCGATCAATCGGTCGGTGGCGCCGACATAGTGCAACACCTCGACGATCTCGCGGTTGGAAGCCATCGCGCTGCGCGTAGCCGAGACGATGATCGCCGTCGTCGCGGCTGCCACGAGCAGCAGGATGGCGATGCCGCCGAGCGCGAACGAGCGCGTCACCGCGCGGATCTGCTGTTGCCAATGTCGATGATCGTCGAGCGTCGCGACGGGAAACTGCCGGGTGAGCTGCCCCCGCAGCGCGGCGAAATCCGGCGGTTGGTCGCGATCGACCTCGACCGCGATGAGGCGCGGCATCGGCAACGACTTCAAACCTTCCGAGCCGCCGAGCCAAGGCTCGAGCAATAGCGCGGAGTCCTCCACGCTCATCGGCTCGGCCGCCACGACGCCGCTCTGGCGGCCGAGGAAGGTCACCACGTCCCGGACGGTCTTGTCCATGTCGAGGCGCTCGCGCGGCTCGATCTGCACGGTGACCTCGCTGGCGATGTCGCGCAGCCATGCCGCCGCCGACTGATTGATCATATAGACCGCTCCGGCCGTCAGGCACGCCAGAAAGCACATGATCGAGACGACGAGGGTGAGCGATCGCCCCGTGACGGAGCCCGCCGGCACGATCGGCGACTGATGCAGCTCGAGGGAGGTGTCCTCGCGAGCTGGAGCGACGAGCTCTCGGGGCTCCAGCTGCGGCGGTGGGACACCATCGGCCGGCATCCCGGCCCGAGCCGCAGGATGCTCCTCGGCATAGAACTCGGCATAGTCCGGCGTGTAGGGGCCCCCATAGTAAGCCTCCGGCGGCGGGGGCGGGGGCGGTTGCGTCGAGGAATGAGGGACGTAGGATGCCGGACGCGCTGGTGGCGGCTGCGGTGCGTACACCGGCGTCGAATGGGGGCGGCGGGGGCCACCGGGCTTGTCATACGATCCGGACATGGCCGTCGAATAGCTCTATGCGAGCGGCGCGATGGTGCCGCATCAATTGATGATCGTGCGTTGCGATGACGACGGAGGTGCCGAGGCGGTTAAGCTCCACGAACAGCCGCAGGAGCCGGCGCGCCATGTTGGGATCGACGTTGCCGGTGGGCTCGTCGGCGAGCAGAAGCTCAGGCTTGCCGATCACCGCCCGCGCAATCGCCGCGCGCTGCTTCTCGCCACCCGACAGCACTGACAGCGCCGCATGCATCCGGTCACCTAGCCCCACCCATTGCAACAGGTCGGTCACGTCCTCGCGATAGTCCTCGATGTCCTTGCCTAGCACCCGCAGCGGTAACGCGACATTCTCCCACGTGCTCATGTGGTCGAGCAGGCGAAAATCCTGGAACACGATGCCGATGCGACGGCGAAGCTCGGCGCGTCGAGGCGGACGCAGACGCGTCACGTCCTGCCCTAACAGATGGATGTTCCCGCGCGACGGCCTCAGCGCAAGAAGCATGAGACGAAGCAGCGACGTCTTGCCCGCCCCGGATGGGCCGGTAAGGAAGTGGAAGGAGCCAGGCTGGATGTCGATGTTGATGTCGCGCAGAACCTCCGGCCCGCGCTCGTACTTCAACCCGACATTTCGCATTTGAATCACGGCTCTCGCGACCTCCATCGCCGAATCATCGGGGCCGATCTTTGCGCGATTGCGCCGACGAGAGCAATCGCCCAACATTGTGGCACCGTGATGTGGTGCGAGGGTCTCTGCTGGCAACAAGCCAATGGCGCCACAATTCTGCGGCAATCCGAAGCTGCCGCGTCGCACTTCGAGTCTGGCGGTATGCGGGAAGCCACCTTCCAGGATCGACGATGACAACCACGAACCAGCACGACCACACGCCCCCGCGCCGTATCATGAGGGCGGCAGTGGCGCATGCATATGGCCCCCCAGAAGTCGTTCGTCTCGCCGACGTGCCGATGCCGCTCGTCGGCGAGCTCGACGTCCTCGTGCGGATTGCCGCCACGACGGTCTCGGCCGCGGATTGGCGCATCCGCGCCCGTGCCATGCCGATGGGCTTCGGGCTGATCTCGCGCCTCGCGCTCGGCCTTCGTAAGCCCCGCCTTTCGATCCTCGGCACGGAATTCTCCGGCACCGTCGTCGAGACTGGCAAGGCCGTCCGGCGCTTTCGCCCCGGCGACGCCGTGGTCGGCTATCCAGCGGCCGGGCTCGCCTGTCACGCGGAGTACCGCGCCATACGCGAGGATGGCCCCCTGATCCGAAAACCCGCCTCGCTCAGCGAGATCGAGGCCGCTGCGCTGTCGTTCGGCGGCACGACGGCACTGCATTTTCTGCGCGACAAGGGCCAGATCCGGCAAGGCCATCGCCTGCTCGTCATCGGTGCTTCCGGCTCGGTCGGCTCCGCGGCAGTGCAGATCGCCCGGCATTTCGGTGCGATCGTCACCGGCGTCTGCAGCGGTGGCAACGCCGATCTCATCCACCGCCTCGGCGCTCACGAGGTGATCGACTACACGTGCCAGGACTGGCTGCGCCCTGGAAAGCACTACGACCTGATCCTCGACACCGTCGGCGCCGAGAAACTATCGCGCGCACGTCGTGCGCTCGTGCCTGACGGCCGCCTTCTCATGGTCGCCGCCGGCCTCCCGCAAATGCTCCTGGCACTGGCACCTAGATCTGACGGCAGAAAGGCTATTTCCAGCCTCGCGCCCGAGCGGGCCGAAGACATGCAGCTTCTCGCCGATCTTGCCGAAACAGGCGCGTTTCGCCCGCTCATCGACCGGGTCTACCCGCTCGACGATATCGTCGAGGCGCACCGGCGCGTAGAGAGCCGGCGCAAGCGCGGCAATGTCGTGATCGCAGTCGACAGTGCGATTGCGCCAAGATGAGGCCGTTAAATGCGCCCGGCTGCAGGATTCGGCCGCACCTCCTGGCCAGGCAGGCAATGCGGCACCATTTCTGATGTGGTGACCGATTTCGCACTTTTGGGTGTGCGGGGCAATCGCGCACCGTGCGTCCTGGTGGCAGACGCGAGCCCTATCCATGGTGGAATTTGATTACCCCGACATCTCCGCGCGGTCCTCGATGCTCCACCCCACGACGTCATGGCCCGCAAAGGCTGGCCCCTCCACGACACGCTACGATTGGACGAGCGATGCGGATGAAGCGATGCGGAGAGATCCCGCAGACGCGGGCTAGTGTCGTGACCGCGAAATTCGTCTCATTCCGCAGCATAGGTCGAACGAATTTCGCGGTCTGAACGACACTAGCTAAATCAATGGACTAGTGTGATCTCGACCGAGAAATCCGCAGCCCGCCCCAGTGGCAGAGTATGAAGCGGATTTCTCGGTCATCACACTAGGCTCTGTTGACATTCATCTGACCCAGATCTTGGCACCGATGAGCGAGAGCATCGAGAAGAATGGCAGGTCAGTTTTCTCATAACGTGTGGCGATCCATCTGCAATGCTTGATCTTGCAGAAGAAGCACTCGATCAGTCGGCGACCTTGACCTGGCCGAGCACCATGTTCTGCCCGGCACTCCACGCCGAGACCATGTGGATCGGTATCTTCGCGCCACCCTCCTGATAGGAGAGCTGCCACGTCTTGCCGTCGATGGCGATGATCTCTGGCCCGAGCCCGGTCAGGCTGGCGACCCAGGCCACGAAGCATTTCTGGAACTGCTCGCCGTCGAGAACAGCGAAGATTGCGCCGAGCTGATCGTGCGACGGGGTGCCGTCCTCGAACGGCCGGAAGCGGCGCAGCAACGCCCGCTTCTTATCGCCAGATCTGGCGATCTCAAACCAGCTTTCACACTCTGCGATCACGCCGGGCAACACCAGCAGCAGCACCTCGCCGACCGGACAAAGCACCTTGCCGCGCTGGCGCAGATCATCAAAGTCTTCAAATGACTCCAAAAAAAATCTACGCCCGTGTCGATCGCCTCGGCCGCCTTTCCCCTCGCCAGTTTGCCTGCGATGCCGATGATCCTCATCGCGAATCAAGAGGACACCTACAGATTCAGCATTCTCTGCGCGTGTCACCTGGAGATTCACCCGATCGCCCTTGTGTTTGTGCCAGGCGGGCTTGACCTGACGTTCTGGTTCCCGTAGGTGCAAGCAGCCTGCAGATTGCGGTTCAAAAATCGGCCACCGGCTCCACCCACCGGCAGCTTCTGGCAATCCTGCGGCTTCGGAGCGTAGCGCAGCCTGGTTAGCGCACCAGTCTGGGGGACTGGGGGTCGCGGGTTCAAATCCCGCCGCTCCGACCAATAAAATCAATAATTTAGGGAAAGACCTCTTCCCGCTATCCTCCCTATATCCTCTAGACTAGGATGGCTAGACGTGGGGTAAGGCGGCTAGAAGTGGCGCAACGAGGCGCTGAGCGGGGCCACAGGTAGCCTCGCCCATGACACCCCCGACGGTGCAGAACTAGCGACGACAGACGAGACACCCCAGAAGCCGAGTTCAAGGGAATCTCTTTGACGGGGCCTGTTGGAAGGCGCGCGAGATCGTTCTTCGTTTGCGCCTCGATCGGCGGGTTCCAGAAGAGGAGCGTGAACTCCGCGAGCGGGGACAGCGCGACATCCCATTTGCGGACATCGAGGATCGCACAATCGGCCCCGCTGATCGTAAGCGGTGCAGCCTCCCCACGGGCCTGTCTCGCTCAAGCCGCTTTTTGAGCTCGCTCGGCCTTGATCGCCGCGCCCCAGGCCTACGGCATCAGCACCTCTTACCGCTGATCTCAGCGCCGATGATGTCGGCTGACAGATGCATCGCGTTTTTCAGCTGTCGATCTTTTGCGCGATCTCGATGTTGATAGCGTCGTCGGCCTCGATGGCGAGATAAGACCTCAAGATGCTTTCGGAGGTTCCCCGATCGCCGGTGGATGAGCACCGCACACTGTTCGGCCGTCGCTGAATGGGAAGGAGGCATGGCCTGCAGAACGATGGTTCGCCCCCGCCCCCTTGCCATTCGCAACAACAGGGTTGCATCAGCGCGGTGGGGCAACAATCTCGTTGGAACGCGCGACAACAGATGCATCGTATCCAAGGATGCGCTCAATCATTGCCTGCATTGCCTCGCCGCCCAATGGGTTCACCTCGAGACGTGACTTCTTGGCGTCTGTGAGGAAGTTGGGATCCCTCATCGTTGCGTCGAAGGCCTGACGCAAGATCCTGATCCGCTCCGCGGGCACGCCCGGGGGTGCCACGAACGGCCAGGCAAAGGCGTTCGATGCCAATAGAAGCTCAAGTGCTTTTCGGTCGAGATCGTTCTTGGCATAGTCCATGATGAACGGCACGTTCGGCAATTCGGGTGATTTCTCCAATCCGGACTGCAAGATGATATTGATCTTATTCTGCTCAAGCCAATTCTTTAGGCGGGTCTTCAACACTCCCAACGACATGCCGAATTGGCCATCGACCTCCCGTCTTTCCATCGCAATCGAAATATCATTACCTCCCGGATAACCACTCACCATCTTCAGCTTGGCACCCGTGACATTTTTCGCCATCACCGCCTGCGAGCCAATCGCGTCGTCAAAGCTGGTGATCCCCACACTGATCTCGCGCATCTTGAGATCGTCAATTTTAGTTACGCCAACTTCGTGCCACGCCACGCCTATTTGCACCTCATTGGTGGTACTGCCGATCGGGATCAATTGCCGCCCGTCGTAGCGCAACCGATCATTGGCCAGGGGAGCGATCGCATAGTTGCGATGCGGCATTCCGATGACCGTGCCATCACGCACGGCTCTACTGTAGAGATGCAGGACCGCGGTCGTGCCGCCCGCTCCGGTCATGTTCTGCACAATTACGGTGGGCTTGCCTGGGATATGGCTACCGATATGGCGAGAAAGCACACGGGCGGTCAAATCATAATTGCCACCGGGCGAAAAGCCCACGACGATGTTAACCGTCTTTCCTTGGTAGAAATCCTGAGCCGGAACAGGAATGGCACTCCAGAGAAGTGCTCCCATGCTGGCTAGTGCACCGAAAGCCATCCGATAATTCATGACCGCCGTCCTCATATTATAAGTTCACAAGCATCCCCGATCCATATGCTTAGAGGAGCATATTCCCGGGCTCACGAAAAGGCAAGAAAGCGAGCATAAAGAGTTGACTTGATTACCCCGTCATCACCTCTATGCCGCCACATCCGCCTGTTACGCGGTCTTCCGACGCCGGACGGGAGGCCGACATGCCACGCAACAAGGTGCAGTTCCAGAAGGGGCTGAGCTTCATCGAATTCTGTCAGCGTTACGGAACCGAGGAGCAGTGCCACGCCGAGCTGGTCGCGATGCGCTGGCCGAACGGCTTCGCGTGCGCCAAGTGTGG
>CAMAYR010000253.1 GCA_945862355.1 Devosia equisanguinis | reverse complement strand
CCTGATGCGAGCCAAGGCCGACAAAAACTCCATGCGCGTCAAACGCCGCCTCGCCGCCTGGGACGACGCCTACCTCGAAAGTCTCGTCACCGGTGCCGGGTGAAATCGTTCATGCGATTCCCCTGGGCATGGTGGGCGCGATTTTGTCGGTCAGTGGCGGCGGGTGAGCGCTGGTGCGCTCGGGAATACCGGTCCACCGAAGGTTCGGCTCGAGCGTCGAGGCGGTGGGGCGGTCTCACCCTTTTGCTTGCGGGCAGCCGCGACACCAACCCTGCGCGCGCATACCTCCAGACCAAATGCCCGCGAAAGGTCGGACACCTGATTTTCCGGTATTATAGGGCGGAGTTCGCGCGGTGTCGCCAGCGTCGACGCGTCGACACGATCAGGCCACGGTTGCGCGCACGAGGTAAGGCGCGCATTTGTCCAGAGCCCGAGCTTATGGGTTCTTTGCGCCGTGAACGCTGAGGGGCAGCCCCTGTCTCTCAGCGTACCACGGCCGGGCGCCAGCCTGCGGCGATGGCCTCGGCCTCGGTGCAGAACCAGCGCTCGCCCTTTGCGGTCTCGACCCGCGTCTTGTCGTACCAGCGGTCCCACGGCATATGGTATATCTGGCCGCTGCGGGTGATGTTGCCCTTGATGACACATGCCGACGCGTTTTCGGCGACGCGTTCCGTCTGGGCACCTTGCCAGCGTTCGGCGCGCCATACCCAGGCGGGCTTGGCTTCGCCCTGCCATATGCCGCGCTTGGCTGCGCGAGCCTCGTTCTCGACCTCGACGTAGCGCTGGGAGTATTTGACGAAGGCCCAGGCCAGACCCTCACGCACCATCTGCGCGTTGATGTCGACGTCCTCGATGGTGCAAAGCCCCAACATGCGGGCATAGGCATCCTTGCCGCGGCTCTCGCAGCGCACAGAGCGGCCTTCGACGAGGCGGCGCAGATAGCTGGTTGCGGCCTTGCCGCAGCTCCAGCCGCCGAGCAGCCACTTACCGAGTGTTCCGCGTCCGCAGGTCTGCTCGGTCTCCGGTGCGTCGATGCCTTCGAGCCGGATGCGGACGAGGCCGATGGCGATCGTGTCTCCATCTATCACGCGGGCCACACCCGCGACGTGGGGCGAGGCTGGCGTGATGCCTGCCACGGCCGGCCGATGGCTTTCCGTGACAACGAACAAGGGAACCGCCAGCAGCCCCGCGATCGCAAGGGCCCCGGCGTGGCGCGCGGCTACCCGACGAACGGTCCGACGCAGCGCATTTTCGCGCATAGGTTGTGCCATGGCGCCGAAAGTGCATGATTCGCGAGGCGCAAGCGAGGCTCAACGATGGCTTGTCCAGGCCTTTTCGCGGCGAATTTCCGGCGGTTGTTGCAGATGCTCCATCTGGCTGTTTTCATTAACACTTGTGGCGGAGCGGCGGCGCATTTCCAACGGTGGGGGTTGGGTTGACAGCGAGCCCATGTGCGGCGGTGGTCTGATTCGCCGTCAAGTTGAGGCGCATAATGTCAGCGCGGCCGGCTCCGTCTGGGAGCCGGCCGCGGTTTGGATCTATGCGTGGGCGTGGCAGCAGCGCCAAGGCAGCCCCGGTGATGGGTCGCTTGCGAAGGGCCGCGATGTGGATATACGCCTCAGGCTTCCTTGAAGGCTTCCTGGCGCGTCTTCTTCAATCCCGGCAAGACGAATGCCAGCACCAGGAGCAGGGACATCACCAGCAGCACGGCGCTGATCGGCCGTTGGATGAAGACCAGCGGGTCGCCGCGCGAGATGAGCAGTGCGCGCCGCAGGTTCTCCTCCATCAAGGGCCCCAGCACGAGCGCCAGCACCAGAGGCGCCGGCTCGCAACCGAGCTTGTAGAGCACGTAGCCGATGACGCCGAAACCGGCCATCAACAGGACCTCGACCCAGGAGTTGTTCACCCCGTAGACGCCGATGGCGCACAGCAGCAGGATCGCGGGGAACAGCATACGATATGGCACCATCAGCAACCTGACCCACAGCCCCACCATCGGCAGGTTGATGATGACGAGCATCACATTGCCGATCCACATAGAGGCGATGATGCCCCAGAACAGGTTGGGCTGCTCGGTCATCACCTGCGGGCCGGGCTGAATGCCGTGGATCATCATGGCGCCCACCATGATGGCCATTACTGGGTTGGACGGAATGCCCAGCGTCAGCAGCGGGATGAACGAGGTCTGCGCGCCAGCGTTGTTGGCTGCCTCGGGGCCGGCGACACCTTCTACGGCGCCTTTGCCAAATCGGCTGGGGTCGCGTGCCAACTTTTTCTCGAGCGCATAGGCTGCGAACGAGGACAGCAGCGCGCCGCCGCCCGGCAGCACGCCGAGCAGCGATCCGACGGTCGTGCCGCGCAGGACAGCGGGAATCGAGCGGCGGATCTCCTCACGCGTCGGCATCAGGCTGCCGATCACGGCGCTCAGGCTGCGACCGGACTTCTGCTCGAGGTTGATCAGTATCTCGGTGATGCCGAACAGGCCCATCGCCACAGGCACGAAGCCGATGCCGTCGGACAGCTCTGGGATGTCGAAGGTGAAGCGCTGGAAGCCGGAGTTCACGTCGGTGCCGATGATACCTATGGCGAGGCCGAGCAAGGCCATGCCGAGCGCTTTCATCATGGAGCCACGCGCCAGCACGATGGAGCCGACGAGGCCCAGCACCATCAACGAGAAATATTCAGGCGCCAGGAATTGCAACGCCATCGCGCCGAGCGCTGGGCTTGCAATGGCGATGACGATCGTTGCGACTGTGCCGGCGAACAAGGAGGCGAGGGCTGCGATGGCGAGAGCGGCACCGGCCCGGCCGTTTCGTGCCATCTGGTAACCGTCGAGGCACGTCACGACCGAGGAAGATTCGCCGGGCAGGTTGACGAGAATAGCAGTGGTGGATCCACCGTATTGCGCGCCGTAGTAGATGCCGGCGAGCATGATCAGCGCGGCGATGGGCGGCAGATAGAAGGTGATCGGCAGCAGCATCGAAAGCGTCGCCAGCGGCCCGAGGCCCGGCAGCACGCCGATCAGCGTGCCGACCAACGCGCCGATGAAACAGAACATCAGGTTCTGCGGCGACAGCGCGACTTCGAAACCAAGGACGAGATTACCGAGAAGATCCATGATTTCCGCCTAGAGCTTGAGGCCGAGGAAGGGGAGATCGAGGATCGGCATCGTCATTGCGAGGCCGAACTTGAATATCGCGATCGCGGCAGCAGTCAGCAGGGTGGCTACAATGACGCCTTCCAGCAACCTGAACTCGGGCCCCCCGGTCGCACCGAGAAAGACGACCACGGCAGCCGCCGGCAATAGGCCGAAATTACCGATCATGCCGCCGAATGCGAGCACGGCAAGCGTGACCATGATCAGCGGGCGCCAGTGGATCGGATCTGGGCGCTCGCCGCCCGCGATGACGCCCTTGAGGGCAACGATAGCGCCAACCAGAACCAGCAAGCCGCACAACACGCGAGGAAAGTAGCCAGGCCCCATGCGGAAAGCGGTGCCGATCGCGTAGTCCTGGCCCAGCCAGAGACCTGTGGCTCCAACGAGTATGAAAAGTGCGCCGGCGAGCACGTCCTTGTTCAGCATCGTCATGGCGTCGGCCATCCTCCGTCTACTTTGCATTCGCAGTGCCGTTCGGCCGGCCGGCGGATCGCGCGATGCCTGCCCGGCTCCAGCTATAGTTTCAGCAACCGTTGCGCGTTGCCCGAAAGCAGCTTGATCTTGTCTTCCTCGCAGATCGGTAGATTGGGTATCCAGTTCATGCCGTCCGGGTTTTCGACGAACGGGAAATCTATCGCGAACAGGATGCGGTCGATGCCGATCTCCATCATCGTGCACAGCAGCGCGGGATTGGAGAAGTTGCCGCTCGTCGTGACGTGGAAATTGCTCGAGAATACCTTGCGGAAGTCCATCGGCTTGGCACCGGGCCGTTTCAGGGCCTGATCGATGCGCCACAGCACGAACGGCAGCGTCTCGCCGAAGTGGCCGAGGACGAGGTTCATCTTCGGGTGTCGCTCGAACACGCCGCCGAGCACCAGTCGGATGGCGATCGTGGCGGTCTCGACGGTGAAGCCCCAGGCCGCCCGGATGACCATCGGGAAGTCCTCGAGGTACTTCTCGTAGTAGATCTTGGCCACCGTCGGGTCGGGTACGGAGGGATGCAGGTAGATCGGCACGTCGAGGCGCTCGGCGGTGGCCCAGATCGGATCGAATTTAGGATCGTCGAGGAACTCGCCGTTGGACAGCCCGTGGATCATGGCGCCCTTGAAGCCTGCTTTCACGCAGCGCTCGAGCTCGCGCGCGGCGGCTTCCGGTGCGGCCGTGGGCAGTGCGGCGAATGCTGCGAAGCGCTTGGGATAGCGGGCGCAGGCCTCGCCCAGCCGATCGTTGACGCGGCGTCCCAGATCGACGGCGAGGTCCGCGCCGATCTTCTGCAGGGAAGGCGCGCCGTGCGAAAGCACCTGCATGTCGACGCCGGCGGCGTCCATCAGAGAAATGCGATAGTCGCCGAGATCGTAGAGCCGCTTCAGCATCTCGGGGTTCCGGCTGCCCTCGACGCCTTTGAAGTGAGCTGTGAGATCCTTGTCCCAGTAGTGCTCCTCGATCGCGATCACCGGGCAGTTGGGCTTGGCGGTCATGCGTTCCCCCGTCGATTGTCCGGCCAGCTGCGGGCAGGTGTCGCTTTTGCGCTAGTTTCGCCCCGGGCGATGTTACGCTGCGGCGGCGGATGCTGGCTAGCTCTGCCGGATGGGTTACGGATGGGTTACGGGTCTGGTCGGGGCGGAGAAAGCTGATAGGCTTGGTCTCGAACACTTCGCTGGGGAGAATCTGAAATGAGGTTTTACGGAACGAGCTCGATGCGCGGCATCGGCTGTGGTCATCTGGTTTGCGGCTGCCATGCACCTGCCGACGTGCGCGGCGCGGGTGGCACGCCTAAGTCGGCTGGACCAGTAACGCGCGCGGTGCTGGAGGATCTTGCTGCTGCCGCACGCATCCTGGCCAACGAGGGCGTCGTGGACGGCTTCGGCCACGTCACGATGCGCCATCCGGCCTCGCCCGAGCGCTTCTTGATGTCGCGATCGAAGGCGCCTGCATTGCAGGAGCCGGGCGATATCATCGAGTTCGATCTCGATTCCAACCCCGTCAATGCCGACGGTCGCCCTGTGTTTCTCGAGCGTTTCATCCACGGGCAGATCTACAAGTTGCGTCCGGACGTCATGGCCATCGTACACAGCCATTCGCCATCCGTGATCCCCTTCACGCTGACCGGCCTGCCGATGCGCGCGATGTATCATCAGGCCGCGTTCCTGGCCGAGGGCGTGCCGATCTTCCGCATCGAGGAGAAGTTCGGACCTACCGACATGCTGGTCTCGGACAACATGATCGGGGAGGAGTTGGCGCGCGTGCTGGCCGGCAAGCCTGTTGCGCTGATGCGCGGGCACGGCAGTGTCGCGGTTGGTCCGAGCCTGCAGATGGCGGTGTTCCGCGCGGTCTATACCGAGGTCAGCGCGCGTGTTCAGCAGGCGGCCTTGATGCACGGGTTGCCGATTGCGGCTCTGTCGGAGGCGGAAGGCGTGCTGGCCGACGAGGTCAACATGAAGTCTGGCTCGCGGGCCTGGGATCTGTGGCGCCAGCAGGTGAAGTTCTGAGCGCCGGGCTCGGCGGGGCCGCGCGTGGTTGGGGCGCGGCCAGTCGCGTCCGCAATCGCGCGCTTTCCACCGTGACCTCGGCCCGGGTGCTATGGGAGACGCCGGCGAGGATCGGGCAAATTCATGGCTTGCCGCCGCTGGCGGCAAGTTTCGCCCGCGGCAGTTTCAGTTCGGCCGCGGGCAACGGCGGCGTCAGGCAGCCTGGAACGCGGTGGCCTTGCCGTAGCGGGCCTTCAGCGCGGGCAGCACCTCGTTGCCGAACAGGCGGAGATTGTCGGCGGTGTCGGCGTGGCCGAGTGCGCCGCCCTGCATCATCAGCATGAGATGGCCGAGCCCGCCGATGCCGTCGCAGAAGCGCTCGATCTGTTTCACGACCTTGTCGGGCGTGCCGCAGAACAACAAGCCGATGTCGATCAGGTCGTCGAGCGAGGCGGTCGCGGGCTGGACGACGCGGCCATCCAGCGCTGTGATGGGGCGGATGTTGCGCGGGCTGGACGAGGGCGTGCGCAGCATTCTGGCGAGCGCCTCGGGTGGGAAGTAGCCCGGCGGTTGCTTGAAGGGCGGGGACACCTGCGCGGTCGTGCGGATATAGTCGACGATGTGCTCGGCACGCCGGCGTGCCTCAGCGTCGGTGGAAGCCGTGGCTGCCAGCGACAGATACGCGAGCCGGTCGATGGGGACGTCGCCGCTGCGCCCGGCTTCCTGCCAGCCTTGCGCGTAGTGCTTGTGCAGATCCTTCGTCACGCCGAAGCCGCCGAGGAAGCTCGCCATAACATAGCCGCGCCGGCCGAGTTCGCGCGCGTTGCTGGGGCTGCCCGTCGTGATCCACACCGGCGGGTGGGGCTGCTGCATCGGACGCGGCCAGATGTTGACGTTGCGGTGGTGGAAGAAGTCGCCCTCGAAATTGAACGGGCCGTCGTGCGTCGTCATCGCCTGCAGGATCAGGTCGTGGGCCTCCCAGAAGCGGTCGGAGAAGCGATGCGGATTTGAATTGGCGGGTGTTATCTCGTAGGGGATGCCCTTCACGAAGCCCATTTCCAGGCGACCGCCCGAGATGACGTCGATCATCGCCAACTCTTCGGCGACGCGCACGGGATCCGAGCGATTGGCGATCGGCACGCCGAGGATCAGGATGCGCGCCTTCTTGGTGGTGCGGGCGAGAATGCCGAGCACGACCGTGGCCGAGGACGTGATGCAGGTCGCCGTCTGGTGGTGCTCGTTGACCATCAGGTCGAGACCGACCTCGTCGGCGATCGCCCACTCGTCGAGATAGCGGTGATAGAGCTTGTGCGCCTCCTCGGGCCGGCAAAGCTCGTTGGGCAGCGTTACGCGAAGGGTCGGACGGTCGAGCGACCAGGCTTCCGGGTAGGGCTGCTCGGAGAAATGATAGATGTGCATGGGGGGGACCTCAG
>CAMAYR010000252.1 GCA_945862355.1 Devosia equisanguinis | reverse complement strand
GTTGTTCGGGTTTCCCCGGCCGCCCAGTCAGGGCCGGAGCCAGTATTCAACAGCGCGAGGCTTCGATGCAGCCCCCTATTTCTATACGGTCATTCTCGCTGAGCGCGGTCACGTTCGCCGCAGCCACGACCATGACCAGCGTTGCCGCGATGGCGGCGTGTGGTGGCGCGCCAACGCTTGTCGCATTGAGCGGCCTCATCGGCCCGCCCTCGATCACGGCGACTGAAACTTCGACCGATCAGGCGCTCGAGCTTATCCGCAAGCGCCGCGAGGAGGCCTCGGGCTTGTGCCCGGCCGGCTTCACCCGTTCGGGGGGCAATTGTGTCCCTGTCGGAGCTGCCTTCACGCCGCAACCGGCGGTTGCCGTGGCGCCTGCGCCTGTCGCCGTAACTACCACGACCACGACCGGGCCTGCACCAGCGGCCGCGCCGTCGGCATCTTCCAGTGCTTCAGCGCCGCGTCCGAAGCGGCCTGCAGTTTCTAGGCCGGCTCGTCCTGCTGCCGGAACACAGGTCGCTTCCGCGGCGCCGCCGTCGGGCCCGGTTCGCTCTGCGCCCGCTGGCTATTCCGGTGGCTCGTTGAAGGATGGTTATTACGACGTGCCGATGTCAGGCACTGTGAGATCGCGTGGGGCCTGGCTCGAGGGATATTACGACTACGAGAAGCACGAAAACATCAATCCCGGTCAGGAAGCTAATCCGACCCGCCGGTCCGTGTCGGGCGGCGTGATCTCTGGTGTGGACGTTTCCGAGTTCAGCACCGGCGGTGTCGTCCGCGGCTGGCAGCTCGGCTTCTTCGGTGGTCACAACTCGACCCGGGTAAAGCTCACCGACACGATCGGTGACAAGTTGCAGGACAACGGGACGCTGGAGCGCACGCGGACGACGGACGCGCGCCAGGACATCGATGGGGCGTTCGGCGGGATCTACGGCTCGTTCGTCCACGGCGGGTTCTCGGCGGATGTCGCTTTCAAGATCGACGTTTTCGACATGAACCAGCGCCTCACCGAGACCCTGGTGAACTGCGCGAACGTGCCGGTTACGACACTCAACGACACGTCGATGACCAACTACGTCGTTGCCTCTAACCTGCACTATCGATTCGGGATCGGCGGCAACCGGTACATCGAGCCGACTGTCGGCCTGCGCTATACCCACACGGACTTCGGCGGTAACGCGGCCGTGCTGGGTGTGCGTGACGGTGATGCTTTCCGCGTCCAGGGCGGCGTGCGGCTTGGGACCCGATTCGTCACGCCGGACGGATGGATCTGGAATACATCGTTGACTGGTCTTCTCTACAGCGACGTGTCCATCGACGGCTACGTGGCGCCGACCGGCTCGCCACTCATCTCGCCGGTGCCGTTGGTCGACGAGGGTAAGCTCAGAGTGATGGGTGTCCTCGAGAACCTGGTCGATGTAGGCTACGGCTACACGCTCTACGGCGACGTCAGCTTGCGCGGTGGCGACGATCTAATCGGCTTCGGCTCGCGGGTCGGCATTCGCTACCAGTGGTGAACGGCGGCCTGCCGGCTGACGCGATCGACTGAAATGAAAAGAAAGCCCGGTGCGGTCCTCCGCGCCGGGCTTCGTTGTTGGCGTGTACGATCTCAGTGTGCCGTCGTGACAGAGGCTTCCATCAACGGCGTCACGGGGCGGGGCATCGGCACTGTGGTGGGCTCGGTGGCGGCGACTTCGCCGGGATCGAAGCGGGGAGCGATGGTGGCGGGGTCCGTCACTTTGCGGGAGCGGCCCTCGAAGCTGGCGCCGTCCGCGACGGTCAGCGACTTGGCGTGGATGTCGCCTTCGACCTCGGCGCTGGGATGCAGAACTACACGCGCGCCCATGATCGTGCCGCTGACGCGTCCGTGAATGTCGACGCTGTCGGCGGCGATGGTGCCTTCCACCTGGCCGGACTTGCCGACGACGAGACGAAGGCTGTGCAGCTCGGCCTGGATCTTGCCGTTGATCTCGAGCGCGCCGCGGCAGCGGATCGCGATCGACTGTCCCTCGATGGAGAGATCCTCGCCGATGACCGACAGGTTGCCGGGTAGCGCGGGCTCGGTTGCGGCGGCATGGTCCCCATCGGGGTAGGCCGATGCGGCGATCTCGATGCCGGCGGGTGGTGGTGGCGGCGTGGCAGCAGCGCGCGCGTGCATGATCTCGTTGTGAAGCTGCATGTCGCTGATCGTGCGCTCCTGGTTGCGCTCCGGCAGCGGCGGCGTGGCCCTGGCTTCCCCTCTACGCGTGAACATCTGGCGATCCCCTCGTGGTTCTGAACACGAGACAGGTCGCCCTCCGGTGTGGTGGAAGTGTGGTCCGAAAAAGGGGGCTTTGGGGCTATCGGTGCCGGCGGAAGTGTTGCGCTGGCAGACGATCTGTCCACGGCAATCCGCTATTTGCGGCTCTTGCCGGCGGCGAGCCAGAGGCCGGCGACGAGCGTCTTGGCGTCGTCGATCTTGCCGCCGAGCGCCTGCTTCACGAATGTCGGCCGCTTCACTTTCACGAGCTTGATGTCCTCACCTTCGTGGGCGACGCCGGTGGCTTTCTGGTTCACGCGCTGGCTTGCTTTCACGGCGGCGTAGAAGAGGATGATGCGTTCCGAAGTGCCGCCGGGCGAGACGTAGAACGTGCCGATCTTCTTCACGGCCGATTTCGGCACGCGATAGCCGATCTCTTCCTCGATCTCGCGGCGCATGGCGGCCTCAGGCGTCTCGCCCTTGTCGATCATGCCGGCGACGACCTCGCGGATGACGCCTGGGCCTTTCGCGATGGTCGGCACGCGGACCTGGGCGGTGAGCAGCACGACGTCCTTGTCGGTGTCGTGGACGAGGGCCGCCACGCTGTCGCCGCGTTCCAGGACGAGGCGCTTCTGGCCCTTGATGCGGCCCTTGCCCGCGATGCGGTCGAAAGAGACCGTCAGCTCGTCGATCTTCATGAAGCCGTCGAACACGCGACGCTTGGCGTTGATCTTGATCTTCGGAGGCTGACGCGGGGACATGGGCTGGGCTCGGCTAACGGGACGCTATTCGTGAAACCGTGGCTCGGCTCAGCGTACTTAAAAAAAATGTAAGAGTCCTGAAAGAGATGCGTCGGGAGCCGAAGACGCAACCTCACGCGCGCCCCAGCGGCGAGCCGCCGAACAGGTGCTCGCGGTCGGCGGCGTCGAGAAGCTCCTTGGCGCGGGCGCAATCCTTGTCGATCTGGACCATCAGCGCCTCCATGCCGGGGAAGCGCTGGTCGGGGCGCACGTAGGCGACGAACTCGATCTCGATCTCGCGGCCGTAAAGGTCGCCGTTGAAATCGAACAGGAAGGTCTCCAGCACGGGTGCCCCGTTGTCGAAGGTCGGGCGCTGGCCGAAGTATGCCGCGCCCTGGAGCTTGCGGCGCCGGCCGTCGGGCTCGGTCAAGCCGACGCGGACCGCGTAGATGCCGTGTCCGAGGGAGACGCCGGGCGTGAGGCGAATATTGGCGGTGGGAAAGCCCATACCGGTGCCGATGCGCGCGCCGCTCGTCACCACGCCGCTGACGCGCCACCAGTGGCCGAGCTCCTTGGCGGCGCCGCGGACATCGCCGGCAGACAAGCGCGCGCGGACGGCGGACGAGGAGAACACCTCGCCGGCTTCCGCCTGCGGTGCGATGACGGTGACGCCGAAGCCGAGGCCGGCGCCGAGTTGCTGCATCGTCTCGGGCGTGCCGGCGCGGCCCTTGCCGAAATAGAAGTCGTAGCCGACGACGACATGGCCGACGCGCAGGCCATCTGCCAGCACCTGCTCCACGAAGGTCGCCGGTGGCATCCCCGCGATCTCGGCGTCGAAGGCGATGACTGCGGCGAAGTCGACCTCGAGAGCCGCGAACAGGCGGAGCTTCTCCTCCAGCGTCGTCAGGGCGAACAGCGGCTCATCGGGGCGGAAGAACTGACGGGGATGGGGCTCGAATACCATCGCACCGGCCGGTCGCTTCAGGCGACGGGCCTCGGCCAGCGTGGCGAGCAACAACGCCTGGTGCCCGCGATGCACGCCGTCGAAGTTGCCGATTGCCAAAGACGAGCGCTCTAGCCCGGCTGGGAAATCACGATAGCCATGGACAACCTGCATTCGCGTTCACTTCCCGGCTCTGCGAAATGACCTTCCATCGGCCGACACATAGCGAGAGTGCGCGCCGGCGCAAAGCCCCGGCGTCGGCTTCACGGGAGCGCAGGGGTATCAGGCCGGGCGGCCGGGCACCATCAGCACGGCCTCGCCTTCGAGCACGGGCTTGCCGGCGACGAGGCACTGGCACTCGAAGCGGGCGCGCTTCTTGGCCGGGATCAGCTCAACGACCTTGACCTTCGCGGTGACGATGTCGTCGATGCGGACGGGGGCGCGGAAGTTCAGCGTCTGGGAGATGTAGATCGCCCCGGGACCTGGCATCTCCATGCCGAACACGGCGGAGATGTAGCTGGCAGTCAGCATGCCGTGGGCGATGCGGCCCTTGAACATGGTGCGGCCGGCGTACTCGTCGTCGAGGTGCACGGGGTTCTTGTCGCCGGACACTTCCGCGAACGAAATGATGTCGGCGCTCGAGACCGTGCGCTGGAAGCTAGCTTCCATGCCGAGCTCGAGATCCTCGAAGCAGTAGGTCTTGCGCTGCATGAACGACATTTCAAAGCTCCTAGCATCACGGGTCGCTTCAGGAGCCGTCCGGCGGCGCCGGTCGCGGCTTCCTCGATATTCCGCCTCGACTTCCCTCCCGAGCCAGTCAGGCTCCGGATTAGATCGCCCTGCGCATTTTCGCCCCGCGCAAGGGCTCCGGCCGACCGTCTCGTGTCTCGGCTAAGCATCAGTCGTGATGCTCATGAGCCGCGTGACAGAATATCGGCGGCCGGATGTGCGCCGCAACACAATTGTGAGCGGGTGCGGCAATCGCATGTCCTGGCATCGCTGAAGTCCAGAAAATGCTTAATTCTTAAGCAGCCAATACCGTGACGACCGTAGCCGATTCGCTGCCGGCTCCATGCGGCGATGGCAAACGGTATTCGCTTGTGCAGCAAGCGTGTCATCTAAGCACCAGTACCGTGGGCGGCAGTCGTGGTTCGCCGTCCGTCTTGACAGGAATACGGCGAGCTGTGCCGATGTTGCCGTAACAGGGGGAACACCTCGGCGGGAATTTCACTCGCGAAGCACGTCTTGGGGAGCACGTCATGGGGCAGGAGGCGGCGCGTCGGGTCGGTCTCATCATTCCCTCATCCAACCGGATGGTGGAGCAGGAGATGGTGCATCACTACCCGGACGGAGTGGTGGTCCACGTCAACCGGCTGCGCATGACTGGCCCGCAGAGAGTGTCGCTCGATAAGCTGATGCCCCGGCTGGACGAGGCCGCAGCCGCGCTCGTCGATGCCAAGTGCGAGGTGGTGACGTTCCACTGCACGGCGAATTCCACCGACGAGGGAACCGACGGCGAGGCGCGCATTCTTTCTGCGTTGCGGGCCGCGGGCGTGCGCAAGGCCTCGTCGACCGCGACCGCGGTACGGCGTGCCATCGATCGGCTCGGCGCACGAAGGATCGTGCTCGTCACGCCATATTCGCAGGCCGTCACGGATCACGAGGCTGAATTCTTCGCCGAGCTCGGCGTCGAGGTGCTGATGGCGAAGGGGCACGATCTGCCGGGCAGCGACGCCTATTGCGCTGCGCCGCCGTCGTTCTGGCGGGAGAAGGTGCTGGAGGCGCGGCAGCCGAATGCGGATCTCTATTTCCTGAGCTGCGCCAACATTTCCGCCTTCAAGGTGATCGACGAGCTCGAGGGGCTGCTCGGGCGGCCGGTGATCTCCAGCAATCAAGTTGTAGTTTGGGATCAGATCGCCGGTGAGGGCCTGGGGCTGCCGGTGTCGGTCCGCGGGGCGTGTCCGGGGCGGCTCAAGGGGTGCGGATAAGCGTGGATGTCAGAAAGATACCACGATCAACGGAGGAGGAAGCGATGAAGGTGACGACGGCAACGGGAGGCGCCCTCGGGCTGACGCTAGCGGCGTTGGGTTGGGCTCAACCATCGCTCGCGCAGGGTGAAGTGGCGCAGTTTTTCAAGGACAAGCAGATCAGGATGGTGGTCGGCTCGGCGGCGGGCGACGGCTACGACATCAATGCCCGGGTGCTCGTGCGGCACCTGGTCAATCACATTCCCGGCAAGCCCAGCATCATCATCCAGAACCAGCCGGGGGCTGCCAGCGTGCCGATGACGAATGCGGTCTACAACACCGCGCCGCGCGACGGCACGGTGATCGGGGCTGCGATCAACGGCATGACGACGGCGCCGCTCGTGACGCCGGAGATGGTCAAGTATGATCTTTCCAAGCTGATCTGGATCGGCTCGACGAACCGCGACATCCAGCTCACGTACCTGTGGCACACCTCGCCGATCAAAACGATGCAGGACCTGCTGACACAGGAGGTCGTCGTCGGAGCGACGAACGCGGGCACCACGCATGTCGACTATCCGCTCGTGGCGCGCGCGCTGTTCGGGTTGAAGTTCAAGCTGATCAGTGGCTATCCGGGCACGGGGCCGGTGCACATCGCGATCGAGCGCGGCGAGGTGGCGGGCTTTGGTGCCAACGGCTGGCTGGCGCTCAAGGCGCTCAAATCCGACTGGCTAAAGGACGACAAGGTGCGCATCGTAATGCAGTACTCGATGAAGCGCTCGTCTGTGTTTGCGAATGTGCCGGCAATCGGCGAGCTTGCACGGACCGACGCTGATCGGCAGGCGATCGAGATGATGGTGACGCGGCTCGAGTTCGGCCGGCCGTTCTTCCTGCCGCCCGATGTGCCGGCCGCGCGGGTTGCCGCGCTCAGACGAGCGTTCGACGCGACGATGAAGGACCCGGCCTATCTCGCGGAGGCGGAAAAGACGAAGCTCGACGTGTCTGCGATGACGGGCGAGGAGATCGGACCGCTCGTTGCCAAGGTTCTCGCCACGCCGCCCGACGTGGTCGCCCGTGTGAAGGCCGCGCTGGCTGCTGGGCCGCCGCGCAAGAAGTAGCGGGCAAGGCTGGCGCGGCGGTTCGTGGGCGCAGGAATTTGCAGGGCGCGGCGGGGCAAGACAT
>CAMAYR010000251.1 GCA_945862355.1 Devosia equisanguinis | reverse complement strand
GGACCACCGCCGACCTTCGGCTTGGATGAGAACAACACGAACTCGCGGACCGAAAAGGTTTCGGAGCGGAACGCGCCGATTTTGCCGAGCAGCGCGGCAACGGTTTCCGGCGGCACGTTACGCAGGCGCGCCAGCGTGACATGCCCCTTGAACGGCTTGGCCTCCGCCGGCAATCCCGCATGTCGCGCGGCCCGGTCGCAAGCACGCGCGAGCACGTCGAGCGCCGGGCAAGGCGAGACACCAGCCCACAGCGTGCGCGGCTCGTTGCCGCCGAAGGTGCCGAGGCCATCGAGCCTCAGCTCGAAGGCATCGGCTTCGACCTCGCCCAGCAGATCCGTGAAGTCGCGCGCGAGGCGGCCCTCGATGTCGCCGGCGAACCGCAGCGTGACGTGCAGCTCGTCGTGGTCAACCCACCTTGCGCCCGGCAGCGGCCGTTCCAGATCCGAGAGTTGCTCCTTGATCTCCTCGGGCAGCTCGATACCGGCGAACAGGCGGGGCATGTTGGGCCTCCAGAGTGCGAGGTCGGGAAGGAAAAACAGATCCGCCGTCGATGGGCGACGACCATCATTGGACGGAGAATACGGCGGCTTGTTGGGCGATAGTATCCCTTGTCGGCTGCGGCCGCGATTGGCGGCCCCTGAGGTGCGCCGGCGGCCTTCAGCCGCCGGTCTTGTTCCTGACTGCCTTCACCAGCTTCTCCACGTAAGGCAGGATGCCGGCCACGATGACGTCCACGCCCTGCGCGTTGGGATGCAGGCCGTCGTCGAGGTTGAGATCGGCTCTGAGCGCGATGCCCTCGAGGAAGAACGGATAAAGTGCGAGCCCGTGGGCCTCGGCCAGATCCGGGAAGATCGCATCGAAGCGGCTCGCTTGTTCCTCGCCCCAGTTCTTCGGCGACCTCATGCCGGCGAGAAGCACGGTCGCGCCCTTCGCCTTCAGCCGCTTGATGATCTCCTCCAGATTGCGCCGCGCAACAGCCGGATCGAGCCCGCGCAGCGCGTCGTTGGCGCCGAGCTCGAGGATGACGATCTGGGTGCCGTCCGGCACGGACCAGTCCAGACGTGCGAGGCCAGCGCCCGTCGTGTCGCCGGAGACGCCGGCATTGGCGACCTCCACGTTGTGGCCCAGCGCCCGCAGTGCCTGTTGCAGCTTGACGGGGAAAGCCTCTCCCGGCGCCAGCCGGAAGCCGGCGGTCAGGCTGTCGCCGAACGCGACGATGCGCACGGGAGCGGCGCGCGCGTCGGCGCGGACGGAGGGGGAAAGCAACATGGCCAGAACACAGTGGAAAACGGCTGCGAACGCACCTAACTGCAAGAGCGGATGACTGGAATGCCTGCGTCGGATCGTCCATGCGATCATCTTCTCGCCTCACCTTACCACCACAACGGCGCGCCAGATCCGCGCCCAGATCCCCACGCGGAACCGTACCGTAGCACTTCGTTCAGGTAGAGATGGCGGGCGTCAAGCTCAAGTGGCCAGCTCGAATGGCCATCCCGAGTGACCTGCGCCACGCGGCAATCTGCCTAACTCCAACTTTTCTCCCACTGAGAGGCCTGGCTTGCCCGATCGCAGCTCGAATACCTCCCCCATCGTGCGGCTCGAAGCCGTCGGCCTCACGCTGACCAGCAGGGCGGGGCCGGTAGAGATCCTCAAGGACGTGAGCCTCGCGATCGCGCCCGGCGAGGCGGTCGCGATCGTCGGACCGTCCGGCTCTGGCAAGACCTCGCTGCTGATGTTGATGGCGGGGCTGGAGCGGGCGACGCGCGGACGCGTCGTTGTGGCCGGCCACGACCTGCAGCCGCTCAGCGAGGATGCCTTGGCGAAGGTTCGCGGTGCGGAGATCGGTATCGTGTTCCAGTCCTTCCATCTCGTGCCGACGATGACGGCGCTCGAGAACGTCGCACTGCCGCTGGAGTTCGCGGGCCGAAGCGATGCCGAAAACGTCGCCCGCGACGTGCTGGCGGAGGTCGGGCTCAGCCATCGGCTGACCCACTATCCGGCCGAGATGTCCGGTGGCGAGCAGCAGCGCGTCGCCATCGCGCGTGCGCTCGCAACCCAACCGAAGCTGCTGCTGGCCGACGAGCCGACCGGCAATCTCGATGGACGCACGGGCCAGACGATCGTCGAGCTGTTGTTCGAGTTGCAGCGGCGACATTCGGCGACGCTGGTGCTCGTCACACACGACACCGAGCTCGCCAGACTGTGCCGTCGTGTCGTGCGCATGGCCGACGGCGAGATCGTAGAGGACGGCGCCAGCCCGACCGCACAGTCCGTACAGGGGGCAGGCCGATGAGCCGGTCGGAGGTGGCGGGCGCACCAGCCGAGCCCAGAGGGCGGACGGTCTGGATGCCGCTCGCGATCCGCCTTGCCCTGCGCGAGCTTCGCGCCGGGCTGCGTGGCTTTTATGTGTTCGTCGCCTGCATGGCGCTCGGCGTGTCCGTGATCACCGGGGTCGGTGCGCTGGGGGACGCGCTGCGCGCTGGTTTCGAGGCGCAAGGCGAGACCATCCTCGGCGGCGATGCCACGATTGCCCGTACCCACGCACGGGCGACGCCGGCTGAGCGGGCCTGGCTCGATGCACGCGGCCGCGTCAGCGAGACGGTGACGATGCGCTCGATGGCCCGCACCCTCGATGCATCGGATCAGACCCTGATCGAGCTGAAAGGGGCCGATGGCGCCTATCCGCTGGCCGGCGAGGCGATCCTGCGGGGCGGTGGCAGCCTGCAGCAGGCGCTTGCCGCGCCGCGCTCGGCCGTCGTCGATCCGCTGCTGCTCGAGCGGCTGAGGCTGAAGCCCGGCGACACGTTCCGCCTGGGCGCGATGGACGCGCGCATCGCCGCTGTCCTAGAGCGCGAGCCCGACACGATCTCCGACCGCGTGACTTACGGCCCGCGCGTCTTCGTCTCGCTCGAGACGCTGCAGGCGACAGGGCTGATCCAGCCCGGAACGCTTGCCCGCTGGCGCTATGCCTTGAAGCTGCCGGCGTCCGATGCGGCAAGCCTCGTCGCCTTCCGCGATCGCGTGAAGGCCGATCTGCCGGAAGCGGGTTTCACGATCGCCGATCGGCGCGATCCCTCGCCACAGGTGACGCGGACGATCGACCGCCTGCGTCAGTTCCTGACCCTGATCGGCCTGACCGCACTGCTGATAGGTGGCGTCGGTGTCGCCAATGCGGTTGCCACGTTCATCGACCGCCGCCGCAAGACCATCGCCACCATGAAGAGCCTTGGTGCGGGCTCGCGGCTGGTGTTCGCAATCTTTTTCACGCAGGTGATGCTGATTGCCGGCCTCGGCATTCTGATCGGCCTGGTGGTCGGTTACGGCGTGCCTTTCGTGCTCGATGCGCTCTACGGTGAATCACTGCCCATCAAGATGGCGGTGCGGATATCGCCTTGGAGCGTGCTGGTCGCCGCCCTCTACGGGGTTCTGGTCGCCGCGGTCTTCACGTTGTGGCCGCTCGGACGCGCCGACCAGATCCGGGCGGGCGCCCTGTTCCGCGACGAGGTGTCGGGCCAGGGCGCGTGGCCATCGCGCGGTATCGTTGCACTGACGGTGCTTGCCGGCGCGCTGCTGCTGGCGTTCGCGATCCTGAGCTCGGATTCGCGCCGCATCGCGATCTATTTCCTCGGGGCCGTCGTGGCCGTTTTCGCAATCTTCGGCGTGGCGGGCCGGCTCGCGATGTGGGGCGCCGCGCGGGTCCCGCGCAAGGGCAGCGCGGAGTTGCGTCTGGCGCTCGGCAATGTCGCAGCGCCCGACGGGTTGACGCGCTCGATCGTGCTGTCGCTGGGTGCGGGCCTGTCGCTGCTCGTAGCGGTCGCGCTGGTCGATGCATCGCTGGTTGCCGAACTCACCACGCGTGCGCCCAAGAACAGCCCGACCTATTTCGTTCTCGACATCACGCGCGCGGACAGGGAGCCGTTCATCGAGCAGGTGCGGGCCGTCTCACCGCTGGCCCGGATCGACGAGGCGCCGATGCTGCGCGGGCGTGTGGTTGCGATCAAGGGTCTCTCGACCGACATGATGAAGGTGGCCCCGGAAGCCGCCTGGGTACTGCAGGGCGATCGGGGCCTCACCTATGCCGAGGATGTTCCCGAGGGGTCCAAGGTGACCAAGGGGCAGTGGTGGCCGCCGGGCTACCAGGGCGAGCCGCAGGTCTCCTTCGAGGCCGAGTTGGCCAAGCGTCTCGGCCTCGACATCGGCGACACGGTCACCGTCAACGTGCTCGGCCGCAACGTGACGGCGCGACTGGCGAGCCTGCGCGAGATCAAGTGGGAGAGCCTCGCCATCAACTTCGTCATGGTGTTCTCGCCCAACACGCTGCAGGCCGCGCCGCATAACCTGCTGGCGACCATCACGCTGCCCGATCCCGTCGACCTCGCCAAGGAGGCCGAGCTGTCCCGCGCACTCTCCCGGACCCTGCCGACCATCACGATGATCCGTGTGAAGGACGCACTCGACGCTTTTCAGGCCATATTCGCCAAGGTGATGACCGCCGTTCGCGTGGCGGGTGGGGTCACCCTGCTGGCCGGCGCCCTGGTGCTGGCCGGTGCGCTGGCCACCGCGCAGCGCCGCCGCATCAAGCAGGCCGTCATTCTCAAGGCGCTGGGGGCCACACGGGCGCGGATACTGAAGGCACACTTCATCGAGTATGCACTACTCGCCGCCGTAACTGCGCTGATCGCGGTGCTGCTCGGCACCGCTGCGGCCTGGACGGCGGTGACCCGCGTGATGGAGTTCGACTTCGCCTTCTCGCTTATGGCTGTCGTCCAGGCGTTGGGCCTGGCCTTGGGTCTCGTGATGGCGTTCGGAGCGATCGGAACCTGGTCGATCCTGCGCGCGCCGCCAGTGCCGGTCCTGCGGGCTGAATGAGGATTGGTGGCGGGTAGGCGAATTCGGCTCATTGCAATCGGCTGAACGGCTCGATCGGATCTTCAGGCGCAACCTTATCGAAATGCCCTCGATGATCGAGTACGATGAAAGCGCGCAATAGCGATAGAGCTTCTCGTGCGCTAGTGTTCCGGTTCTGACATTTGCTTCCCGTTGCGGCGAGGCTCGGTGCAAATGTCAGAACCCTAAGGAACACCAGCAAGTCTATGATTCTAGTGTAGCTTCTTTATCTGACGTTTGGTTAAGAGCCTAGCCGCAAGCGGGTACCAAACGTCAGATGCGCTACACTAGGGAGGGTACGAAGAGTGCATATCCGTTGCTTGACGGGACAGCCCATGAGATTTGAACGGGGCCTCCACGAGCCCGGAACGAGCCCGCAATGAGACTGTCGGGTTGGTGGAAGCACTTTGAAACACGACTGATACGAAGCAATACAATCGAGGCGGTAAAATCAGGTATGTCTCCGTCCAGGTCGCGCACGCCATGACCAGTGATCCGTCAGTCACCCATACCAGCCCCGCTCCCGCCGGCAACGAGGGGCACATCCTCATTGTCGACGACGATGCACAGATCCGTCAACTCGCCGGTAAATTTCTGCGCGAGCATGGCTACAGGGTGACTGCGGCGCGTGACGGCCGCGAGATGCGCCAATCCCTGGCCAATGCCTCGATCGATCTCGTCATCCTCGATATCATGCTGCCCGGCAGTAACGGGCTTGATCTCTGCAGGGAGATCCGGAGTCGCTCTTCGCTTCCCGTCATCATGCTGACCGCGAGGGGCTCCGAGACAGATCGAATTGTCGGGCTCGAGATCGGTGCCGACGATTATCTCGCAAAGCCTTTCAATCTCCGCGAGCTGCTGGCGCGCATCAATGCCGTCTTGCGGCGCGCACGCGCCCACCTCGATGCACCACAGCCCGGGAGCGGACATTGTCTGCGTTTCGAGCAATGGTCGCTGGACACGCGCCGGCGCGAATTAACGAGCCCCACGGGCGTCGTGGTCGATCTGTCGACCGGCGAGTATGACCTTCTGTTGACTTTTCTCGAGGCACCGCAGCGCGTCCTGACCCGCGACCGGCTCATGGATGCCGCCAAGCATCGTATCGCAACCGGATTCGATCGCGCGATCGACATCCAGGTCAGCCGTTTGCGTCGCAAGATCGATGTTGGCGAGGACGGTCAGGCTATGATCAAGACCATTCGGGGAACGGGCTATATGTTCGTGCCGGCGGTCACACGCGAATGATGCGGTCCTTCGATACTCTTGCCGCACGCGCGATGCTCGTCTCTCTTATCGGCATCACGCTCGTCCACTTTCTGAGCTTGTGGATCTATGAGCACACGCTCGAGCGCGAGTTGACCATCGCCCACGAAGCGCGGCTCGCCGAGCGCATCATCGCCATCAAGCGCAGTGTGATTCTGGTTCCGCCATCGCAGCGCGAGACGGTCGCGCACGACCTTTCCGGTGGGCCGATTGAAGCCCATTGGAGCCTCACGCGCGGTGCCATCCCAGGCGGTCCAGGTGCGGAGCATTGGCAAAGTCTTGCCGGCCAGATCGTGTCGATTGCGCGCGATCACACTCCTTCTGATGTCGTCATCGGCAGCAGTGCGGGCGCTGATCCCCATGTCGCCCTAGTCTCCATCCGTCTGCCCGATGACAGCTGGATCAATGTCAGCCTGTTCGCCATAGGCCGTCCGCGCACCACCGGTCATGGCACGGTGATCTCGACCACCTTGATGGCCCTCGGCGTTATTCTCCTTTCCATCCTCATTGCCCGTTGGCTGACACGGCCGATCCGCACCGTGGCGGCCGCAGTTCGTTCCATCTCTCCAGATGGCAATCCGGTCGTCGTGCGTGAGACCGGGCCTGCGGAAGTGCGCGATCTGGCGAAGGCCTTCAATGACATGCAGCGGCGCATCGCCGACCTCATCGCGCGGCGGACACAGTCGCTTGCCGCCGTTTCGCACGACCTGCGCACGCCTTTGACGAGGCTCAAACTGCGAACGGAGGATCTTCGAGAGGCGGGCCTCAAGCGCGCGATCGTCGCCGACATCGGCGAGATGGAACAGATGATCGACGCCACCTTGTCCTACCTCAAGGGCGATGAGACAGCAGAAGCGCCCCGCCCACTCGATTTGACAGCCCTTCTCGACACGATCGTCAACGATGCCCGCGATGCAGGCC
>CAMAYR010000250.1 GCA_945862355.1 Devosia equisanguinis | reverse complement strand
AGACAATCAACTAAGTCATAGATTTTATTGGCGCACCGGGCAGGATTCGAACCCACGACCCCCAGATTCGTAGTCTGTTGCTCAGAATGTTGGGTTGCGGGTGCCGTCCGCGAAACGCTAATACGCGCGGGGCAACGCACAGCAGGTTCGCAGCAACTCTGCTAGCTGCAAATCAAGCTGGTTGCACGCCCCCGATTTGAACCTACAGGAGTGATCGAAGCTCTACGAGAATCTGTCTGAGACCTCCACGACCTCCACTTCTGATTGTATTCCGAGTCAGATACTCTCAACCCCGGTGGTTTGGGAATTGTGGAAAATACTCGATGCAAGCCAGTGTGCGAGTTTCCGAGGTTTGGGAAGGCTAAGTCTATGATTCTTCTGAATCAGTGCCGCCCCCTCGGCTCCACCATGACCTGCTAATAATGCATTGATTTTATTTGATTTCTGCAGTGCGCACCCCAAACAATGGAATCGCAACCCTGGGATTTTGAGGCCGCAAACAGCCGAGGCGACGGCACGGCAAAGCGCCCACGTTGCAGTTGATCAGGCCTGTAGGCCAGGGAGTACACCTTTCGACGCGGGCGGCAGTGGTTCAGTGCTCCGCGTGCACGACGCGACGATGTCGGCGGCCGCCGACAGGAGTCGCTCCGCGTCCTCGCCGGATGGCGCCGAGGTCGCCGATGAGTTGTCGATGAGCTCCGCTGCTTGGGCTGGCAAATCCCGACGCGCGACTAGAGCGCGTACCTCGAACGCCGTGGCGCTCGTCTTGTCCGCCGCCAACTCGCCGAGAAGTGCCAACCGCGCGGCCGCGGCATGCCCGATCAATGCCGATATCAGCTGCGTCAGCTCTTCCGTGAAGCCGGCCGCAGCCAGAACCTGCGCCTTGCGCAACTGGCGCTCCGCCTGAGATTTGAGATCGGTTGCCCGCGCGGCGGCCTGACGCGCTGCAGGATCATCGGAGAGTGCTGCCGATTGATGGAGCTGGCGCGGTGACGTGCCGACGAACTGAATGACGCCGCTCGCCTGCAGGCGCTGGAGCAGGCTCCAGGTTGAGTGGTCGATGACCTCGACCGCCGGTGCCTGCGCGGCGCCCTCGCCCGCAGCTGCCAGCCGTCGAGCCTCGGCGGCAAGCGTGCCCCGATCAGCTTCTAGCACCGCTAGAAGCCGCACGCGTCTGTCCTCACCCTGCCGCGACTCGATCAACAGCGCACGCTCGCCATGACGGCGCTTCAGTTCCTCGGCAACGGCCGCCTCCAATGACGTGGCGCGGGGCTTCGCCTCCGTCCCGCCAGCGGGTCTGACACTCGCCCGCATGAGGAAAGCCATGCGCTCGATCATGGCGGCGCGGCCTGACGGCATCTTGAGCGCAGCGAGGTCGCCTTGGCCGTCGAGCACGCCGTCGGCGAGCGCCTGCTTGGCACCCAGGAGGTGCAGCATGGAGTGCTCGATCGAATCCTCGGCGACGAGATTGACGACCGTGACGGAGCGCACCTGCCCCTTGCGCCAGGCGCGCGCGATGCGCTGCTCGAGCTTGGCCGGGTTCCATGGCAGGTCGACGTTGACGACCGCGCTCGCCGCCTGGAGGTTGAGCCCCACGCTGCCGCTGTCGGTCGACAGGAACAGGCGGCACTGCGGATCCTGCTTGAAGCGGTTGATCTCGACGCGACGCCGGTGCTGCGGCACGGACCCCGTGTGCCAAGCCGCCTCGATGCCCATCTCGCGGGCGAGCTCGCGCACCATATCCAGCATGCGCTCCCACTCGGAGAACACGATCACTTTGGCATGGCGGTCGGCGAGCAGATCGGCGAGCACGCGCTCCAGTTCCTCGAGCTTCGGCGAGACGCGGCACTCGGGATCGAGGATCGCCGGGGTGTCGCATATCATGCGCATGCAGGCGAGCCACTTCTGCAGCTGCTCGAACTCCTCGGGTCGAAGTGGACGGCGCTGCGCCAGGGCGAGCAGCCTGGCAGCCCTCGTGGCGTACTCGTCGTAGCGGGCCCGCTGCTCGTCGGCCATGGCGACGAAGTAGTTGGTGACGGTGCGTCCCGGCAGCTCGGTATCGACATCGGCCTTGCGTCGCCTGAGCAATACCGGCGCCACGCGATTCCTTAGTGCAGCCAAGTTCTGGTAGTCGGTCGGTCGGCCGCGCTCGTCGAGCACGTAGGAATCGCGGTTGAACCGGAACAGCGGCCCGAGCAGCTCAGGGTCCAGGTACTGGACGATAGAGTAGAGTTCGTCGATGCGGTTCTCGAGCGGCGTGCCGGTCAGCACGAAGGCGTAGGTCGAGCGGAGCTTCTTGACCTCGCGCGCAGTCTTGGTCTGCCAGTTCTTGATGCGCTGTGCTTCATCGAGAATAACGAGATCGGGCTTGAGCAGCGCGTTGATCTCGGCAGCGTCGGAGAGCACCTGCTCGTAGTTGACGATGTTAAAGAAGGAGGGCTCGCGGTAGGCGGCGTGCCGAGCCTGCCGGGGCCCGAATACGGGCCGCGCCGGCCGCGCGGTGAAGCGGGCGATCTGCTCCTCCCACTCCGACTTGAGCGAGGCGGGACATACCACGAGCACGCGCGTGACGCCCCGGCGCCGCGCCAAGAACTCGGCGGCGGCGATCGCCTGGACGGTCTTGCCGAGGCCCATTTCGTCGGCGAGCAGCGTGCGCTCGCCGAAGGCCAGATGCAGCATGCCGTCGCGCTGATAGGGCAACAGAGGCAGGCGGGTGAGGTCGAAGCTCGCCTTGCCGGACTCCACCTCACGCAAGAAAGCCTCGCGCGCCTTGCCCCGCGAGCGCTGGCGCTTGTGACGCTCGAGCCACGACGCGAAATGCAGCGATACCCGCACTCCGCGGCGGATGTGCGCAGGCGCCTCCGCCCAAGACTTCAGCAGCTCGGCCACCTTTGCCGGCTCGGGCCGCAGCGTCCCATCGGCCTTGAGGAAAGGCGCCAGCCACGCTTGGACAGCCTCTCTCGCGCGCCTCCCCGCGGCCCAGGCGATCCGCGGGGAGGCGCCGTCGCGGCGATCGAGGAAGATCTCGACACGCCGATTGGCGTGGGTCGGATCGTCCTTTGCGATACTCTGGCGGCGCAGCTTATCGAGCACGCCCTCGATATGCTTGCAGGTGCCAAGAGCATTGACGCGATGATCGATGCAACCGCAGGAGTTGACGTGTTGCTCAAGACTGCGGATCTCGACGTCGTAGCTGCTGCCGGTGTCCGAACGCACGCGAAAGGTGCCGAAGACGGACTCGCGCGGCTCCAGCGGCACGATCGCCTCGATCTCGGTGCGGCCGCGCCAGCGCCGGATGTCAATTTCCTGCTCGTCGGTGGTGCTCCAACCCTGCGTCTCGGGCGGCCGGTCGAGCTCAGTGCGAGCCCGCGTTCGGTTGGCCCCGCGGCGGACGGTAGAAGACGACGGTGAATTTGCCGCCGGAGTGCGCTCGGCGCCTGCGCGAGAATCGATCACCATCTGGCAACAGTAGATGGCGCGGGCGGCTCCGGACACGCAGTGGCCGGCGGGTCGCATGATCGCTCCACAAGATTTCCCTTGCGATCTCGCCACGAGATCGACATCGCCCTGATACAGAGCCTCGTGCGCAACGGCGAAGTGAGCGACGTGGTGGGCAACTACGGTCATTTGATCGTCGACGAATGTCACCATCTGTCCGCCGTGAGCTTCGAGCTGGTCGCCCGTCGGTCGAAGGCGCGCTACGTGCTCGGGCTGTCGGCCACTGTCGCCCGCAAGGACGGGCATCATCCGATCATCTTCATGCAATGCGGCCCAGTCCGCTATCGTGTGGATGCCAAGTCGCAGGCGGCGACGCGCGCATTCGCGCACAAGGTGCGCCTGCGGGAGACTGGGTTCCGTCCGACGCCAAACCTCGTGGAGCAGGGCCCGATGCAGATGACAGCGCTTTACGCTGCCCTCGCCGGTGACGAAAGGCGCAACGATCTCATCTTTGACGACGTGCTGCAGAGCCTGGAAGCACGTCGACGGCCGGTCATTCTCACGGAGCGGCGCGATCATCTCGACCATCTGCGAGGCCGCTTCGAGAAGTTCACGAAGAACCTCGTCGTGCTCTACGGCGGGATGAGCGCCCCTGAGCGCCGGGCCGCGGAGGACGGCTTGAAGCGGCCGGATACGGAGGAGCGCCTCGTGCTCGCGACGGGCCGCTACCTCGGCGAAGGTTTCGACGATGCCTCCCTCGACACACTGTTCCTGACCATGCCTATCTCGTGGCGCGGCACGCTTGCCCAGTATGTCGGTCGCCTGCACCGTGAGCACCACGCCAAGCGCGAGGTGATCGTCTACGACTATGTCGACAGCGGTGTCAGCATGTTGGCGCGTGGCGCTGAAGCGGCAGGCGGGATACCGAAGCCTCGGATACGAGATTGCATCTGGCTGAGGATTTACCGCATTCCGTCGTTCAAACCGCGATCAATTCCGCCGCTTTGGCCAAGGCATTCGCCATGTCCGCGTCGCCAATCTGGATCGCTCGGCTTCCGGCATGGAGCGTTCAGTCCCAGGGATCGAAAACCGGCACGCCGGCTGCGATGAACTCGCTGACGTCCCGGCTGACCACGATGAGATCCGCCAAGGCAGCCATGGCAGCAATGAGAAGATCGGGCTCCGAAAACGTGTGGCCCTTCTTGCGGCCGACTTCCAACATTAGGCGCCATCGCAGCAATGCATCCTCGGTTACCCCCAGCACACGCCCTGCAAATAGCGGTCGCAGCGTGCGATCGAGCCACTGCACTAGGTCGGCCCGGCGCGCCGGATCAGTGACCTGCTCGATGCCGAAGCGGACCTCGGCGAATGTCACGTCGCTTGTAAAGAGCACGTCGCCCGGCTGGCCGGCGACGAATGCCCTCACCTTCTGGGCCGGTCGCGCCCGCCGAAGCTCCGACACGACGTTGGTGTCGATCAGCCAGCCCCTCAAAGCTTCACATCCCGAACTAGCGATTTCACCGATAGCCGCTCGATCGGCACGTCCCAAAGCGGTGAGCTTGCCAGTGCGTCCACGAGATCCCGTCCGGACACTGGCTTATTCAGCCGATCCCACTCCGCGGCGTCGACAACAACGACTGCGTCCTTGCCATGGACGGTGACACGCTGCGGCCCCTTCTCGCGAGCCCGGCGGACAAGCTCGCTGAACTGCGCCTTCGCATCTTGTAGTCGCCAGCGCCCTGGGCCGTGTGGGCGACGCGGCGTCTTACCGGTGGTTGGTGCGGTCACGGCGACAACCCTTTCTGGTCAGATGGACCAGAATATAGTTCAACTGTCCGGCAAATGAAAGGTCCGCGTGAATGAGACCACTATGCACAACGACCGACACGGACAAGCTCCTGCCAACCACAGCAGTGATGCGCGCCATCATGCAGATTGCCGGCATCGGCCGCCGCGCAGTCAGATATCTGGAGGGCAAATCTTACAGGGGCCGTCATAGGCAGCGAGGTTTGGGAGTCTCCCAGGAAACGCCATGCAAGACAGTGTGGGATCTTGCTAGGTTTGGGAGCGCTAAGAGCTTGAATCGTCAGGCTCGTCACCGTCCCCTCGGCTCCACCAAATAACGTCATAATACATTGATTCTATTAGTTTTTTAGAGGCAGCCGGCTCGGCACCCCACAAAATACCCCGCACGGCGCGGTCGCTGAAAGCGGCTGAAATGTGATGTTCCGCCGAGTTGCCCCGTGTGTCGCTGCCGTCGATCAATCCTGACATTCGAACCTCCTGCTCGTTCTCCTCGTTGTGGCACGGCGCGATCATGATCGCCGCCGCCAGTACGGCAGCGCGCCAACGGAGCGGCAAGCGGCGCTGTAGGGCGTCGCACCGCCGTCCATCACCGACGTCACCGCCGCCATTATCGTTGACCACGCTGCCGGCGCTATTGCGGCCGGCTCGCCATCCAGGCCCGGAAATCGGAGGCGAGCCACGCGATGCGCCGCACGCCGAGACGTCGGCGCTTCGGGAACAGCCCGATCGAGACGCAAGCGTAGAGCGTCGAGCGCGACAGGCCGGTCTTCGCGAGCATGGTCTCGAGGCTCCACATTTCGTCTTCGTCACGTCTGGAACTGCACCTTGTTGAGCGGCATACCGGCCTCCCCGCAGGTCACGAGAAGCCTTTTAGCCGGGCGTGGTGGCGGGATAGAGGAGACGCCTTGGTAATCAGCTGGCATCGAGCTCGTGGGCGTGCGCCGCTTTACGAAGATGAATGTCAGGAAGGTGACAGGTCGGATCGTAAAACGTGGCTCCCGTGTCGTTACCGATGGGCTCGGCTGCTTCAGAGGTGTTGCCGATGCCGACTGCACGCGCGAGCCGATCATCACCGGCACCGGTCGCAAGGCGACACGCCATCCCTCGTTCAAGGCGATCAACACGGCGCTCGCCACCATCAAGGCAGGCATAGCAGCCACGTTCCGCTCGGCCAGCAACAGGCACGCGGCGCGGCGCCTCGCCGAGTTCGCCTATCGCTTCAACCGACGCTATGATCTTGCAAGTCTGATCCCTCGCCTCGTTTGGGTTGCGGCAAGAACACCGGCAATGCCCTATCGCGTCGTGAAGCTGGCTGAGGATTATGGGTAATCCAGGAAGTCGAATGTGCCCTCGACGAGCGCACCTACGGGAGGGGCATCCGCATCAAGAAGTGCGAGATGGAGCGCCTCGACATCGAAGGCAATGCATTCCATCCTGAATAAAACCGCACGATCGAGCCGTGGCGCCCCGACCCGTAGTTGTCATCGTTGAAGGTGTCGTCACGTAGAGGCAGATGTGATCGCGTCGCAGAGCTCCCGCAATGACCGATTTGCGGCTCGACGGGAATCATTCGTCAGAGGGAAAACTCCAGCTTGCGCAGAAATATCCGTCACTGCCGGCGCAAGACAAACGGCGTGGGACGGATCGCCGCCCGCGTAATCCAAAGCCTCATATCCAAACCGCCGATGTCGATGAGAAACCCGATCGACAAAACGTGGCGCTGCCGATGGTTCGGATCAAGATCTTGCAAAAGCCAGCTCCCGGCCTTCAACGGGAGGGCATTCGATGGCCTCCGCCTTCAGCGCGAAGTGCGGCGCCGATGGGCGGCTGACCATGACTTGTGCCAGGTTTTGCGTGAGCAGTTGCAAGGAATGACGGGAGTAGAAGCCACCGTTGATCTGGGTCTGCTCCTTCAGATAGGCGATGAATGATGCGACCAACTCGGCTTGGGGTGGCT
>CAMAYR010000249.1 GCA_945862355.1 Devosia equisanguinis | reverse complement strand
GGTTTGCGCAGCGCCCGGATCCGACCGAGCGCGCTGGCGAGTTGCGCCAGATCATCCGCGACGATTTCATGCCGGTCACGGAGGAGTTGGCGCGGCAGGCGCACAGCGAGCTCAGTGCCCGCATCAATGCAACGCTAAGGCAAGCGCACGCGGTGTCGACGGGTATGCTCTCCGCCATCCAGACGCGGCGGGCGCAGGTCGTGGCGGACTACGAGACGATGATGCGGCGGCACGCCGCCGGGGGGGATGGCGTCACCGACCCGAAGGTGGACGAGATGCTTTCGCAGGCGATGGGCCGATATTCGGCGGCCACGGAATTGGTGGAGGAGCTGTCACGCCTCGCCACCCACTGCAAGGCGACGCTGGATTAGGGCGTGTCCGGTCTTCCGGGAACCAGCTCCACGGCACGGGGCAACTTCTGTCGTTGGATTGGAGACTGGTTCACGACGAACGCCGTGATGATCTGGAAGTCATGATCTGGAAGTATTGCGCAGCTATGAGGCATCGAAGTAGCTTGCTGCGCCATGATCGGCCGACAAGGGAAAGCGCTGCAGCGGTGACGAGCCGATGATTTCCGACGACATTCAGGAGATTGCCGAGGCGCTGGCGGCATCGCGCCGGCGCCTGGAGGCGACGGGGGGACGCGCCGGCTCGGCGCGGCGGTTCGCGCATTTGCTCGATCGGGTCCAGAGGCGTCTCGTCCGGCCACCGCGCATCGTGCTGCTGGGCGAGTTCAACGCCGGCAAGACGACACTTGCCAACGCGCTGATCGGAGCCGACGTGCTGCCGACGAGCTTCCATGCCAATACGCGTATTCCGATCCGCGTTTTCTACAACACGGTCTCGAGCCTCGAGCTGGAGTTGACGGACCGGACGCGGTGGCCGCTCGACGACACCGGTTTGCAATTGCTGGGACATGGCCGTGCGCGGATGCTGCATGTCGGCCTGCCCGTGGCGCGGCTGGAGGCTTTCGAGCTGATCGATACCCCGGGGCTCGCCTCGGGCATGGCCAACCTTGAGGGGGCGAATGCCGATGCCTTCGGTTACGCGAGCATCGCGATCTGGTGCACGGCGGCAACGCAGGCATGGAAGGCAACGGAGCTGTCGGCGTGGCATGGGGTGCCGGCCAGATTGCGGCGCAAAGGGCTGCTCGTCGTGACGCTGTGCGACATGCTCAATTCCGAGCGTGACCGGGGCCGGGTGCTGGCAAGGCTGCAGAGCGAGGCGGCCCCGCATTTCGCGAACCTCGCGATGGTGAACGCTGCAGAAATCGACGAATTGCGGCGCAATCCTCATCTGGCCGATTACGAGGAACGATGGATCGCCTGCGGCGGCCGGGCGCTGGACGAGAGCATCGCGCGGCTCGTCGAGGCCGTTTTCGAAGATCGACGTCGATCGTTAGGGCGCATTCTCGGTCGCATAGCCGCGGCTACGGCTGGCGACAACGGTGCGTAAAGTCCCTCCGGTTCGTGGCGAGCGGACAGGCGGAGAGCGGACGGGCGGCGGCAACTACTTCTGATAGCCGAGCGCCATTTGGGCCGGCACCAGTGTGATCGCGGCGATGAAGTCGGGCTCTCGGGCCGGCAGGCGGCCTGCCCATCGCCAGATGTCGACCGTCGATTTCAGATGGGCCACCAGCCCCGATTCGATGCCGCCGCCGAGCCATTTGTTGGATAGTTGCTCGGCGAGCGGGGGAGGCTGAACGCGCGCGATGGTCGAGGCGATCGCGTCTGGCAAAAGCCCTGTCGCCTGAGCGATGGCTTTGATGTCGGGATCGTCCGTCGTGTAAGGCCGATCGCGGCTGGCGCGCACTTTCTCGGCTCGGGCGATGATGTCGATGTAGCGGGATAGGAAGACGCTGTGCTGGGTGGCGAAATCCGCCTGGGCTGCGAGAACGAGCAGGCCCGAGTGTGGGCCGCTGTTGGCCAGTGGCATCCGGTGGCCGCGCGCGGACAACTCGGTCAGCAGCGGGTCCGAGCCTGCGGCGGCATCGACCTCGCCGCGCCGCCAGGCATCCCTTATCTGCGAGGTCTGCAGGTTGACGACCCGCAGGGAAGGCAAGGTCGCCCCCAGGTGCTTCAAGCTCTCGAGCAGACGGAAGTGCGGTGTCGAGCCGAATGGAACGGCAATGACCTTGGCGGCGAGGCTGCGGGCATCGCCTTGGTCGATACTGGGGCCGACGACCAGTCCATCGCTGTCGGGAGAACCTCCCAGAACGTAGAAGATGCGCAGATCGAGGCCGCGCACGATCGCGGCCGCGGCGACCGCGGCGCCGATCAGGCCGATGTCGAGGCGGCCGGAGGAGATGTCGACGACGATGGAAGAATCGGTGTCGTGCGGGAACCAGCGGATGGTGCGTCCGGTCGTGCTGTCGATGCCGCCATCGGCAATGCGGGCCATCCACGGGCCGACCGCATGCCGGAGGAAGCCGATATTGATGGGGCGCAGACTGGCGGGGTTCGACTTGTCCGGTGCAGTCTGCTGGGCGAGCACGTCGCTGTTTGCGACGGCGCAGGTCAAGAGGATGGCGACGAGGGCGAGTACGACCAACTGCGCCAGGGCCTTTGTCCGCGATCTGGATTTGCATAGTGGGGAGGCCCGGCTCAGAGCCGAACAACGGCCTGGCGGCGTCGCGGCCGCGGGGGGCGTGCCCGTCATGCCTGAAGAGATGGACGCGGACATGGACGCGAACCTCGGCGCCAACCTCGGCGCGGACTTGGGATGGTCCGCGAAGGAATTTCCAGCCATGCTCACGATCTACCGCCGTCCGAGAGATACCAGCCGCGCGGCGGCGACGGGTGAGCCCAATGCCTCGGCACGCTCATACCAGCGAACTGCTTCAGCGGGGTCGGCCGAGCCTGCGGTGACGCCGAGCCGCACCACCTCGCCGGGATCGTAGGTCTCGGCCAGCCGCAGGGCGGCCGCCACACTTCCAGCCTCTGCGGCCGTGCGCAAGAGGGTGCGGGCCGCTTCAACCTCGCCGGTGTCCAGCAACAACTCGCCGCGGGCCTGCAATTGCAGGATAACGGCCTGCTCCAACGGCGAGGACGCGACGATGGATTGAGTGCCGAGCGGCGCGCGGGCCCTGACGCGGACCTTGATTTTCTTCTCCGCCAGAATTTCACCGTCGATGCGGGCGAGTTGGACGACAAGATCGGCTGCGCTGGGCCCTGCGCCGTCGCTGGGCTCGATCATGACGTCACCAGCCTGATGGGCGGGCAGAAGCCAGATCGCGTTGCCGATCGCGCCGCCTTTCGACATCGAAAGCCACGGCGGCACCTCGCGGAAAACCACCAGCAGCCGTTCCGTCTCGGTAACGGCGGGCTCGACGGCGAGGCTCAAAAGCAATCGCTGACCGGCGCGCAACTCGACCAGATCGGACACGTGGAGGGTCCGTTGCGGGCCCGCCGTCGGGCGCGCTGGCGCGGCACCGGCCGAGACGGAGGTAATGGCTGGTTCCGGCGCGGGCTTCGTCTGGGTCGGCTCTGGTGCCGCAGAGGGCGCGACGGGAGGCGTCGCGGCTTCGGGGGGCTTGATGCCGGATCCCGCTTCGGTCTCAGCCGAAGCGATAGTGGAGGCGATGGCGGGAGTTGCTGGAGCATCCGATGAGCCGGGAGCGGCAGATGACGCCTCCGCCGCCGAAGCTGGGGAGGCGGGCTCGCTCGTGCGTGGGGGAGCACGCGGCGCTTCGACTGCAGCGGCGCCCATAGGGGATGTGGCTTCGACGGGCGAGGAAGGTGCTGCGTTATCGGATGCCGAGATGGTCGCTGGTGTCGGCCCAACGGGGGCGACGGCGATCTCCGCAGCCGGTTCAGCAGCAGCAGGTGGACTGGCGACTGGAACCGCCGTGGGGGATGGTGCGGAGGCCACTTCGCGCGCGCTGTTGGCCTGCAGGTACTGGAAGCCGACGAGCATGGTGCCGGCAGCGGCGATGCCCAAGGCGAATGACGCTGCGGCGATTACGATACGGCCGCTGCGGGCATGATGGGCCTTGGAGATTGCGACCGGTGCCGCAGGATAATCCGGGACAATGATTGCTGAAGGGGAGCCGGCAAGTACGTCGTCGATAGAAGTGGAATGCCGGTGCTGACCGCGCTGGAGCGTTGCAAGCCCGTCGGGCGGTCTGGCCGCGAGCACGACCATCTCTGAGCCCACTGACACGGGCTGGGCTGCTATCGCGAAATAGGGCTCGTCGCGGGGCTCGGCGGAAGTGTCGGATGCCGGCGTCGCAGCGGCGGCGACCGCTTCGGCGGGCTCGATGGCTGCCACCGGCTCGAGGCCAAATTCCGATGCGCAAAGAAGGTCTTGCGCGTCGCTTTCGCGGCCCGCGGCTTCTTCCAACTTGCGTAGAAGCTGTTTGATCGTCTCGATATCGGCGGGACGATCCTGCCCCTCGGACTCGTTACTCATCACTCGACCGCGCCCCTGCATTCTCGATTGGAAGCGCCGAGCGCTCCTGAGATGCCGCTTTCCCCCGAACGGGCCACCGGCAATTGATAGTCGGCCAATTGCCCACGCGCAACAACTGATGTGGGGCACGGATGTGGGGCGGCATTTAAAGCGCGTCGGTAGATGAAACGATTCGGGCGCCGCTGTGATGCGACGCCCGGTTCATGGATCAAGGTGCATGGATCAAGTTGTGTAATTCGCCGCCTGCCTGGTGTTTCCTGCAGTGGCCCGGCTGCGAACCTCCATCCAAGCGGTCGAGAGCTTATCGCCGCGGCGTGGCGGCCGGGGGCAATGGTCTGGAATGAATGGTGACGGTCTCGGTGGATGGCTCAGCCAGGCCGACGGGTTGCACGCTCCGCCAGCGCCTGGTGTCGTAGCTCGCGGAGTACCACTCGTCCGTGCCGAAGAGCCAATGGAGGAAGCGGCTCTTGCGAACCTCGCGCCGTGACAAGGTGGTGTGAATCGCGGTGACCTGGGCGGCGAGGCTTTCGATCTGAGGGTTGTTACGCTGGTCGAGCTCCTCGATCGTCTTGAGGCGATTGTTGATGACGCTGAGGTCGCCGGTATTGTCCAGGCGCCATTGGTCGAGCGTGCCGGCGAGCGTCTGCTGATTGGCGTTGAGCTTGAGCAGCGCCTCGTGCACCTCGGTGAGATCCTTGTCGTGGGAGGCACTGGTGCTCATCGTGCTCTCCGCATAGGCGGCGAGGGAGCGCTCGATCTGGCCTAATCTGTCGACGGTCTCGTTCTTCTGGCCGCCGATCGTCTCCTCGAAGGTGCGCAGGCGCTCGCCGATGAACGACACTGTGCGGCCGGTCTCCGTAGCGCGATTGTCCATGGTGCGCTCGACGCCGGCGACGCGTGCCTCGATGCCCGACAGAAGGTCGGTGACGGGCGCCAGATCGAAGCTGCTTTCCACCGTCTTCACTACCGTTCGATCGAGCGCGTCGAGACGGCTTTCCAGGCCGGAGAGATCGACGACGGTGGGCTCGGCTTCGGCGGCGTTCGCCAGATGGCGCTCGATGCCGGTCATGCGGTCGAGGATCAGCTGGAAGCTGCGTTCGAGTTCGTCGATCTTGCCGCTGAAACTGGTGATGGTATCGAGCCGCTGCGAGACGAGGGGGGAAAGCGTGGCTTCGACAGGCTGGTGGCTGGCGCTCTCCAGGGTCTGAAGGCGCTCGGCGACGGCACCGGTCGCACGGGCAACGTCGACGATGCGGTCCTGGAGGCTGCGCTCTATCGCGGTCAGTCGATCGAGCAGTGCCGGTGAGGGGCTTGCTGGGAGGACGGGCTCGGAAAGGCGGGTATCGAGGGCCCGCTCGATCATGGTGAGACGGTCGATCAGCATCGAGCTGGGCGCGACGTTGCGCATGGTCTCGGAGATGCGCTGTTCGACCGAGCGCTCGATGTGGGACAGCCGCTCCAAGACTGCACCGGGAATGGACGCGGTATCATTTCGCGTGCGCACAACGGCGTCCTCGAGGGCGGCCAGGCGCTCGGTGAGGCCGCCGCGGAAGCGCCCAGTGTCGTCGGCTTGCGCGGTGGTGGCGCGCTGGAGATCGCCGACCAGGGCGCGTAGCGTCTTGCGATCGTCGGCGAGATCGACGGCGATGTCACGCATGGCGCGCTCCAGGGAATCGAGCCGCACGTCCTGGAAGTTGTCGACCGAGGCCGGCGCCAGCGGCTCGCGCAGCGGGGCGGGGCGGGGTGGGTCGCGCGACGGCGGGACCAGCTCGCGCTGGGGCGGTCCGCTGAAATAATCGTGCGCGGCGGGGGAGGCATAGCGGCCGGGCCATTGGGTGGGTTGGGGCCGGCTCAGATGCGGTAGAGGATCAAGACGCAGGTCGGGGCGTGGCTCGGCGCCGTTGCGGGGGGGCCAGGCGGGGGCATTGCGCAACAGGAGTTGCAGGCCGGGCAGGTCGCGCTTCATGTCGAATAGCGCATGCAACAGGTCCTCGACCGTGACCGGCGTGCGGCGAGGGTAGGCATGGTCTGCCGCGAGGCGCAGGGTTTCCTCGACGCCTTCGGAGCGTTTGGGTGGACCGCTCACCGAGCCGGCAGCGGTGGGGATGTCGTTGGCGATGGCGCTTGCGCTCTCGCGACGCAGCGAGGCGCTGCTGAGGCCGCGGGCCTCGAGCACACCGGCGGCGTACTCGTTGAGCGTCAAGGCGTTGATGAGGTGCTCCAGGCGAACCTCGGGTGCGCGATGGGCTACGGCCAAGTCGTAGGCGTGATTGCAACACGCCATGACGTAGTCGTCGACCCAGATCGGGTCGGAACGGCCGCCCTTGTAAACAGCGGAGCGGGTCCACCAGTTCGGCTGGTCGCCAGCGCCAGCCTCACGGCCCGTGCTACTCCAGGATTGAGGGGTCCGCAGGTCGAGATCGTCGCCTCTGTAGGCCATGACTTGTCCTTGTTGCGCTTCCCGCGCTTACCCTTCCGGCTGCCTCGCAGGGTGTGTGGCGCCGCTACCACTGCCCGAGCGAGGCATCCAAGACCGTCCCTCTTGCGCATGCTAACCACCAAAAGGCGGCAAGGTGTCGACCGCGGCAGATTATCGAATTTCAAAGCACTAATCGAGCCAAGCGCTCAGGATTGACAAAGCTTGGTCAATTCGCGCGTTCAGCCGTTCGTGCCGGTCGAGCGGCTACACATGGTTATTGGGCTGAGTCGGTTAAATAAGCATTTTTCCAATTATTTCCTGTGTCTGTGGCCCCTCGTTGCGACTGTTGTTGATCTTTGGGCTCAACTGGAGGATCTCCAGGCGTCCTTCGGGGGCGGCTGCCAGTATGGCTTCGGCCTCTCCGGAGCGACCGGAGGACGTGTCG
>CAMAYR010000248.1 GCA_945862355.1 Devosia equisanguinis | reverse complement strand
GACAACGTGCGCGTTGGTGACGATCGTCCCGTCGGCGCTGACGATCACCCCCGAGCCCAGCGAACTCTGGATGCGCTCGGCGGGCATCCCGAACATCTCCCCGAACATCCGCCCGAACACCGGATCGTTGGCGAACGGCGAGTTGAAAGTCTGGACGCGCGTGCGAACGTAGACGTTCACGACTGCGGGAACGGCGCGCTTCACGATCGGGGCGAACGAGTACTGAGCCACCGCGCGGGCCAGCGGCGGCCCTGTTTCGCGCTGGGCAACCGCCGGCGGCAGCAGGCCATGCAGGCTCGGGGCGGCCAGCGGCGCCATTACGGCGGCCAGAAACAACCCGAGACCGAACCGCGGGCACTGCATCAAACGGCTGAACATGATCGACCTGCCATTTCTGTAATCGCTCCGATCATCACTCTCATCTCAGACAGGTTATAGGTTCATGCTTGGCGGAATTGAAGGGCGAGCGGCTGCGCTGCCGCATCGGTCCTGTGCCGCCAGCATCGAACCAACGGCTTCGGACCAAAGGCATCGAACCACCCGACCTTGGCGCTTGTGCGCATTCGTGATGACATCCACCCCCGCGCGTGCTTGATCCCCGGCACCTCCATCACGCTGGCCGTCTCCATGACCGAACCGCCTTCCACCACAACCCTCGGCCTACCGCGACCGCCCGCGCAACGCAGCGCCGTGCCGGCCTTCATCGTCATGGACGTGATCAGCGCGGCCGCCCGCCGCGAGGCAGCCGGTGCGGACGTCATCCATATGGAAGTCGGCCAGCCCGGCACGGGGGCTCCCAAAATCGTGCGCGAGGCCGTCAAGCGGCTCATCGACACCGATACGCTGGGCTACAGCGAAGGGCTCGGCCGGCCTGCGCTGCGCGAACGCATCGCGCGCTACTACAAGGACCTGCACGGCGTCACTGTCGGACCAGAACGCGTGATCGTGACGACGGGCTCGTCCGCCGCGTTCGTGCTCGCGTTCCTCGCCCTGTTCGATGCGGGCGATCGCGTGATCCTGCCATCTCCGGGTTATCCCTGCTACCGGCATATATTGTCTGCATTGGGCGTCGAGAGCCTGATCGTTGAAACCGGCCCCGAGCAGCGCTGGATGCCGACACCCGATCAGATCGACCGGACAGTGCTCGCACAGCGGCGCAACATTCCGAAAGGCAAACGGACCGCCGCCGATGTGGAGCGCGTCGGCCAGGTCGGGGTCGCTGGAATGCTCGTGGCAAGCCCGTCCAATCCGACCGGCACGATGCTGGAGCCACACCGGCTGGAAGCCTTGGTCCAGACCTGCCGCAACTGGCGAATGTGGTTCATCTCCGACGAGATCTACCACGGCCTGACCTACACGATGCCCGCTGCCACCGCGCTCGCCTACGGCGACGACGTCATAGTGATCAACTCGTTCTCGAAATACTACTCTATGACCGGTTGGCGGATCGGATGGATGGTCGTGCCCCCTGGCCTCGTGCGAACCATCGAGCGCTTGGCGCAGAACCTCTACATCTGCGCGCCAGCCATCGCCCAAGCCGCAGCACTCGCCGCGTTCGACGCAAACGACGAACTCCAGGCAAACTGCGCCGTCTACCGGGCCAATCGCGATCTCTTACTGGCCGAGCTGCCCAAGGCCGGCCTGACGGAGATCGTGCCTGCCGACGGCGCCTTCTACCTTTACGTCGACGTCTCCCGCTTCACCGACGACGCCCGCGCCTTCACCCAGCTCATGCTCGAGGAGACAGGTATCGCGGCGACACCCGGCGTGGACTTCGACGATGCGCGTGGGGCGCGTTTCGTGCGGTTCTCCTACTCCGGCAAGACCGAGTCGATGGCGGAGGCGGCTCGCCGGCTCGCCGGGTGGTCCAGACTGCAACCTAAGTCGTAGTCACACAGCCAGGCGAAGTCTGGTCGTATCGGGCAGATATCCGTATACCTGTCATCGGCGGTGGGGCGTCTGCCTACCGATCATCCGGCCCGGGGCATATCCTGCACCCATACGGAAAAAGAGCCAAGGACTGACAAGTCCGGCCCAAGGAGGAAATACGCATGACATCGCAAGCAAAGGCTGTCAGCCGACGTAAATTCCTGAGGACTGGCGCGATCGCCGCCGGCGCTGCAGCAACCGGCACGATCGCGATGCCGCAGGTCAGCCGCGCTCAGACCGTCAACCTCAAGTTCCAGTCGACTTGGCCGACCAAGGACATCTTCCACGAATTCGCTGGAGATTTCGTCAAAAAGGTCAACGATATGTCGGGCGGTCGCCTGCGTATCGAACTGCTCGCGGCAGGCGCGGTCGTGCCTGCGTTCCAGTTGATCGATGCCGTCCACAACGGCATTCTCGACGGTGGCCACGGCGTGTCGGCTTACTGGTTCGGCAAGAACAAGGCGTTCTCGCTGTTCGGAACCGGCCCGGCGCTCGGCATGGACGCCAACCAGGTTCTCGGCTGGATGCGCTACGGCGGTGGCCAGCAACTCTATGACGAGCTCGTCGGCCAGATCCTCAAGCTCAACATCGTCGGCTTCCAATACGGTCCGATGGGGACCCAGCCGCTCGGCTGGTTCAAGAAGCCGATCACCGGCCCCAACGACCTCAAGAACATCAAGTACAGGACCGTCGGTCTGTCTGCCGACATGTTCAAGGGGCTCGGCACCAACGTGACCATCCTGCCGGGTGGCGAGATCGTGCCCGCCATCGAGAAGGGCTTGATCGACGGCGCGGAATTCAACAATCCTTCGTCGGATCGCCTGCTGGGCTTCACCGACGTCGCCAAGAACCTGATGGTTCAAAGCTATCATCAGCCGAACGAGACGTTCGAAATCCTGTTCAACCGCGCCAAGTTCACCGGCCTGCCGGGCGAGTTGCAGGCGATGATCCGCCACGCGGTGGACGCAGCGTCGTCCGACATGTCGTGGAAGGCGATGGACCGCTACTCCAAGGATCTGGAGGCGATCAAGGCAGCCAAAGTCACTGTGACGAAGACGCCCGAGAGCGTGCTGAAGGCACAGCTGGCGGCGTGGGACAAGGTCGTGGCCGAACAATCCAAGGATGCGTTCTTCAAGAAGGTCGTGGACAGCCAGAAGGCCTGGGCCAAGCGCGTCGTCGGTTTCGACCTCGAATACACCGTGAGCCCGCAGATCGCGTTCAATCACATCTTCAAGGCGTGATGCTACGCAGCCCGCCACGGCGAGCTGGAACGAGCAAAGCGGACCGAGCTGTCGTGGCGGAAGCCGCGATAGCCCGGTCTGTCGATACCAGCAGAGCTGCTGCCGCGTTCAACGGGAGGAACGGCTCTTGATGACCTTCGTTAGTGCTGTCGACAGCCTCAACACCTGGATCGGCAAGGCCTTCTCCTGGCTGATCGTCGGCCTCACGCTCGCCATCTGCTACGAGGTGGTGGCGCGCTACGCTTTTAGTGCTCCGACCAATTGGGCCTACGACGTCAGCTACATGCTGTACGGCACATTGTTCATGATGGCTGGCGCCTACACGCTTGCCCGCAATGGACACGTCCGCGGGGATTTCCTCTATCGCAATTGGACGCCGCGCAGCCAGGCGTGGTCGGATCTCGTTCTCTACGTGGTGTTCTATTTCCCAGGCATCATCGCACTCGTCTACGCCGGCTGGAGCTTCGCGCACATGGCCTGGTTGTTCAACGAGCGCTCGTCTTTCAGTCCCGACGGCCCGATCATCTGGCCGTTCAAGTTCGTCATTCCGATCGTCGGCGTGATGATGACGCTGCAGGGGGTCGCCGAGCTACTTCGCTGCGTCGAGTGCATCAAGACGGGCGAATGGCCCCAACGCCTGCACGACGTCGAGGAGCTCGAAAAGGTTATCCTCCAGCAAGCCGCACAGGACCAGCAACGCGAAGGGCCCCGCTGATGTTCCTCCTCCAGCGCGCAAGACGCCCCCCTCCCTACGGCGCCGCGCTTCTGCTCGTCGTCCTCCTCGCCGTATCGCTCGGCGCTGCGTGGCTTTCGCCCGCCTCCGCCCAACAGGGCTTCTCGCTGGCTTCCCTGTTCTCGCCTGCCGGGATGGGCGTCCTGATGCTCATCCTATTCCTGTTCTTTCTGATGCTCGGCTTCCCGATCGCCTTCACGCTGATGGCCCTGGGCGTGATGTTCGGCTACTATGGAATGGGCGCCAACATCTTCAACCTGTTCGTGCAGCGCACCTATTCGGTGATGGCCAACGACGTGCTGCTGTCGATCCCGCTGTTCTTGTTCATGGGCTACGTGATCGAGCGGGCCAACATCCTCGACCGGCTGTTCCGTTCGATCCAGCTCGCCGCGAGTTGGTTGCCGGGCTCGCTCGCCGTTGCCACCTTGATAACGTGCGCCTTGTTCGCCACTGCGACGGGCATCGTCGGCGCAGTGGTGACGCTGATGGGCCTGCTCGCGTTTCCAGCGATGCTCCGCGCGGGCTATGATGTGCGGCTTGCCTCGGGTGTCGTGTGCGCCGGCGGCTGCCTCGGCATCCTCATCCCGCCCTCGGTCATGCTGATCCTGTATGGGGCGACTGCGGGCGTCTCGGTCGTCAAACTCTACGCGGCAGCCTTCATTCCCGGCATGATTCTCGCGACACTCTACATGGTCTACGTCATCGGCCTGTCGATCGTCCGTCCATCCGTCGCCCCCAAGCTGCCGCCCGAAGAGCGCACAGGGTCTCTCGGCACTATCCTGCTCGGCTTGGCCACTTCGTTTTTCCCACTTTTCATCCTGATCCTGGGCGTGCTGGGCGCCATCATGTTCGGATTGGCGACCCCCCAGGAAGCTGCCGCCGTCGGCGCGCTGGGCGCAGTCGTCCTGGCCGTCCTCTACCGCAGCTTCTCTATCCAGAAGCTCAAGGAGAGCGCCTACCTGACCGCACGCGCCTCCGCGATGGTGTGCTGGCTGTTCGTCGGCTCCGCCGTGTTCTCCTCCGTGTTCGCCTATCTCGGCGGCCAGAAGGTGGTGGAGGACTTCGTCCTGTCGCTGAACTTGTCGCCAGTGATGTTCCTCATTCTGACGCAGGTTATCATCTTCGTTCTCGGCTGGCCCCTCGAGTGGACCGAAATCATCATCATCTTCCTGCCGATCTTCCTGCCGTTGCTCGACAAGTTCGCGATCGATCCGATATTCTTCGGTGTGCTGGTCGCCCTCAACCTGCAGACCTCGTTCCTGTCGCCTCCTGTCGCGATGGCGCCGTTCTACCTGAAAGGCGTCGCACCCAAGGGCGTGACGATCGACGACATCTTCAAGGGCGTCTATCCCTTTCTGGCTATCGTGCTGCTGATGATGGTGCTGTTCTACAATTTCCCGCAGATCGGCCTGTGGCTTCCGGAGTATCTCTACGGGCGACGGTAGAAGCTTGTCGGCTCAGTGGTGCGACCGGGTGGACATGGCCGCCCGACTACGCTCATGCCTTTATGGGATCGGCCCGATTTGCCGTTCGCGCCGTTGATGCGCCGTTGGCCCCTTACAGCAAGCACACTTAGCCCATAGCAGCGCGAGCCCCATGAATCCGTTCCGCATCCTCATCCTGTCAGACGGCCGACCGGGCCATTTCAATCTTTCGGATGGTATCGCTGCCGCAGTGGAGCGACTGGGACCGTCGGTGACCGTCCGTCACGACGTTCGACGCGGTCGTTGGCCAGGAGCCGTGGCGGCAGCGCTGACCCGCAGCCGCCTTCCATCTCGCGCTATGCTCACCAGCGTCTACGACATTCCAGAGGCCGAATTTCCTGCCTGTGATCTCATAGTGTCGGCGGGCGCCGAGACGCTTGCCGCCAACGTCTGGCTCGCTCGGAGCCGGGGTGTGCCCAATATCTTCTACGGCTCGCTCCGGCTGTTCCAGCCTTGCGATTTCACCCTCGTGCTGACGTCCTACGCGAGAAACGCCAACCTTCCGCGACATGCCCTGGCATTAAAGCCCTCCCGCCTCGATCCCGACAGCCTCGGCCCGCCGCCGCCTACGCCCGACTTCGCCAAACCAACGACACTCGGGCTACTGGTCGGGGGCGATGCAGGCGCGATCAGATACGAACGCGAGGACTGGAACGGGCTGATCGAGTTGATGAGCGCCACGACTCGGCAAAATGGCGTCCGCTGGCTGGTTGCCAACTCGCGGCGCACTCCGACCCATTTCAGCGATGCTGTGGCCCACCTGGCACGCGAGGTTGAAAGCCCCATCACCCGGTTTCTCGATGTCAAAACCGCGGGGCCGGGTACATTGCCACAAATCCTGGAGGCAAGTGCCGCCGTGCTGTGTACGGCCGATTCCAGCTCGATGCTGTCGGAGTGCATCTGGGCCCGGCGGCCTGCTGTTGCGATCGCACCCAACCGATGCCCTCTGACACCTGACGAGGCAGCATACCGATCGTGGCTGCGCAACTCACGGTGGTGTGCCGAAGTTTCGATACGAACGGTGACCCCCGACCTGCTGCAATCCGCGATCGCGGGTATCGTGCCGTGTTCCAACAACCCGCAGATGGAGTTGGCAGCTTTGCTGAGCGACCGAATCAGGATCGGCGGCGCGCAAGCAGCCCACAACAACTCGACCCCACACCGGACGATGCGAGGTCGATGACAACCAACAAGCTGACTACCTTGTGAAGCAGCACGCCAAAATTTAGCGCGACGACTTCAGTGGCACCGTGACTCGCCCCATCACGCCGTTACCCTCGTTCCGTTCGATGTCGGAACCCTTCGGCTGAGAAGCCCCATAGAGCAGCTCCAGCCCGAAGTCCATCTTCGGGATCTCGCCGATAACCCCAAGACCTGGCACACGAATCTTGGTCCCAGACTGAACCCTCGGCGCCTTGATACCAGGATCGATGATCGCAGCAGCCGGTTGAGATCCCGAACCAGTGACAGAACCAGCCCCCTGGCCGGCTGCCCGACCCGGCGCCAGTTTCTGCTCCTCAAAGGCCATAGAGGCAGTGCTCAAGGCAACCACCCCTAACCCGACCAGCGCTATCCAGTTTAGTTTCATTTCAGCCCTACCAGCCTGCATCCGGAGGCTTTCATTCTGTCGTGCAACATACGAACAAACATAAACCAAACAAGGGTACTGCCTCGATGCCACGAATTACCCTGCAGCCATGTGCCAAAATCGCATCACACGAGACGGTCACAACCTGCGCGCGCTACATTCGAGAAACAAGGGAGCCGCCCGAAGGCGGCCCCCTCATTCATCACCAAGATCAGAACCGGATCGTGGCGCCGGTGTAGAACACCTGCATATCGTCGATCGGGTTGGTCTTGGCCCGCGCTGTGGTGGCGATTGCGCCGAGCGTGCCTTCCGTCTGGACGTTGTAGAAGCCCATGTAGAGCGTCATCGCTGCCGCGTC
>CAMAYR010000247.1 GCA_945862355.1 Devosia equisanguinis | reverse complement strand
GGCCATTCACGTCGCGGCGGGCAACAAGCCCACCAACGACCGCGCGTAATCGAGCAGGGAGGAGATAAGACCATGACAATCATGATGAAGACACCGAAGGTCTCCCGCCGCGGGTTCGTGATCGGCACAGCGGCCGCAGGTAGCGGTCTCGCAATCGGTTTCGACGCCAATATGCTCGGCATCGCAGAGGCGCAGCGCGCTGGCGATGCGGCGAACGACGTCGGCATCTGGGTTCGGATCAAGCGCAACAACGAGATCATCGTGCGCACGGCGCGATCGGAGATGGGCCAGGGCACTATCACCGGTCTTGCCCAGCTCATCGTCGAGGAACTCGAAGGCGACTGGAAGAAGGTCAAGTTCGAGTACGTCACGCCCGGCGAGAGCTTTGCCAGGAAAGCTGCCTGGGGCGATTTCGCCACCGTCGGCAGCCGGGGAATTCGCACGTCTCACGACTACGTGCGCCGTGGCGGCGCGGTTGCGCGCGAGATGCTGAAGCAGGCCGCCGCGAACCAGTGGAAAGTGCCTGTCGATCAGATCAAGGCGGAAAACAGCACACTCACGCACGTGCCGACTGGGCGCAAGCTCAGGTACGGCCAGGTTGCCGAGGTGGCCTCCAAGCTGACGCCGCCGGACCCCAAGAGCATGAAGCTCAAGGATCCGAAGACGTGGAAGGTCGCCGGCAAGCCGCTTGGCCGGATCGACACACCCGACAAGTTGACCGGCAAGCAGCTCTACACGACCGACTTGAAGCTGCCGGGTATGCTCAATGCGGTCATCAAGGCCGCACCGGTGTTCAAGACCAAGGTCAAGAGCTTCGACGACAGCAAGGCCAAGGGGATGCCCGGGGTCAAGAAAGTCGTGAAGGTCGGCGACAATGCCGTCGCTGTCGTGGCCGACACCTGGTGGCACGCCAAGAAGGCGCTCGAAGTGGTCACGATCGCCTACGAGGACACGCCGAACTCGAAGGTGCAGCAGTCGACCATCTGGTCGGCTCTGGAGGAGGGGCTCACCAGCTCGACCGGCGTCTATTCGGCCAAAAAGCAGGGCGACTTTGGCAAGTCTATCGCGGGCTCTGCCAAGAAGGTCGAGGCCACCTATCGCACGCAGTACGTGAACCACGCGACGATGGAGCCTATGAGCTGCGTCGCAAAGTACACGCCCGAGAAATGTGAGGTGTGGTGCGGCACGCAGAACGGTCAGGCCGCACATGCCGCAGCCGCGCGTGTGGCCGGATTGCCGCTCGACAAGGTCGAGGTCTATAAGCAACTCCTCGGCGGCGGCTTCGGCCGGCGTGCTCGCACCGACTACGTCGAGCAGGCGGTCGCGATCGCCAAGCAGATGCCCGGCAGCCCGGTCAAATTGATCTGGTCGCGCGAGGAGGACATGGTGCAGGGCGCCTATCGTCCCATCGGCATGTGCAAGCTGACGGCGGGGCTCGACGCCAATGGCGACCTGCAAGCCCTGCACATACGCTTGTCGGCCGCATCTATCCTGTCCTCGGTGCGTCCGCAGGCGCTCGGTAAAGACGGCTCGGACCCGACGATGTTTCAGGGCTGGTTCGCGGGCGGGACCGAGAGCCCGTTCGGGTACATGGCGATCCCGAACATCCAGATCGAGGCAGCGATGCGTAATACGCACGTGCCGGTCTCGTTCTGGCGCGGCGTCAACTGCAACCAGCACGCCATCTTCACGGAGTGCTTCGTCGAGGAGGTGGCCAAGGCTGCCGGCAAGGATCCGGTCGAGTTCCGCCGCAAGATCCTCGCCAAGAACCCGAAGCATCTGGGTATCTTAAATGCGGTTGTCGAGAAGGCCGGCTGGGGCAAGCCGCTGCCGGCAGGCCGTCATCGCGGCGTGGCGGTTTTCGCCGGCTATGGCAGCTATTGCGCGGCGGTGGCGGAGGTCTCGGTCAGTGATCGCGGCAGGGCGAAGGTGCATCGGATGGTGATCGGCACCAATTGCGGCCACGTGGTCAATCCAGACCAGGTGAAGGCGCAAATCGAGGGCTCGGTCGCCTATGGCCTGGGGGCCTTGTTCCATCAGGAGAACACGATAAAGGACGGTGCGATGGTCGAGACGAACTTCGACACCTTCCCCAGCCTCCTTATCGACGAGATGCCTCACATCGAGTCCGTGCTCGCCCCGACCAACGACTTCTGGGGCGGCGTCGGCGAGCCGACCATCATGGTCGCTGCACCGGCGGTGCTGAACGCTATCTTCCACGCAACGGGCAAGATGCAGCGCTCGATGCCGTTGAAGAGCACGAACTTGCGCGTCTGATACGACCGACGCCAGTCGCCGGGGGGCTTGCCTCCCCGGCGGCTTGGGCCTGCTGCTTGCCGCGTTTTTTCGAGCAGCGCTAGTGGCCCGTCGCGCCTAAATCGTATCATAGCCGCAACTACCGTTCGATTTAGGCGCGACATGAGGGCCACTAGAATCAATATTGGCTTAGTGAGGCGTTCATCGCGCACTAGTTGACACAACCTTTGCCGCGCCGTCGGTCAACTAAGGCGCGACGCCTCACCAGCACGGGTTGTGCGGAAGGCGGCGGCTCTTATCTATCTTGACGGATCATTGCTCCGAACCGGCGAGGGAGACACGGAAATTGACGCAACGCGACCGCGCTCAACCTGCAATTCGTGCAGCTTCCACTCTGACTGCATCACCACGAGCTGCATCGCGCCGTGCTGTCGTGGCCGGCGGACTTGCCCTGGCAGCGGCCCCGGTCGTCGGCGGTGGGCCTGCGCTGAGTGAGCCCGACGACATGCGCCAAGAGCTCGCCAAGCTCGTCGGGAAGGCCACGGTGAAAGCTGGCCGCGTCAAGGTGGTGATGCCGGACCTCACCGAAAACGGCAACTCCACTTCGCTGTCGGTCTCCGTCGTCAGTCCGATGACCGCATCGGACTACGTGAAGGCCATTCACATCTTCTCGGAAAAGAATCCCGTTCCCTACATCGCGCGCCTTGGGATTGGTGCCCATGCGGGCAAGGCGCAGGTTGCGACCTCCATCCGCGTCGCTGACAGTCAGACGATAACCGTACTGGCCGAGATGAGCGATGGCTCGTACTGGTCAGGGACGGCAGCGACCGAGGTGACCACACCTGCCTGTATCGACGACAGCGACCGCCCGCGCTGAGGGCCCGCATATCGCGCAGTGAGATTGGAGCCCCGTCTGGCCATGTCGCTTCCTACCCGCATCGTGATGCCTGCGACCGCCCGCAAAGGCCAGGTGATCGAGATCAAGACGATCGTCCAGCAACCTATGGAGACGGGGTATCGTCGTGACCATCGCGGTGCCGTCATACCGCGCGACATAATCAAGCGGGTCGTCGTGACCTACGCGGGCAACGAGGTGTTCACGGTCGATGCCACGCAGGGCATCGCGGCCAATCCCTTTTTCTCGTTCCACTTGAAGGCGGTCGAGACCGGCGATGTCGTGTTCACCTGGATCGACGAGAAGGGTGCGGAAACGCGCCAGGCGCGCCGGCTGCAGGTGAGCTGAGGATTACCGGACGGGGCGGATGCGAGGCTGGAACCCGAAGCGGCGGAGCGCGGTGGTTGTATCGCTCCGCCGCCATTGGTCGCTGGGTCTCTGCGATTTCACCTGAAGCAGTTGTGCCTCATAGCGACGGCTCGAAGTGCGCCGGCACGAACTGGTAGCCGCTGCCGGCCTTTACGATATGGCCCTTGCCCGGGAAAGGCAGGTGGGCGCCGACGACGGCGATGCGGTCGGTGGTGACCATGTCCAGCGTCCGCTTGCGCGTTGCGATCGCAGCGTCCGGGGAGACGTCGTAGGCGATCGACCATTCGGGCTCGGCGAGCTGGAACGCGGCCAGGTGGACGATGTCGCCCCAGACCAGCAACGTGTCCTTACCCGATGACACCATGTAGCCGGTGTGGCCCGGCGTGTGCCCGAACAGCGGCACGGAGCGGATGCCCGGCAGCACCTCCGTCGCGCCTTCGATCATCCGGGTCTGCTTGGCATAAGGCTTGAACGTCGGAATGGCCATGTCGAGCAGACGCTTCATCACCGGCGAAGCGCCGTTGAGCTTCGATGGGTCGTTCCAGAAATCATGCTCGCGCTTCTGGATCACCAGCTCGGCGTTGGGAAACGCGCGTTCGCCCGTCGGTGTCAACAGCCCGTTGGTGTGATCGGGATGCACGTGCGTGAGGACCACGCTGTCGACGTCCTTCGGATCGACGCCCGCAGCCTTCATGGCAGCCGGCAGATGTCCCATGGTCGGCCCATAGTTGAGCGCGTTGCCGGCGTCGATCAGGACAAGCTTGTCGCCGGTGTTGACCAGGAATGCGTTGACCGGAATCGGTATCTCGCCGGGTCGCAGGAATGCGGCAGCTCTGAGCTCCTTGGCGCGCGCCTCGTTCGACTTGGGGAACAGCTTCTCCTGGACCCTGGTGAAGCCGTCGCAGAGGGCTGTTACCTCGATGCTGCCGACCTTCATGCGAACCGCGCCGGGCAACTGTTTGCCGGCGATGGGCGCCTTTGCGGCGACGTTCGTCGCGCCGAAAAGTCCGCTGCCGATGGTGGTGGCTGCACCAATGCCCGCCGTGAATGCGCGGCGTGAAAGACGTGCGTCGAAGCTCTGCAAGATCGTTCCTCCCCAAATACAGATCAGGCTGCATCCTGTATCAGGCGGGGCGCGTGCGCAACCGCCCTGGTTGCACCACCCTGGTCGCCGCCCCGGTTGCCAGTTGGGGCGATCATCAGCGACATGGCAGGGCCGCGCCCGTTGCGAGCTTCAATTGGGGTGGCTACAAGTCTGGATAACGTCCGGAAGGCTGATCCGCGGGCGATAGCAGGTGCCGGTATTGTCGAGCGCCGGCATTCTCATCGGGAGGAAGGCTCACTTGGTCAAGAAAATCCGCGGCGTCTCCTTCGAGGAGAACCTCGACAACGAGATGGGGCTCGAGTTCTACAACCTCTCGCATCGCTTCGGGTACCAGTCGCCGAACTGGCCGTACTTCGAGGACGTGAAGATCGAGCGCATCCATTACATGGCGAAGTCGGGCGTGCTTTCCCAGCGCATCACCACTTCGATGCACAACACCACCCACATCGATGCGCCCGCGCACGTCGTCCAGGGCACACCCTTCATCGACGAGGTGCCGCTGCCGCACTTCTTCGGCTCGGGCATCGTCGTTTCGATCCCCAAGAAGATGTGGGAGCCGATCACGGGCGATGATCTCGAGAAGGCTTGCGGCAAGATCGTGCGCCCGCGCGACGTGGTGATCGTCAACACCGGCTGGCACCACCAGTACGAGGACAGCGAGGACTATTTCTGCAAGTGCCCCGGCTTCGTGCCGTCGGCCGGGCAGTGGTTCGTCGACAAGAAGGTCAAGGTCGTCGGCCACGACACGCAGGCGAACGACCACCCGCTCGCCACCGCGATCGGCCCGCAGCGCAACGGTCCGCTGCATCCGCACCTGAAGGAGGAATACTTCAAGTGGTCGGGCGGCCGCGACTGGAAGGACGACTTTCCCGAGTGGGAGCCGGTGCACCGCATCCTGTTCAAGAACGGCATCCTCGGCATCGAGAACGTCGGCGGCGACCTCGACAAGGTGACCGGCAAGCGCTGCACGTTCGCGTTCTTCCCGTGGAACTGGGACCGCGGCGACGGCTGCATCATCCGGCTCGTTGCGATCACCGATCCGGGTCAGAAGTATCGCATCGAGAAGGGCGAGAAGTTTTGATGCAGTAGGTTGGGTCGAGCGAAGCGCGACCCAGCTCATGTGCAGTGTACGTGAACCGTCGAGTTGCGGCTGACGCCTTGACCCAGCCTACGGACTGGGATCGCGGCGACGGTTGTATTATCCGGCTGGTCGCGATCCCCGATCCGGGGCAGAGAAGTTTTGATCTACCGGCACTCCGGCCGCCGCTGCACTACCGGCGGTCGGAGCGTCGGCCACATTTATACAGAAGCGGCTGTCGGGCGACGCGGCGTTGACGCGGGCACGCCTGTGGCGGATCATGTCCGCAGCAGAGGGAGGTCCGGCCGAACGGTGACGAGCGCTGATGCGTGCAGGTGACGCGTTGCAGAAGTCGGGCCGCGCCAACCTCCTCGCTCCGTCATCCCGGCGACGAGCGGCGCTGCGCGCCGCGAGTGTGAGGCCGGGATGACGCCGGTGGGTAGCAGGGTCGGCAGGTGGCCCATCACGTCGAAGGCCTGACGGTCGGTCTCGGGCGGACCTTTGCCGTACCTCTGAGCCAAGGTTAGGCCGGCCTGAGACCACAGGCCAACGTCCGCTCCCTCCGCACTGCCGCCAAGCTCGCGCACAGCCGCTGGATCATGCCGCGCCGGCATCCTCATCCGGCAACCATAGCACATCCGGCCGCGGACGCGCATGCAGCACGCCAAAGATGATCTGTCCGACCATGTTGGGCGCGAGCGCCTCCAAGTCGGCGTAGGTCGCGGGGCTGGCTGACAACCCCGGAGCCTCGTATATGCTAGCCTCGAAAGGGCAGTCAGGCCCACTGGAGAAACGCCATGAAAGTGAAGCGCTTCAAGGATGCGACGACATACGAGGCCGCCAATCATCGCGGCTACACGTCGTTCGCGCTGATCAACAAGCCAGAGGGCATCAAGAACTTCACTGTCGGTCTGTCGCACTTCCTGCCCGGCGGCGGCGCGGGGCCGGACGCGGGACCGGTGGAGAAGACCTACACGATCCTCGCGGGCGAGCTCACCATCATTATCGACGGCAAGGAGACGGTGCTGGGACCGCTCGACAGTTGCTACATCGCGGCCGGCGAGATGCGCGAGATCATCAATCGCGGCAACGCCGTGGTCACTATACTGGTCGCCGTCGAAATGCCGAAGTGACGACGAAGCCTTAGCAAATTCCCCTCTCCCCGCACGCGGGAAGAGGGTCGGGGCGATGGGCGGCAACCGGCAATCTGTCGGCACGAATGGCCGCCCCTCACCCCGACCCTTTCCCCATCGTGAAGGACGATGGGGAGAGAGAGATTTCACCATGACCGACTGGCTGAAGAACCCGCTGTCCCTGTTCGACGTAAAGGGCAGGGTCGCCGTGGTCACCGGCGCTTCGGGCGCGTTCGGTGCGCTGGCCGCCAAGGTGCTCGCGGGCGCCGGCACGAAGCTGTTCATTTCGACGGGGAACGCGAAAGAACTCGAGAAGCTCGCGGGCGCGTGCAAGGACCTCGGCGCCGAGGTCGGCTCGCTCGCCATCCGCACCACCAACGAGGCGAACTGCGGCAAGATCATCGACGCTGCCGTCGCCCGTTTCGGACGCGTCGATATCCTGGTCGTTGCCTCGGGCAAGAACGACGTCGCCAAGATCAACGACATGACGCCGGAGCGATTTCTCGACGTGATGGACGCC
>CAMAYR010000246.1 GCA_945862355.1 Devosia equisanguinis | reverse complement strand
CGGCAAATTTTGCCGGTCAGGCTTGGCAACGATCATGCGCGTTTGTCCACGGTGACGCTGAGCCGGTAGTAGTTGGTCCGGCCGAGGCCGCGCTGCTCGATCTTGAGATAGCCCAAAGCCTCCAGCTCCTTGAGGTAGGTGCGGACGCTGCGCTCCCCTGCCCCCATGTCGTCGGCAAGCCTTTGCTGTCCGGGAAAGCATCCGGCGTCGCTCCAGGCATACTTGAGCAGCATCGCGTAGGTGAGCTTACCGCCGACGCTGACGTTCTTGTCGTTCAAGATCAGGTTCGGCACCTGCGTGAAGCCGTGCTGCGTGATGGGATCGGCACCGATGATCTCGATGTTGCGCTCGATCTCCCGAAGCCGGCCGCCGATGTGGTCCATCCCTGCAGTATAGCTCGCTGCGCAGGCGTTGGCCGCCCGCATATGGGGACAACCTACGGCGTGGGTGCCGACTCCCCTGCCTCGAGGTTTTCTGATGGTCCCGGACCGACCAGCCACTGCTTGGCCTGCAGCATGAAGTCGGCCAACGTCTTGCTCTGGCCGATCGTGGTCATGCGCTGCAGCTCGACCAGCCGCTCATGCGATTTGATCTGGATGTCCTCGGTGCGGCGCACCTGATCGAGGTAGAGATCCATCAGCTTCTCGTTCCGCTCCTCGAGCTTCTTCACGTAGGGGTGCTCGTAGATATCCAGCTCGTCGTGATCGTTCCGGCGCGAGCTCGGCTGGGATGCGCCAGGAGGATCGGCTGGATCATCGTCACGACGAGTCGCGACAGGTCGCGGCTGGTCCGGGCCTGTCGGTGCTGATTGTCGTGGCTGGTCGCCGCTTGGCAATGGCTCAACAATGTGCGCGACAGGCGTCGCGTCTTGTCGCGGCAGGTCGTGACCCGTCGCACTCGCCAATTCGGCAATCTGTGCGATGTGGCGTGCGACAGAGGCCGGCGTAATCCGATACTTGTCGCCGAATGTCGTCTCCTGTCGCAGGCTGTCGAGGTGGCCGTTCGCGCAGTAGCGCTGAATGCTGCGCGTGGTGCGGGGATAGCCGGCGTGCTCGTAGCGCTGCTGAGCCTCCTCGATGGTGAGGGTGTACTCGTCGGGACTGGTCGCGACCTGTCGCGGCTGGTCGGTCATGGCTGAAGTATACCACGACGCATCCGTAGGCCTCGTGATTGCCCCCCTACAGGGCACGAACCGAAGCGTAAAGCGCAACCTGAACCGCGGGCGCGATGCGCGAGCGAACCGTCGAACGTCGGCCGGAAGCAGCCAAAATGCGACTTCGTAAGTCGGGCGGGGAGTAGAGTACGAACTCTCGCGAAGGCGCCTAGAGCGTGCTACTTGATGCACATCGATGTCGGCGCGTTGGAGCTGTTGTAATGTCACTCACAGGATGGTCGGAAGAGCAGATTGGGAACTACGAGCAGCTCTTGCTGGCCCAGGTTCCGCAAGAAGGATCAGTGGGCAACACTTCGTTGCTGCGTAGCCTGCGAACCGCAAACAAAGACTGGAACGAGAACCTGTACTGGGCGATCCGCAATCGCCTTATTGAGAGAGGTCATTTGGAACGCGGCAAAGGCAAAGGGGGAAGTGTTCGTCGCGTCAAGACCGTTGCCGTCGTAGCAGATGTTCCAGCAGCCGCTCAGCCCATCGTCGATCAGATACAGGCAGAGCGAGACTTGTACGATCCAATGTCGAAGGTGATCAGAGAGAATTGGTCGCCGGATTCTGGCTTAGACGCCGTAATCGTGGAAATCACTGCGCAAGGTGGCCGTCGCCCAGATGGAAAGTGGTCGCGCCCTGACGTAACCCTGGCAAGTTATAAGACATATCCCTACGTTCCAGGAAGGCATTTTGACTTGATCACTTTTGAGATCAAACCAACCGACGGGCTCGACGTCACAGTGGTTTATGAAGCACTTGCTCATCGCCGGGCTGCCACGAGGGCTTACGCGCTACTTCACATTCCATCCGATCGAAGACCTTCCTTCGAAGAAATAGTCGATGAGATCTGTCTTGAAGCAAAGCGCGTTGGTGTCGGCGTTATAGTGGCGGAAAGTCCTAACAACTATGAAACGTGGGAAGAACTCGTCGAAGCCACTCGATACGAACCAGAGCCGCAGCGCTTGAATGACTTCTTGGCGAAGCAGGTATCGCAAGGGTTTCGCGAGCAGATAATGAAGTGGTTTCGATAGTCGGATCAATAGGGATGGTCAAAGGTCGTGCCACGATACCGTATAAAAAGCTGCGCATCCGCGGATGCGCAGCTATGCTGATCGGGCAGGCCGGTAAGGACGCGAGCGGGCGGTAGCGCCCGCGATCCCTCGGCAGCCGACGGGCGGGTCGTCACCATCCCATCGGGCGAGCACCGACTATGCCGAACTGTAACATGCGGCTGCGTCGTCTCCTTCACAGCAGCATCAAAGCGGCCTCCTCGCAATCGTACACGCGCGGCTCGGCGCAGGCTTCGCATTCGTTCGTCGTGCATCTGGCTCGACGCTGTCGGCCTCGGCGCCGCATGCGAAGCAGATGCCGGGATTGTCGAGCGACGTCATTTGCCGCTCGCACATTTCGATGATGCGATCGGTCGTAGCCGAGGGATGTCGTGGCTTTCGTGCAGGCTTCTTTGGTTCTGTCTCGGACATCGGGAACGGTTCTCCTTCCGGCACGCGAGGAATTTCGCGGACCGGAGAGAGAGCGCGAGCATCGAATGAATCGATGCTCGCGCGAGTTCGTTGCAGCGGTGATGGAGATCAGTATTCGTCTGCCAACATGATCGTGAGCGCGCGCTCGGTCTTGGCGGGATTGCTCGGGTCCTCCGCGCCGAGATCGGGATCATCCGTCGAGTAGTAGTCGATTTTCCAGAACAGCTTTTCGCCGTCGAGGTCGAACGATCCGAAGTCGTGCTCGCGGTGCGGATCGTTGTCGGTGGTGAATGCATCGAACGCGATCACCGATGCGATCGCGCGTGCGACGAATTCCGGACCGTGCGCATTGACGCCGGCCGTCATGTAGAGCTTCCCGAGCGAACGATCGAGCGGGCTCGTGCGGAACGCGTCGTTGAGCGCGGCAATGCGGGTGGCGGTGTCGCTCATGACTTGTCTCCGCGCTTCGGGCTGATCGAAAGATCCGGAAGCGGCGGAAGACCAGACAAGGAATCTGTCGGCTCCACGCGAGAGAATCGCACCTTCGATTGATGCCGATTGGAAAGCTCCGCGCACAGGTAGCGCGCAATCGCGATCGAAGCGTCTTGCGGAAGCGCAAAAGGCCCTTCCCATTTCGGCTTCTCGCCGGTCGAGCTTGTCCACGACTTCGCGATGTACCAGCCGTCATTGCGGCGTTCGCAGACCCACTGCGCAAGCAGGTATCGGAACTGGACGGGCTCGCGAACAGGCGTTGCCGGCTTCGCCGCTTTGGTCGCGGTTGGACGCGATCGTAACGGTGCGATCGCGGGGCTACTCTTCTTGTCGGTTGTCATTGAACTTTCTCCGGTCTCACAAGCGACGCGCCAGGATTGGTGCGCCGCGTCGTGAGCCGGAGGTCCTTTGAGAAGCATACGCGACGATTGGTATTCGCCAACCCGGAGGGCGCACTGCTCGTCGGCATTTCCGCCATCATGCGCGAAGGATCGAAGCCCGAAAGGGCCGAGACCGCGGGGCTCGGGCAGCGCCGAGAGCCTGACCCGAGCCTGGCTGCGACAGGGGAGGGGCGCGCCCGACTGGAATGAAGGATGTCGAAACGCCGACAAGGCACAACGGAAGAACGGCGGACTGCCGTGGCTTGTCGCGACAGGTCGAGACCGGTCGCGCGATGTCGTGGCGTGTCGGACTTGGTCGCGGCGGCGGTTTCAATCAATTCGTCAGGCGCTGGTCATAAGAGGCTTCTTCAATCGCAACTCGTCGAGATGGTCGGCCCACACCTGCATCATCTCGGTCCGCTCCTTTAGATGCTGCGCGTAGTTGTAGGCTGCCCGCACCGCGTTGCGCTCACCATGAGCAAGCTGTCGCTCGATGACGTCCGGGTTCCATCGGCTCATCTCGTTGAGAGACGTCGATGCCATGCTACGGAAGCCGTGGCTCGTCATGTCGTCGCCGGTGTAGCCCAATCGCCGCAACGCACCATTGAGAGTGTTCTCGCTGATCGCGCGCTCGATCGTTCGCATGGAAGGGAAGAGGTAGGGGCCGTCGCTGGTGAGTGGACGCAACTCACCGATGATCGCGAGGGCTTGGCGCGACAACGGAACGATGTGCGGTGTTCTCATTTTCATGATCGACGCCGGAATGGTCCAGCGCGCAGCCTGCACATCGATGTCGGACCACCGCGCATGTCGCAGCTCGACGGGCCGCACGAACACGAGCGGCAACAATCGGAGCGCCGCGCGCACAATCGGCGAGCCGGTGTAGGCGTCGATGCTGCGCAGCAGACCACCGATGGCGTTGGGCTCGATGATGGTGGCGTGGTGCGTGACCTTGGGCACGATCAAAGCGCCGGCAAGATCGGCGGCCGGATTGCGTTCGGCGCGGCCGGTAGCGATCGCATATCTGAATATTCGGCCAGTGGTGCTGCGGGCACGCCGCGCCGTCTCGTACTTGCCGCGCGCCTCGATCTTGCGCAGCGCAATCAACAGCTCGGGTGCCGTGATCGCCGTGATCGGCCGGTTGCCGAGCGATGGCGCGAGCAGTTTGACGAACCAGCGCGCCTTGGTCATGGTCACATCGGCGCGATCTTCGCGCCCGATCTTTTGCAACCATTCCTCGGCGATAGCTTCGAACGTGTTCTCGGCCGCGCGTGTGATGGCGAGCTTCTCGAGCTTGCGGGCCTCTGCCGGGTCGATGCGCTGCTCGAGTTGTTCCTTCGCATCGTCCCGCGCGCGACGCGCCTCAGCCAGACTCTTGCTCGGATAGGCGCCGAGCGCGAGCGTCTTGCGCTTGCTGGCGTAGCGGTAGTCGTAGCGCCAGAGCTTGCCGCCGCCGGGCTTGACCAGCAGATAAAGACCACCGCTGTCGGTCAGTTTGTAGGGCCGAGCCTTGGGCTTGGCAGCGCGCACCGCGAGATCGGTCAGGGACATGGGACGGTACCGTTCCTGGGAACACCGGAAGTACCGTCAGTGAATACCGCCAAAGCGACGGTATGCAATGGTCAACATGAGGAACAGTGAAGAGCGAGAGCCTCACTGCCCCGTTGATTTTGCTACGTTTTTGTTCTCTATGAGGTGCCTTGATGAGAACAAATGGTGCCCAGAAGAGGACTCGAACCTCCACGCCTTGTGAGCGCTAGTACCTGAAACTAGTGCGTCTACCAATTCCGCCATCTGGGCATCGGGGGCGGAGGTAGAATGCCTGGGCAGCGTTGTCAACCGAACATCGCGCCCGAACATTGCGACCGAGCCTTGTCAGCGCCGCGTTGGCCCGGGCTCGGCTCGCTCGCGGGGATGCGATGTCTTCCCGCAATGCTCCTCGTGGCAGGGCGACCGCCGATCGGATGTGCGTGTAACGAAGTGCCATCAGGGTGCCGCAATGTTCTGTGAACTGTGTTCATACGGGATGAGCCCACCGCGGCTTCTCGATGTGGTCCGCTTGCCGTAGGTGGTGGGCCAGTGCTGTCGGGCCAGGGTCTGCCAGTGTCAGTTCGTCCAGGATGTGCGATGATGTCGGACCCAAAGGAGCGGCCTCGATCTGTGGTGGCTGCTCTGCTCGAATTGCGTCTTGGCAGCCAAGGTGCAGCGAGGTGCCCTATGCCAGTCGGCGAGAATAAGCTCGTGCATATCCCCGTTGTCGATACGGGGCCATTGTTTCCCCGCGAGACGCTGGAGGGAACGGTGGAGCGCGCCCACGCGCTGCTCGATGGTGCGACGGCGGGGGTGCCGGGGCCGGTGCTCAGGATGCTCGATCGGGCGTCGCGACGCTGGCTGGTGCGCCAGCGCAATCCTTTTCTTGCGGAGATCGACGAGATCTCCCGCATCATCGGCCGGCCGGGCTGCCACTTCCTCTCGGTCAACTACGAGTGGGGCTGCTCGGTGTCGGTCGGGCCATCGCCGGACGGGCGAAGCGCGCGGCTGGTGCGAACGCTCGACTGGTTCACGCCGGGGCTAGGGCGCTATGCGATGGCGGCGCGAGTGACGGCCGACGCCGGGCCTTTCGTGACGATGACGTGGCCGGGTTTCGTCGGCGTGCTGCAGGCGATGGCGCCGGGGCGGTTCACGGCGTCGATCAACCAGGCGCCGATGCGGCGTTCCGGCGGAGGACTGTTCGTCGCCGACTGGATGGCCTCGAAAGCGCGCGTCTGGCGCAACCCGCATCTGCCGCCGATGCTGCTGCTGCGCCAAGTCATGGAGCGCGCGCGTGACTTCGCCGAGGCGCGCCGCATGATGATCGAGACGCCGCTCGCTGTGCCGGTGACGTTCGCGCTCGCAGGACTTGCGGCGCACGAGACGTGCGTGATCGAGCGCACCGAGGAGCGGGCGTTCGTCATCGACGGGCCGGCGTGTGTCACGAACCACTGGCAGGGGCTCGATCACGGTGCCCATCCCCGCGGAATCGACAGCGCAGGCCGGCTCGAGGCGATCTCGCAGGTCGGTGCGGTAGATTTATCCGAGCCGTTCGATTGGCTGCGGGAGCCTGTTCTCAACGCGCTGACGCGGCTGGCGATGGTGGCCGATGCCACGGCTGGGCGGTTGATCGTGCAGGGGTTCGAGGACGGAGTGCCCGTGACGCATCCGCTCGACCTGACAATGCCTCGAGCCGGCGTGGCGACGGCGCGCGCTGCCGAGTAGTCGAACGACAATGTGGCAGTCGCGGTTGGCCCGACTTTCAGCGCTGCGGGAAGCTTGCGCGGACGACGGGGGCAGCCTTGGGCTCGACGCTAGGCTTGCCGGCTGAACGGGCCGGCGCGGCTTGCCCCATGTAGCGGTAGTGGCCCGTGATCTTGTCGACGAACAACGCGTCCTCGAGTTGGGGACCATAGCCACGGTTGTGTACGATCATCGGCCGTCCCGTTGCCGCCAGCACATCGCTGACGATGGCGATGTGGGACGTTGAAATGCGGCTGAACGGCCGATGATATGTGACGATGTCGCCGGGCTTGTAGTTCTCGGGGAAGTGCGTGATCGGCAAGCTCGTGCCGTGCTTCTCCAGGAAGCGGCGCATGTTCTCGGTGCGGCGGTGGTCGATGTCGGCGTCGCCGCGCGCGCGCCGGGCTCGCTGTATCTCCTCCTGAAGGTCGATGCCAACTTCGCGGAAGGCGCGAATGACGACGTCGATGCAGGCGCCGGGTAGCGCCAGCACATCGCCCCTCGGATAGGCCAGGGCCTGATAGCGCGCGGTGTAGATGACGAGGTCGTCGGTCTGCGCCAGTGCAGCGGCGGAGAGGCGCCGGCCGAATGTATCAGCGTC
>CAMAYR010000245.1 GCA_945862355.1 Devosia equisanguinis | reverse complement strand
GTCGTGTCGGTGTCCGACTGCACGATCTCGAAGCTTCGCATCCCATCACCTGCCGAGTGAGCCGCCCTCGACAAGAGAAATAGCTGATTCGCAAACCAACCCAGACCCTTACGCCATCACCACCGGATCGGAGTTACGGAAGCAGGTCCTAGAAAGCCATTCTCCTGGAAAGCCATTCTCCTGGAAAGCCGGTCTTCTAGAAAGCTGGAATGCCGCCTGATGATCGAATGCTACCCGGCGAAACGCTGTTTCATTCTGCGTTCCGCACCACAGCTCGCTTTCCCACCTCAGACGTCAGCTCACCGACCGCAGATCAGTCTGCGCGTACTGTCGATGGAGATCAAGCCCGCATCGCAACGGCCCGCAACTTGCCTGCCTCTTCACCAGGATCTGCCGCGCCAATAAGCAAACCGACTTGGTCATACTGCGCATGGTCACATTGCGACTGCCACTCTGTGACTGGCCACTCTGTGGCTTGCACTCGTGCGACAGTTGCAGTCTGATACCGATCAGGAGCATCCCGCAGGCAGGGCGCGAGACATGACAGCCACAGCTTCGCAAGACATCGGCCGATCGAAGACAGAGGCCATGTCCTTTCTCGAGCGCAACGCCAGTGCGATCGCGACGCTGTCCGACAGCCTGTTCTATTTCGGGGAGCTCGGCCTGCAGGAGCATGAGAGCGCCGGCCTGATGACCAGCCTGCTCGATGAAGCGGGCTTCGTTGTGGAGCGCGGCATCTCGGGCTTTCCAACCGGGTTCCGCGCGACGTGGGGCTCCGGCCATCCGGTGATCGCAGTCCACACCGAGTACGACGCGAACCCCGACAATTCGCAGGTTTCCGGCGTCGCCGAGCGCAAGCCGATCGTCCCCGGCGCGCCTGGCCATTGCGAAGGCCACAACTGCAACGCCGCCGTGATGATAGCCGGCGTGATCGCGGCCCGTCGCGCGATGGCGGAGGCGGGACTCCCTGGCACGCTGATGGTGTTCGGCGCGCCCGGCGAGGAGCAACTCGTCAGCCGGCCCTATTTCGTCCGCGATGGATACTTCGACGACGTGGATGCAGCGCTTCATGTGCACATCGCCGGCGAGCTCGATACCGTCTACGGCCTCACCCACTTTGCCGCCGTCTCCGCGTACTTCACGTTCCACGGCGAGACCTCCCACGCCTCCGTCACGCCCTGGAAGGCGCGCGATGCGCTCGACGCCGTCGTGCTTATGGACATGGGGATGGCCCAGTTCCGGGAGCACATGGAGACGGACATGCGCGCCCACCGCGTCATCACCCATGGCGGCGACCAGCCCAATACTATTCCTGCGAAAGCCACGGTCTGGTGGACCTTCCGTGGGCCCAGCGCCGAAGCTGCACGCGGCCTCTTCGAGCAAGGCAGCCGCATCTCTCAGGGCGCGGCGATGATGACCAACACCGAGGTGTCGGTGGAGGTGATGAGCGCGGTCTGGCCGGTCCGCACCAATCAGGGGCTCGCGGAGGTGATCCAGCGCAACATCGAGGCCATCGGTCTTCCGGAATGGAGCGGACCCGAGGATCAGTTCGCTCGCCAGCTCCAGAAGGCTGCCGGCGTTTCGGTGTCAGGGCTCGCCCGCAACATCAAGCCGCTCACCGGTCCAACGCGCCAGCGGTCGCCCTCGAACGACTGCGGCGACGTCTCCTGGAAGGTGCCGATGGGACGGATCGGCTTCCCCGCCAACGTACCCAACATCGCGTTTCACCATTGGGGCGGCGGTGCCGCGCTCGCCTCCTCGATCGCCCACAAGGGAACGCTCGTCGGCGCAAAGGTTCTGGCCGCATCGCTGATCGACCTTCTGACGGGCCCCGCCCTCGTCGCGCGCATAAAGGAGACGTTCGCCGCCGAGATCGGCGATGTTCAGTACCGCCCGCTGTTGCCACCCGAACAGAAGCCGCCGCTCGATCTCAACCGCGATCTCATGGAGCATTGGCGGCCCGCGATGCGCGAGCATTACGTGAAGACGAGACCACGGTTCGTTTGAGCCGTCCTTCAATTTTCCAGATCGAGGCAGATATGTCGAAAGCCAAGCAATGGCAGCCGCCTAAGCGTGTGGAGCGCACGGAGATCGTGCGCATATCGGAGGCGATGCTGGCCGAGCCCGACATCCCCTTCGACCGCACCGAGGACATCGCGCGGATCGCCTCGAACGGGCTCGACTGGGACATCGGCACGATGGTCTACGCGCCAAGCGATCCCGCCAAGGTGCCACGTGGCCCCGACGGCAAGAAGATCGCCGTGTTCATGACCCACGGCGGCGCCAGCGATTGGCGCTCGATGGAGCCGCTTGCGGCCATGTTCTGTCGCAAGCGGGGCTACAAGGTCTGCTCGATGACCTTCCCGGGCCGCTTCTATTTCGACGATCCGAACCACGATTGGCCGGGCGACACGTTCGATCCCGACGGCACCGGTGCCCACAATGCCACCGCGGGCCAGGCGCCGACTGGCAACATCAAGGTCAGAACTCCGATCTGGCTGCGCGGCGAGGCGATCGGCCAGGACCAATACACCGTCGAGGCCGACGCCAGCCACCGCGGCATCTACGGCACGCGCCGATACGCGGTCGCCAAGCCGGGCACGCTGTTCCACTTGCGGATGGCCGCCTGGCCGAAGGCGATCGTCGATGCGATGAAGGACATCTGTGCCCGCCATTTTCCGCCGTCGGAGTGGTCGATCTACGTCCACGGGCATTCGACGGGTGGCCCGTTCGTCCACACGCTGCTGCAGCGCTGCGAGAATGTGAAGGGCCTGATCGGGGTTGAGAACTCGCCGTTCGGCTCACTTTTCAACAAGATGACGGGTCACGACTGGCCAACGCCGTTCAACTACATTCTCGTGCGCGATTGGCGGGAGCTTGCCCGCTACACCGGCGCTGAGCTGGCGCTCAAGGAAGGCGAGAAGCCGCTCTACCGCCTCGCCCAGGTGATGGAGGAGATCTTCGCGCTGTGGGACGTGTCGCGGAAGGCGCCGCAGTTCAAAGCGGAGAACTGGTACCACAACCGCACCGTCTCCTGCCTGACGGAGGCGGCCCAGGTGGCGGCCAGACATCAGGGCTTCAACGCCGACGAGACGGCCGCCCTGGTCAAGGAGTATCTCGACTACGGCGTGCCGCTCGAGGGCAAGGGCGTGAAGCCCCTGCCGCCGCTGCTGCACGGAATTTGCGAGTACAGTCGCGACCATCGCCCCGACAAGTACGAGATGATGAGGGCTGAGTACGCGAAGCTCTCATCTGCCCCGCGCTTCGAGTACGTCCAGCTCGGCTCAGGAATACATTCCTACTGGCGAGCCGAGCCCGACCTTCCTTTCAGCGTCGTTCCCGCCGTCGTGAAGGTGTGGGACGAGGCCATCATGAACGGCTGGTACGAGGTCGCCGCAGCCTGACCACGCTGCAGTCTGTCGACAGCGCCGTCCGCCGTGAATGGACATCTTTTCTCTCGGCACATCGCTGTTGCCGGGTATTCCCATCCAGGCCCATCCCCGGAAGGCCGGCATTGCGATGCCGAGCTTCCGGGCAAGAAGGTTTGCTCGCTCGATGCGCCTCGATCAAGCCTCTGCATCAGGGCTTCGTCGCCGCTGCCATCTGCTCGATCAGGGCCTTAGGCGCTGCGTACATCTTCTTGAGGTTCTCCGAGGCGGCCTCGCCGCTTGTCGGATCGATGGCGAGCCGCATCTTGTCGGCTTCAGCCAGCGTTTCCTTGTCCTTCAACGATGCGAGGAAGGCAGCACGCAGGATTTTAAGCGCTGCCGGAGCCGTCTCCGGATGTGCGATGAACGGGCGTTGGAAGTACTGCTGGCTTGTGACGAGCTCGAAGACGGGCAGCTTGTCCTTGGGCACGAACTTCCAAAGAGACGGTACGCCGAGCTTGTCGAGCTCCGCATTGGTCCGGCCGTTGTTGGGGGCGACCTGAACCAGGAACTTGAAGTCCGGCGAGCCGAGCCAGGTGGGGCGAGTGGCCTTCAAGGTGGAGATATCGAGCCCGCAGAGACCGTCGAGCTCCTCGCGATCGACGCCGAGCAGCACGTCGTTGGCACCCTTGTAGCCAGTCACGATGTTGAACTGGGCACCCAGTAGAACCGCCTTGAGCTTGGCATAGTCGAACATCGCGCCGCCGGGCGCCGTGGAGCCCATCGTCACTTTCCGCTTCAGGACATCCTCGAAGCTCTTGATTCCGGTCTTGGTCCTCACGACGCAGATGCGCGTGCCGCTGTCCGCATTGCCGATGAAGGCGAGCTGCTTGGGATCGTAGCGGAACTTGGAAGCGTCCATCGTCAGCGGCTGAAGCAGCGAGCCCGGCATGGTGATGGCGATTGCTGTGCCGTCCTTGGGTCCGACGCGAGCGATGAACTCGTTCACGCGCGCTCCGCCGGCACCGGGCATGTTCTGTACGACGAAGCTGGGATTTCCCGGAATGTGCCGACCCATATGGCGGGCCAGAAGCCGCCCGTAGGCGTCGAAGCCGCTGCCCGCGCCGTTGCCGACATAGAGGTTGACGGTTTTGCCCTTGTAATAGTCGTCGGCGCCGGCAGCCGTGCCACAGACAGCAGTGCCCAGAGCGAGCGTTACGGCTCCCAGCATCCTGAAAGATCGTTGTGCGGGCGAGGCGGCGGTGGACATGGCATCGTTCTCCTAGTGGTGGTTCAAACTGCGCGAACCCAATCAAGGCGAGATCGTCCTGGCGTCGGCTCATCGCGAGCGCGCATGCCAGAGCACTGGAAGGCACGCGTTGGGCTCACTGTGCGTTCATGCTGAAACCAAGCAGGTTCGCAGGTCAACCCCGTTCGATACCCTGCTCGTCCTGATCCCGATCGGAGCCCCCCATCGAGAGATTTACGGCGGCTCAACTGCGGCAGCTGTGCATTCGACTGCGCGTGGACCGGCTGCAGGACGGTTCAGGTCGCATTCATACCGCCTGGACTAACGATCTCTCGCTCATGGCCTCGTCGGCAGCTAGATTGTCCGTCGCCGCGCCGCGGAGCATCAGGAGCTACTCGTGTCGGGACGTCGGACAAGTCGAATCGTGCTTGCCGCAGTGGTGCTTGCCGCAGCGGCCCTGACCGGGTTGCCGGGGCAATCGACGTGCGTGCTCGCTCAGTCGCCTTCTTGCCGCAGCGTCTGCCTGACCGAGTACAACAAGTGCCGGCTCGCGACGAAGGGCTCTCCGACATGTGACGGCCGGTATCAGCTCTGCCTGCAGACCTGCGTGCCCCAGCGCTGAAGCGGAGTATTTCTCATCTTGCCGGTATCCTTGCCTGTATCACGAGGATTTGCCGATTGGCGGGTCGGTCAGCTCCCCTGCCAGCACCTCGGCAACATGTCGGACGTCGATCCGGGAACCGGTGCGCGAAAGCTTGCCTGCCATGTTCATCAGGCAACCGAGATCGCCCGCCAACAGCAGCTCCGCCCCGCCGGCAGCCGTCGCGCTGCTGGCCTTGCGCTCGACGATGGCGTTGGAGATATCCGGATACTTGACCGAGAACGCGCCGCCGAATCCGCAGCAGATCTCGCAGTCCGCCATTTCGACGAGTTCCAGCCCTTCGACCTTGGACAGAAGTGCGCGCGGCTGGCGCTTTATGCCCATCTCGCGCAGGCCGGCGCAGCCGTCATGATAAGTGGCACGCGCGGCCAGTCTGCCAGGCACAGATGCGAGCTTGCGAACGTCCGCGAGGAATGCCGTCAGCTCATGCACACGTTCGGCGAAGGCCAGGGCGCGACCGTGCCACGCGGCATCGTGCCTGAGCAACTCCAGGTAGTGCCGCTTCAGCATGCCGGCACAGGAGCCGGACGGCGCCACCACGTAGTCCAGACCGTCGAAAGCTGCTATGGTTTGGCGCGCCAGAGTGGCAGCGTCGGTTGCAGCGCCAGCGTTGTAGGCCGGCTGGCCGCAGCAGGTTTGATCGCCGGGTACGATCACCTCGCACCCGGCGGCTTCGAGAAGCTTGACGGCTGAGAACGCGATGCTCGGCCGCCAGAGATCCACGAGGCAGGTGACGAACAAGCCGACACGTGGACGCTTCGACAGCGGATCGAGCATCGCTACTCCTGGGCGCGGCGAGACGAATGGCTACTTGGCACTCTTCAAGTATGCGATGAGATCCTTGCGGTCCGCCTCGTCCTTGAGGCCAGCGTAGGCCATCTTGGTGCCTGGCATGAATTGCAGCGGAGCAGCGAGGTACTTCAGCAGGACCTCCTCGGTCCAGACGAGGCCCTTCGCACCTGCGTCCTTGTTGGCCTGCGAGTAGTTGAAGCCGGCGATGGTGCCAGCTTTGCGACCGACGATACCGGTGAGGGCTGGACCGACCAGATTCTTGGCGTTGGCACCGACCTGATGGCACGCACGGCATTGACGGAACACGCTCTGACCATTCTCGACGTCCTGCGCCATGGCCGCCGTGCCATTGAGCCCAAGCACAGCCACGGATACGGCTGCCACCCAAACTTTTCTCATGTTGCGACTTGCTCCCTTCGATGTGGCCGGTCTCTTGAACCGCGCCATTTGGACGGAACCTTATACGGCCGGGCCGGCCTGTCGCGTCACGCGACATTTCTACCTGTTCGCGGTCCATGCCGCGAGCCAGGAAATTCGCAGGGGATTGCTGCCCGCGAAATTGACCGGACAACCCACAAGGAGCGGCGCATGAGGGAACCGCCCAGACCTCAAGCGCTGAGGCCGGAACCGTTCGAGCGGCGCTGTGGTCGCTGCAGAGCGACTCCGCTGACCGCCTTGGAGGATTTGGCCTTCGCCGTCGCGTCGGCTGTCGCAAACTTCGGGAGGTCCTTGGCCCACTGCTCGTTAGCGAACAGACCAGCCAGGAAATCGATGAACACGTTGACCTTCTCGGGCAGATAGTCGCGGCAGGGATAAACCGCGTAGATCGCCATGTTGGAAACGCCACGATACTGCGGCAGCACCACTTTCAGCTCGCCCCTGGCAAGCTGCGGGGCGACATCCCAAGCCGGTCGCAGGCCGATGCCGAGACCACAAACCAGCGCTTCGCGGACGAACTCGGCCGAATTCGTGCGGATGTTGCCTTCCACCTTGATCTGCTCGATTCCCGTCGGCCCATCGAGCCGCCAGTGCTCCTGTGCACCAGCTGAAAGGCAGTTCAGCAACTCGAGATCCGCCAGCGACTTGGGCTCATCGACCTGCTCGAGATAACGCGGTGCTGCAACGAGAACGCGGGTATCGGAGGCCAGTTTGCGCGCAACGAGCGAGGAGTCCTCCAACTCACCGATGCGAATTGCCAGATCGAAGCCGTCGCGAATGATGTCCTCGAAATGGTCCGTCAGATGCAGGTCGAGCTTGACCTCAGCCTGAATCGGTGACTTTGCGCACCGTTCGGCTGGCTGCTTTGCAAGTGGCTGGATCGGGGTGGCCGGTGGCAGAAGGGCGAAAGCGCGCAGGCTTCGCACTTCGCGGGGGCGACACGCCCCGGCGGCTGGCACTGCGACGCTGGC
>CAMAYR010000244.1 GCA_945862355.1 Devosia equisanguinis | reverse complement strand
CGCCAGCGTCGCAGTGCCAGCCGCCGGGGCGTGTCGCCCCCGCGAAGTGCGAAGCCTGCGCGCTTTCGCCCTTCTGCCACCGGCCACCCCGATCCAGCCACTTGCAAAGCAGCCAGCCGAACGGTGCGCAAAGTCACCGATTCAGGTCTGTGTTCAACGGAGAGCCTGAATGACCGATAAGCTAGGCATCGGCGCATCGTTCCCAAGCCTGACGCTGGATCTCGTCAGCGGTGGAACGCTCGATGTGCCAACGGGTCTTGGACCGAAGTATAAGGCGATCCTGTTCTATCGCGGTCATTGGTGACCCTACTGCCGCCGGCAGTTGGTCGGCTTCGCCAAAAACTACGCTGAATTGCAGTCACTCGGAATGTCGGTCGTCGCCGCCAGCGTCGATCCACTCGACAAGGCCAAGATCGTGGCGGACGAAGTCCCATTCCACGTTGGCCATAGTGTATCACGAGACGTTGCGGAGAAGCTCGGCTCGTGGTGGGAGGAGCGGAGGCAGATCATCCAGCCTTCCGAGTTCATTCTCGGAGCTGACAATAGGGTGATGGCCTCGAGCTACTCAGACGGTCCGCTCGCTCGGATGCAGGCGGAAGACGTGATCGCACTCGTGAAGTTCTACGAGTCACGCAAGCCGTGACGGAAGGGACTGCCGGACACGCTTATCATCGTGTCCGGCGGTCCTGGATCGTCCCGCGATCATGTGGCTTTCGCCGTGAAACTACATCATGCGCGGACCACTTGGCCGTCATCTCCGCCGACTGTGCCTGCGCGGCTCGCACCGTTGGTCCGGATCGGTAATCCGACTACTTTTTCGTTCATGATCCTGAGGATCGGCTGCGTCTGGTCGACCCATTGGGGAAACCCTCCGGCGGCGGCAGCGCCAATTTCCACGCGGAGCCTTCGACCTGCATCACGCCGATCATCATGCGCATAGACCAAGTGGCGAGGTGTTCGGTCGTGCGCTGTGATGGATTCTCTATCCAGTTCCGTTGCGCGATCCAGATGCCTGCTGCGAGCAGGATTTGGAACAGCGGCGCCATGAAGATGCCCCGGGCTCCCGCTTCCTGGTGGAACGATCTGGTGCCGATGAGAAGATGCCCCAGCTTCATTGAGTGGATTGGTGCGCGGCTTGGCGTTTTTCCATGAGCGTAATCAAATCGGATCGATCTTCACATCGTGTCGTAGTCGGATTTTGTGCCGGGCTGATATCTATGACGATGGGCTCGAGCGCATCCCCCCTCACCTCGACGCTGCCGATCAACGCTGCGTGGGCATAACCCGACGATCTCAGCGCCGCGATACACGATTGAGCCGCACTCGCAGGCACTGCTGCAAGCAGGCCGCCCGCGGTCTGCGGGTCGAACAGTAACGAAAAATCGAGATGAGCCGACGCAACCTCGACGTTTCGGATGGCACGGTGGAGGCGTTCGTTCTGCGGCTGAAGTGAGGAGAAAACGCCGGCAGCGATGGTCTCCCTCGCGCCATCCAGGACAGGTATGGCAGCAAGCTTGACAGTCACGTCTACATTGCTCGCGCGTACCATCTCGAAGAGGTGGCCGATAAGCCCGAAGCCAGAGACATCGGTTGCCGCACGAACGCCGTGGCGGGCCAGAACGCTTGAAGCCGCGGCGTTCGAGGCCGCCATATGGGTCAGCGCCGCCATCACCCATCGTGCTTTCGCTTTGCCGCGCATGTCGGCTGCAAGCAAAGTTCCCGTACCGATAGGTTTGGTGATGACCAACGCGTCGCCTGCCACGAGCCCCTCCTTGCGAAGCACCTTGTCGCGTGCGACCAGGCCGGTGATGGCAAACCCCAACGATAGCTCCGCTCCTTCGCTGGTGTGCCCGCCCACCAAGGCGCAGCCGGATTCGGTCAAGATCTCGTTGGCCCCGGTCATGAGATTGGACAGGTCGGTCTCGACTTTGGCCTCCAGGCCATACGGAACGGATGCGATGGCCATCGCCGTCTGCGGCTCCGCACCCATGGCGTAGATGTCGCCGAGCGCATGATTTGCAGCGATCCGGCCGAACTTGTAGGGGTCGTCGACGATGGCTCGGAAGTAGTCGACCGTGTGAACCGAGAGCCGCTCACCACCCGAGTCGACAACGGCGGCATCATCATGAGCATCCAGTCCGATGATCACGTCGTCGCGGTTGATCGGAACGAGTTTGCCCAGGGCGCGGGTCAGAACCGTAGCGCCGACCTTGGCGCCGCACCCTCCGCAGCGCATGGCGAGCGCTGAAATTTCCCTGATGGCGTCTTTGTCCGCGATGCCCGAAGGAGGCCCGCTCACTGGAGCAGCCATCTCCGGCAATCGGTTGAACTTCTCCATGAACGTTCGATCGATCCAGTCTTTCCAGCGCCACACCCAGGCGCCTTCGAAGCTGATCCCGTTGCGCACGCCGACCGCGTACCGCTCACCAGTCGAGATGAGATAAAGCGCGTCACCCTGCGGCCGGTAGCGTCGCTGCGGCTTACCCGCGAGCGCTCGGCGCAGGTTTTCGGCAAGATGTGGTCCCTGCCGGACTGCATAGACGCCAGACTTCGGCAGGTCATGCCCCGGCATGGTCGCCGTGTCGCCTGCCGCGAAGACGCCAGGATGGGAGGTCGAGCTCAGCGTGTCGCCGATCGCGATGAAGCCACGCCCATCCAAGGCCAGACCTGTATTGCGCAACCACGGCGCCGGGCGTGCTTGCGTCGCCCAGAATACCTCGTCGACTTCCAGCGTCGTGCCATCTGCGACCTCTACGGTACGACCGTCCATGCGTGTGACGCGAGCACCTGCCAGCACCTCGACGCCGCGCTCCCGCAGGATGCGTTCGATGCGCGCGCGCGCGCCGACCGGCAAGGTCGGAAGAATGGTAGATGAACCCGCCAGGAGCACGACTTTCAACCTGCCGGGATCGGCGCCCGTGGCACTCAGGTCGCGGCGCAGGCGTCGGGCGAGTGACAACACCAGCTCGACGCCTGCCGCACCGCCGCCCACCACACCAATCCGACCAGTGCCGCCAGCCGCGAGGATGCGCTCTCTCGCGCCCTCGAAGCGCTCGAGGAAACTGTCGATCGGCTTCACGGGAATGGCATTCTCGCGCACACCGGGAACTTCCGTGCCGCCTGGCGTCGAGCCGATGTCGATGGAAAGAAGGTCGTAGGGCACGGGCGGCCGTGTCGCGCAGACCACCCGCTTGGCATCGAGATCGATCGCGACGGCTTCGTCATGATACAGGCGAGCCTTGGCGAATCGTGCCAGAGGCCCTGTATCGATATGCACAGCGTCGAAATCGTAGTGACCGGCGATGAGGCCCGGCAGCATACCGGAGTAGGGCGTATCGACCTGGCGCGTGATCAGGGTGAGCCGCACACCGGGAACAGGGTTCATTCCGAAATTGCGCAACACGCCGACATGCGCATGGCCCGCTCCAACCAGCACGATGTCCTTCAGAACGGGACTGCCGCCGACCTGCATGCTGGTTCCTCGCGTCAACTAGTGGCCGGCATTGGATGCCGCGTCGTGCCTCGACAACTGCCGCGGCAGGTTTCCGATCCGGCGCGACGGCCTGAGGCGCCGGGAGAAGTAGTCGATCACAGCCGACAGCAGAACCGTGCAGACGATCAGCACAACTGCCGCATCGAGCCGCAGATCGGAGACCGCTGCGTCGATATAACGGCCGAGAGCGGCCACCCCGAGCATGCCGATGATGGCCGACTCGCGGATGATGATCTCCCAGCGATATAGCATGTAGGCGAGGCATTTCCCGTAGCATCGCGGAACGACCTCGCAGGCGTACAAAGCAAGCCCTCCGGGGGCATCCCGGCGCATCCCGGCGCATCTCGAGCAGCCCTCCAGCAGCGTCGCGGCGCGCCGTTTCCTGGAGGCGTTCCCGTTGATGGGAAAGCGCGAGAACGACCCTGCCCATTGATCAGTCGTGCGCTTCACGACCTCGGTCGCCCCCCAGAACGGGGTGGCGCGGATCTGCAAGTTAAGACAATTTGATCACGCCGTTTGTGAAAGCCGAAGCTCTACTGGTAGATTTGATCCATCCTGGTGATTATCGTCATTGCAATGACGCAATGCGATCTTGCCTGGATTTGGTCGCTAGAATGGGTAACGCACCTGCAGCGAAGCCGGTGCAGAGGATGCGTTGCACATTTGGCAGCGGATGGGGCCAGCTCACATGGGGCCAGCTCAATGTCGTGATGATCCCGCCCCGTTAATCGTTTTTTGCCCGAGGTTCGAACCATGTCCAACGCACGTTGTCCATCCGTTGAGGGCGACAGCGGCCAGCCCCGTGGCGGACTTGACGTGCTCGATGGCTCGGCGACACGGTTACAGCTCCTGGGCGCGATAGACATCCACTACGGGTTGGGCGGGCTGAGTTCTGAGAAGCTGGAGCGAGCCTCGCGTTTCGCAGGCTGGCTATCCGAGCATTACGTGCAAGTGAATGACGCGGCCGCGGGGCAACTGCTGCCATCGTCAGAACCAGCCTACCTCTCGAAGATACACAGGCGCTTGCCGAACGGCAGCGTACCGGAAGATGTATTCGTGGATTTCGCGAGCCGCATGCCGTTCAGCCAGGTGCTTGGCGATCTGGCCGATTTCGGCAATATGCGCGCGCATGACAAGGACGCGGACATGCGCGGTTATATCGGCGAAGCGCTTTCGCCCCAGCGAGGCGAAACGCTACTGGATGCGGGCTGCTCCACGGGGCGGACCTTCCTTGCTTATGTCGACGGCGTGCACTGCATCGGGATCGACATCGATCTGGCCAGCGTTCTCGTGGGCGCACATGCCTGGACGGCGCAGCCGCGCAATGGAAAGCCGACGCTTTGCTGTGGCTCGATCCTCTCTGTTCCAATTGTCGATCACAGCATCGACTGCGTGCAGAGCCTCGTCGTTCTCGGCTACACTCCGATAAGGTCGGCTCTGAAGGAGATCCGCCGCGTGCTGAAGCCGGGAGGGCGCCTCGCGATCACGCTGGAGGGGCCGGGTTTTCTGCGGGAGTTGTGGGAAGGGCAGGAGGCTTCGCTCAAGGACAAGTTGGGCCTCGCGCGCTGGTATAGCGGCACCAAGCTCCAGGAGGCTGGCCTCTACTGGCAGGGAAGCAGACAGCTCGGGCGGCTGGCGGGCATCGTGCTCTATACGCCCGCTTCGATCTCGCGGGTTCTGGAGGCCAACGGGTTCGAGGTCGTGGATGCGCGAACACTTCGGGATTACCGCGGGCTGCCGCGCGTCGTCGGCGTAACGGCGCGGTCCCGGTGAAGGGGCGTTTGGGCCATTCCTCTCATATTCCTGTACCATTTTGCGCTATCTGGGTGAGCGCGGCTGCTCAGGGTGGTATCGACCAGATTGGGTCATCCGCCCAATCGCCTCTGCCAGCGCCCATGTCGCCAGGACCGTCACGGCGATGAGAATAAGTATCGGCAGATCGAGTGGCACGAGACCCAATAGCGCGCGCAGTGGCGGCAAGAGTACCGTGAGCACCTGGAGCGCGACACCCGATCCGACGGCGATGTGAAGCCAAACGTTCGGCAGCGGAACTGCGCCGATGCGCCGGCAGGGATAGGCGAAGACGAGCTGCATGATGGATTCGTAGAGAAACAGCGTCGTTCGCGTCTGTTCCATTCCATAGCCATGCCACGGCATCACGACAAGAATGCCGATCCCGACTCCTGCCTTCAGGGCCGCGCTCACCGCTATGAAACGAAGGGACGCGCTGTCGAGAAGTCCCGAGCCGGCAGGGCGTGGAGGTCTGGCCATCAGTCCCGGGTTGCGATCGATTGCGAGTGCGAGGGCTGGTGGACCGTCCGCGACCACATTGATCCACAACAGTTGGACTGCAGTGAGCGGCAACAGGAAAGTGGCGCCGCTGGGATCCTTCAGTCCGAGCAGAAAAGCCATCGCAAGTCCAATGACGATCAAGGCGATCAACGCGAGATTCGTGGAGAACAGAAACCGAATGAATTTCTGGATGTTCTCATAGATGTTGCGGCCCTCCTCGATGGCAGCGACGATCGTCGCGAAGTTGTCGTCGAGCAGCACGATGTCTGACACCTCGCGCGACACATCGCTGCCGCGCAGACCCATCGCTACGCCGACGTCGGAACGCTTCAAGGCGGGGGCATCGTTCACCCCGTCTCCGGTTACGGCCACGATCTCGCCCATGTCCTTCAATGTCTCGACGAGGCGGAGCTTGTGCTCGGGCGCCACGCGGGCGAACACATCGATCTCACGGACGGCATCGCGGAGCGCTTCGGGGGACAGGCGATCCATGTCTTCGCCGGTCAAAACGCGCGTCGGCCGAAGCCCGACAGACAACGCGACGGCCTCGGCGGTTGCCGGGTGGTCGCCCGTTATCATCACGACGCGGATGCCTGCCGCGGTTGCGCGGGCAATCGCGTCGGGAACCTCGGGGCGGGGAGGATCCCACAGCATCACGAGGCCGAGGAAGACTGGCGCTGAGCCGTGCTCGTCCTCGCACCAGGCCAGCGCCAGAACGCGATTGCCTTTGCGGGCTTCGGCCAGAGCCTTGTTACTCCAGACCTCCTGTTCTCGCTTAGACATAGTGCTGCGCGCGATCAGCACCTCGGGGGCCCCTTTAAGGTAGCTGACGCGGCGGCCGCGTTCGGTGACCGTTACGGCCATGAACCGCGTCGCGCTGTCGAATGGTTCGATCGCGCAGCGTGGACTCTCGGCGACGAGCTTTTCGGTGTCGAGGCCTTGCGCGACCGCATGATCGAGGAGTGCGAGCTCGAGGGGATCGCCGATCCGCTTGTCACGCTCGGCATCGTTGGCCAGCACCATTGCCGCGAGCGCACGGGTCTCGTCGGGGGCGTCGATGGAGCGAACGAACATGCGGTTCTCGGTCAGCGTGCCGGTCTTATCGGTTGCGATCACGGTGACGGAGCCGAGCGCCTCCACAGCGCTCAATCTGCGCACGATGGCCTTGCGGGCGGCGAGGCGCTCTACTCCCAAGGCGAGCGTCAGCGTCAGAACTGCGGGCAGGCCTTCGGGTACTGCGGCGACGGCCAGTGCGACCGAGAACAGCACGACTTGTCCCAGGCGCCCGATCCCCTCCACGGCGACGCCACCGATGGTGAGGAAAAGACCAAGTGCAAGGATGGCAATGGCAACCTGATTGCCGAACACTCCCAGGCGACGCTCGAGCGGGGTCTTGCCCATCTCGATGCTGCCGATCATCACTGCGAGACGACCCATCGTGCTCGAAGGACCGGTGCGTGCCACCTCGAGATAGCCTTTGCCGCGGACGAGAAGCGTGCCGCTGAGAAGCTCGCTTTCCAGATCCTTTTCAATGGCTAGAGATTCGCCGGTGAGGATGGATTCGTCCGCCATTGTAAGCGCCGGAGACAAAATCCCTCAGTGAGGCAACCGAGTCGGTCGGTTGCGCCGGAGTAAAAGTCCGGCAACTGGAAGCCCTGTGCCGCGTTCGGCCGAGGGCGGGGGATGTTCGACGTGGACGACTATTTGAAGGTTCGCTAC
>CAMAYR010000243.1 GCA_945862355.1 Devosia equisanguinis | reverse complement strand
GCCGTGATCGGCGCGCAACTCGCCTTCATGAAAGCGCTTGCGGACATCGGCAAGCAGGACGGTGTGCAGACGAACACTATCAACCCGGGCTCGGTCGAGACCGATCGCTTCGCGGGCCGCCTCGCTCTCATTCGCAACAAGACGGGCCTCGACGAGCCCGCAGCGAAGGAGCACCATCGCCGTGAGCTCGATATCACACGCTTCGGAAAGCCGGAGGACATCGGGGCCCTAGTCGCCTTCATCACTTCCCCGCGCGGCCGCTGGATCCACGGCGCGGCCATCGACATCGACGGCGGCCAGGTCGATCCGCTCCGCATGTTCCGCTACGACTGAGGTTTTCCGCCATGCGTTTCACGCCGATACCGAAGGCCGAATGGACCGACGAGCAGCGGACGGTTGCCGATGCGATCGTATCAGGCCCGCGCGGGGAATTGCGTGGCCCCTTCGTGCCCCTCCTGCACGCCCCGGCGCTGGCCGCGAAGATCCAGGAACTGGGCGAGGTCATCCGCTTCAAGACGAGCATACCCGACGACCTGCTCGAGATCGCGGTGCTCGTCACCGCGCGCCATCACAACTGCGCCAACATATGGGATTCGCACGAGCGTTTGGCGCGCAAGGCAGGCGTCGCGCAAGACATCATCGCGCCGATCGCCCAGTATCACCGACCCAAGGCGCTGACGGAGGCGCAAGCACTCGTTTATGACTACGCACGCGCGCTGCTGGCGGACAACAAGATCTCCGACGCCGTGTTCGAAGCCGTGACGGAACGCTGGGGCCGCAAGGGCGTAATGGAGCTTGCCGGCATCTGCGGATACTATGGAATGCTCGCCGCCGTATTCAATGCCGCCGACCGCCCCCTCGAGCCGGACTCGGTACCGTTCGGGGTCGAGGATGATCCCGCGAAACAGCGATCATGAGCGAATACGTCGATCGCTGATCCCCGCGCACTTCCCCAAGTCCTTCGATATCGATTACGATTTCGACTACGGCCTGGGCATGCGCGACACGTAAGACACGATGGCGATCCAGCGCACGCGCGCCGCCACCATCGGCAAAGTGGGTGCGGCCGGATACTGCGGCTTGGCGGCATTCCCTATTCCAAGCCACAGGCCGACAAGGCGCTCGCGCTATCGGTCAAATTCTTCGCGCAGCATCTCGAGTGAACCCGCCGCGCGACCATCACTCTCAGCGCATCATCTCCGGCAAAAACGTCACGATCGATGGAAACATGAACATCATCGTAACGCCGAACATCAGCACCAGCACGAAGGGCCACGTCGCATTGTAGACGTCGGTCATCGACATGTTCGTCGAGGCCTTGAAGACGAACATCGTCATACCGAACGGCGGCGTCATCCCGCCGATCGTGATCGTGACGAGATAGGTCATCCAGAACCAGATCGGATCAAAGCCGGCCGCTTGAACGATCGGCAGGAAGATCGGCACCGAGATCAGCATGTACTCGGTCTGCGCGAGGAACATGCACGATATGAAAGACACGAACATCAGAACCCAGAAGATCACATCGGGCGTCAGCTTCAGGGATTCGACGAGGTGAAGCATCCCCTCCGGCGCGCCGGTATATGACAGCAGCTGCCCGAATAGGTTGGCGCTCATCAGGATCGCGAAGATCGTGGTGCTGGTGCGAGCTGCGAGAAACAGCGAGTCCCACAACAGCCGAAGGCTGAATGTCCGCAGATAAAGCGACACCAGGACGGCCCCGAACGCACCGGTCGCGGCTGCCTCCGTCGGGCTGGCGATCCCCAGCATGATGAAGCCCACGACCATGAAGATGACGCCGGTGAACGGGATCAGCCGTGCTAGCGCGATACCGATCTGACCCGCCGTCGCGCGCGGCGCGTCCTTGTCCACCGGAGGCGCCAACGAGGGATCGATCACCACGCGCAGCCAGACGTATGTGAGTAGAAGAGCCGCCAGCATCAACCCCGGCAGCAGCCCAGCCACGAGCAGCTTACCGACAGAGATGTTGGCGAGCGTCGCGAGCACGATTGCCAGAATGCTCGGCGGAATGATCGGGGCGAGCGTTGCCCCCGCCATGATGAGACCGGCCCCGATCTTCCGATCATAGCCACGCGCCACGAGCCCCGGATAGATCGTGCGCGACAGGATCGCTGCGTCCGCCATGGCCGAACCCGACATCGTGCCCAAAATCGTCGCTAGCGTGATGCTCAACGCATAAAGCTTGATGCGGATCCGGCCGAGCAGAACGTCGAGCGCATTGTAAAGCTCGTCGATCGCCCGGGATCGCGAAAGCAACTCGCCCATCAGCAGGAACAGCGGCACCGCCACCAACGCCTCGTTGGTGAGCGTATCGAACATGCTGTTCGCGAACATGCCGTAGGCGGCCGGCCCGAAGAACAAGATGACGCCGACCGCGTTGAGCAGCAGGAAGCCGGTAAAGAGCGGCATCCCCGACAGCGTCATCACAATCAGAAGACCGAACGCAACGCCGAGTGTCACGTACCAGGGCAGCATCGTCGCTCAACCTTCCATTCCGCGCGGCACGAAGCCGGTAACCGTGTGCCGGGCGAAATGAAGGCCCGCCATCACGAACCCGTAGACCAGGAACGAGGTGAGCCACCACATCGGCATGAAAAGATTATCCGTCGTCAACACATTCTCACGGTACTGCCGCAACAGTTCACCCAGACAGATGAGAGCCGCGGCCAAACACACGATGCTCGAGAGCGCCGACAAGAAGCTGGAGAACCATTTCACGATCCCCGGCGGCAACATCTCGAACATCAAGGACATTCCGACGTGCTGACCTTCACGCGAGAGATAGGGGATCATCAGCATGACGCTCGTGAGCGCGCAGTAGAGCGCTACCGATTGGGCCCACTCGGTCGGCGAATTGAAGAAATAGCGCGCAACGACCTCGTACCACAGCGAGCAGACGAGAATGCCCAGCAGCGCTGTAGCCAGCGCTGCTCCCAGATCGGTCAGAGCATCGATCGGCCTGAACAGCATTCGCACGGCAGCGAGCCTCCGCCAGGAACTGAGGAAATTGACTGTGGAACCACCAGAGCGAAGCAGCCAGGCACATCGCCATTAACGGCCGAACGTCGACGGCTCACCGAGAGAGGGATCGGGCACTCGCGCCCGATCCTAGCTGCATCACAGACTGCTCGAGAACTACTCGCCTGCGTAAATGATGCCCTTCGCCTTCACCTGATCGACGATCGGCTTGACGTCGGCCCCCTGCACCTTCAACCCGCGCTCCCAAAGGCCTTCCGCAAAGATCCGATGGATGTCCTTGGAAAACTGTGGGCCCAGATTGACGATCTGGCTGCCGGTCGACAGCATCGTCTTCTCGTCGCGATCCGCGACCCGCTTGGGAATGTCGTACAGCGCCTGCTCGAAGCTCTTGCCGACCTCCAGCATGACCTGCTGGTGCTTCGGAGACAGCTTCTTCCACTTGTCGTAGTTCATGACCAGCATATTGGTCGACGTACCGAACGTCGGACGCACCAGGTTCTTGGCCACCTCGTTCAGCTTCAAGGACACGATCGAGTGCACGGGGAACGCCACGCCGTCGACGAGGCCTTTCTGCAGTGACGTGTACATCTGCGCTGGCGGCAACTGCGTCGAGATCCCGCCGAGATGAGCGATGAGGGGCTCATAAGCGGGCGTGCTACGGATCTTCATGCCCTTGAGCCCGCCGTCCGGCCCGACCGGGTTCTTGAGCACGAACTGGTAGCTCGTCGAGCCGGCAACCCCGAGCACCTTAAGATTGTGCTTGGTGGTGTAATGCTTGTCGACCAGATCCCAGACGCCCGACGATCGGCGCTTGCCTTGATCGCGCGCCACCGCGTCCATCATCATACCGACCTGGGTTGCACCCGCATGGTAGGCGGGGCTCGTATAGTGAAGGTCGAATGCGCCTGATGACACCGGCTGAAGCTGCTGGAACGACGGCACCACGGAAGGACCGAAGAGCTGGGCCTGGATCTCACCGCCCGACATCTTCTTGACCGCCTCGATCACGTGATCTGCGGACAGCTTGTTGCTCTCCTGCGCAGGCGTCCAGGGGATCAGGAATTTCAGCGTCTCTGCTGAAGTAGCGGCGGTCGGAGCGATCAGTGCGGCCAGTGCCGCGGCCCCCAGGAATGCCCGCGCTGTAAGAGACGCTCTAGCCTTGTTCATGGTGCGACTTCCTCCCTTGGTACGTCGTTGCTCGGCAGGTCACGGGGCAGGGCTTTTGGCCCACGTCCCGGTTTCGATCCATGATGCATCCTTTAACTTCCAGTTCAAGTCTGTCGCGTAGCCGTACGCAAAATAGCCGAGCCCAACCCCCAACGGGAACGTAAAGCGCCATAAAGCTCGCGTTGCTGCCGATGGAACTCGGCGAGAATGAAGTACAGCGACGCTCAGGCCGCGACATCCCGCACGCATCCGTGCCTTTTCCCGGCTTCATCGCACAACCCCGCAGCCGCTTCAGCCGAGGCGCGGAGACCAATCAGGGAGGCGGGGCTTCCGGCGTGCCGCCCCTCACCGACGGAGCCGGTGTTCCGCTGCTTGCAGCTATGGACTGCCGAGCGTGCGCAAGTGGGCGATGAGACCCAGCGTCGAGGGATTGCGGCCACCCGCTGATGGAGCGCCCTCCACCAGCGCCAACAGTTCGCCGGCAAGCTCCTTGCCGAGCTCGACGCCCCACTGATCGTAGGCGTTGATGTCGTGGACGGCCGCCTCGACGAGCACGCGATGCTCGTAGAGCGCAATCAGGCGTCCGAGCGTATGGGGATCGAGCTTGCGGTAGGCGATTGTGATCGAGGGCCGGTTGCCGGGAAATGTGCGGTGGGGCGCAAGACGGTGCGCCTCGTCTGCGGACAGCCCATGCTTCGACATGAGCGCCTCCGCCTCCTGCGCCGTCCGCCCCAGTGCCAGGGCCTCCGATTGCGCGAGGCAATTGGCGACGAGCAGCCGGTGATGGTGGGCCATCTGCGGCTCGTGGCCCTCCGCGGCGATCAGGAAGTCGCAAGGCACGACATCGGTGCCCTGGTGCAGAAGCTGAAAGAACGAATGCTGAGCGTCGGTACCGGCAGCTCCCCACACGACACCGCCAGTCGGCCTGGCGACAGGGCTCCCCCCTAGGGTCACGCTCTTGCCGTTGCTTTCCATCTCGAGTTGCTGGAGGAACGCTGGAAAGCGCGCCAGCCGCTGCTCGTAGGGAATGACGGCGCGCGTGTCGTACCCGCACACCACCCGATGCCAGACACCGATGAGGCCGAGCAGCACCGGCAGGTTTTTCTCGAGCGGCGCGATGCGGAAATGCTCGTCCATCGCGCACGCGCCGGCGAGAAACCGGTCGAAAGCCTGCGGACCGATGGCCAGCATCAGCGGCAGCCCGATGGCCGACCAGACCGAGTAGCGCCCACCAACCCAATCCCAGAAGCCGAAGATGCGGTCCTGGGGAATGCCGAACGCGACGGCCTTGGGAACCGCTGCCGACAATGCAGCGAAATGCGCCTGTACCGCGTTCTCGCCCAGCGCCTCGACGATCCACGCCCGCGCACTGCGGGCATTCGTCATTGTCTCGATCGTCGTGAACGTCTTGGAGGCAACCACGACCAGCGTGCGCGCAGGATCAAGACCCGCCAGCGTGTCCGCCAGATGCGCCGCATCGACATTGGAAACGAATTGCACTCGGGGTCCGTCGACGTATGGACGGAGCGCGGCGGTGGCCATTGCTGGACCCAGATCCGAGCCGCCGATACCCAGATTTACGACGTCGGTAAAGCGCTTGCCATCGACGCCGACGATGCGGCCGCTCCGGACCCCGTCAGCATAGCGCCGCAGCTGCTCGAGAACGCCAGAGACATCCGTCATGACGTCGCGGCCATCGAGCAGGAGCTGCCGTCCCGCGCCACCTCTGAGAGCCACATGCAGCACGGCCCGCCGCTCGGTCTCGTTGATCGGCTCGCCAGACAGCATGGCGTCCCGCCGCGCCTCGACGCCCGCAGCCCGCGCGAGACCGAACAGCAATCCAAGGGTCTCAGCCGTTACCAGACACTTCGAGTAATCGACCAGCAGGTCGTCCAGACGCGCACTGAAATTGTCAAAGCGGGCATGACCGCCTGACAGCAGCTCTCGCAAGGAAATGTTCGCGTTGGCAGACCGGTGTGCTTCGAGTGCTGCCCATGCCACGCCAGTCTTAAAGCTCGCTCTCGCCTCGGCCATCCAGCCCTCGCCATCGCCGTCGATCATATCGGCGCGATCATTCCACGACGCCCGTGACGGCGTGAAGGGGCAAGTGCGCTTGCGCAAGCAAAAAAGCCGGCAGAGCACAATCTTGCCGGTAGCTCCGCTGGCCGTCCATCAGCCGAGCCTTCAGCGGCCCACTTCCGACACCTTGCGCGACAACGCCATCAGGGCGGTGAGGCTCGCCTGGTCCTTGAACGGCTCCTTCACCAGCGAGGCGCGGTAGCTGTTCTCGCGGGCGATGCGAAGCTGCTCGTCGATGAAGTCAGCCCACATGATCCGGCGCAGTGTCCGGTTGTAGGCCTCGAAGTTCGGTGTACCGAGTTGCATCTCCCGCCGTGCTCCCAAATGCCTCAGCTATCCAAAGACATTAGGATCGGACGTATTGCGCCTGACTTTCAGCAATTCGAACAATTTTATGGATAGGCGCGAATTTCTTCATGCAAGCTTGGCCAAATTTCGTGGCATGCCGACCCCGACACGCCGAGAACCCGTGCAGCAGCAATCCCTCAGCCCATCCCCCGGCCATCCCCCGGCCGTGCTGCAAACGGCCTCAACTGCCGCCCTTGCCCTCGAAAAATTCTTTCACCCGGGAAAAGAACCCGTGGCTTTCCGGGCTGGTCTCCTTACGGCTCTCCTTCTCGAACTCCTCGAGCAGCTCACGCTGGCGCCGCGTCAGGTTCTTCGGTGTCTCGACCTCGACCTGGATGTACATGTCACCGGTCACGGTCGAGCGCAGTACCGGCATACCCTTGCCCTTCAAGCGGAACTGCTTGCCCGTCTCGGTACCCTCGGGGACCTTGACCCGTGTCATGTTGCCGTCGAGCGTGGGCACATCGACGTTCCCGCCCAGCGCGGCCGAGACCATCGAAATCGGGACTTTGCAGAACACGTCCGCGCCGTCGCGCTGGAAGAAGGTGTGCGGCTTGATGGCCAGAAATATGTAGAGGTCGCCCGACGGCCCTCCGCGCAACCCCGCCTCGCCCTCGCCGGCGAGCCTGATCCGCGTACCGTCCTCGACGCCGGCGGGAATATTCACCGACAGCGTCTTCTCGCGCGTGACCCGCCCCGCCCCCTGGCACGAAGGGCAAGAATCATCGATCACCTCGCCGCGGCCGTGGCACGCTGGACAGGTGCGCTCGATGGTGAAGAACCCCTGGCTGGCGCGCACCTTGCCGATGCCCCCGCACGTCGCACAGGGCTTCGGCTTCGTTCCCGCCTTGGCACCGGCTCCATCGCACGGCTCGCAGGCTATCGTCGTCGGAACCCGCACCTGGGCCGTCTTGCCTGCAAAGGCATCCGGC
>CAMAYR010000242.1 GCA_945862355.1 Devosia equisanguinis | reverse complement strand
TTGGTCGACACTGAGCGGACCTTGGCTCATGTTTTCGCGCCTTTGCGCTGGGCCACGAAATGACCCGAGCGTCCCCCTGTCTTCTCGATCAGGCGCACGGGTCCGATCTCCATGTCCTTCTGCACGGCCTTGAGCATGTCGTAGATCGTTAGGCACGCGACGGAAACAGCGGTGAGAGCTTCCATCTCCACGCCGGTCTGGCCCGTGCAGCGAACTTCGGTTGTGACGTGGATGCCGACCGGCTGTTGCGACAACTCGAAATCGACCGTGGCTTTGGTGACGGGCAGGGGATGGCACAAAGGGATCAAGTCGTGGCAGCGCTTGGCGGCCATGATGCCGGCAATGCGGGCGGTCGCGAGAACGTCGCCTTTCTTCGCGTCGCCCTTCTCGACGAGCGCGAGCGTGTCGGTCGTCATCGAGACGAAGCCTTCCGCGCGCGCGGTGCGGTGCGTGATCGCCTTGTCCGAGACGTCGACCATGCGCGCCTCGCCCTTCTCGTTGAGGTGAGAGAGCTTGGTCATGGGTGGCGTGCCTTTCCCGCTGCGCGCAAAGCGGGGCCAGCCCCGCGCCCCGCTGGCGGGACACCCGCCAGACCGCCCGTCACTTTTCTACTTCGTGTAAGTTGGGCTTTCATGGCGGGCCTCCGAGCAGCTTGGCCGTCGCCGCCGCGACATCGGTTTGACGCATCAGGCTCTCGCCGACGAGGAAGGCATTGACGCCGGCCTTCGAGAGGCGCTGCAGGTCGTCGTGAGTGAAGATGCCGCTCTCCCCGATCACGATGCGATCAGCCGGCACCAGCGGCGCGAGGCGCTCGGTGGTCGCGAGCGTCGTCTCGAAGGTCTTTAGATTGCGGTTGTTGATGCCGATCAGGCGGCACGGCAGGCGCAAAGCACGCTCCAGCTCGGCCTCGTCATGGACCTCGACGATGGCGTCCATGCCCCAGCGTTGGGCTTCGCTGGCGAGCGTCGCGGCAAGCGCGTCGTCTATCTGCGCCATGATGATGAGGATGCAGTCCGCCCCCCACGACCGTGCTTCTGCAACCTGATAGGGGTCGATCATGAAGTCCTTGCGCAGCGCAGGCAGGCGACAGGCTGCACGCGCCGCAGTGAGGAACTCGGGCGCCCCCTGGAAGCTCGGCGCGTCGGTCAGCACGGACAGGCACGTGGCACCGCCTGCCTCGTAGGCGCTGGCAAGAGAAGGCGGATCGAAGTCGGGCCGGATCAGGCCCTTCGACGGCGAGGCCTTCTTGATCTCGGCGATGAGCGCGAACCGGCCGGCCGAGATGCGGGCTTCGATTCCACCAGCGAACGGCCGCACGGGCGATGCTTCCCGCGCGGCGTCCTCCGCGGCGGCCTGGTTGCAGCGGGCCTTCGCGGCCGCGACTTCTTCCCGCTTGTAGGCGGTGATTTTTGCGAGGATGTCCGTCATAGCGGCACCATATCAAATGCGGCGCTGGGTGCCAGCATGCCGTGACCGAGCCGCGCCCTCATCCACGATTGCTCACCTCGACGAGCTTCGCCAGTGCCCGGGCGGCAGCTCCGCTCTCGATCGCGTGGGCGGCCAGCGCCACGCCGTCGGTCAGGTTCGCAGCCTTGCCGCCGACGATCAGGGCTGCGGCCGCATTGAGCAGGACGATGTCGCGGAACGGGCCCTTCTTGCCGGCCAGCACGTCGCGGATGGCTTGCGCGTTGAACTTTGCATCCCCCCCTTTGAGGTCCGACAGCTTGGCCGGTGCGAGGCCGGCATCGGCCGGAGTGATCTCGAAGATTTCCACCTTGCCGTCCTTGAGCTCGGCGACGTCCGTGGCGCCAGTCGTCGTCAACTCGTCGAGCCCGTCGTGACCGTGCACGACCCAGACGTGCTCCGCGCCGAGGTTTTTCAGAACGTGCGCGATCGGCTCGACCCAGTGCCACGAGAACACCCCGACGACCTGCCGCTTCACGCCCGCCGGATTGCAGATCGGCCCGAGCAGGTTGAAAACCGTTCGAATGCCTAGCTCGCCGCGTATCGGCGCCCAATGCTTCAGCGCGGAATGATGGAGCGGCGCCCACATGAAGCCGACGCCGGCTTCCTCGATCTCGCACGACACGGCCGCCGGCCCCAGATCGACCTTTACGCCCAGCGCGGTGAGCACGTCCGATGCACCCGAGATCGACGACACCGAGCGGTTGCCGTGCTTGGCGATCGCGAGGCCGGCACCTGCCGCGACGAGCGACGCGCATGTCGAGACATTGAACGTGCCGTGGCCGTCGCCGCCGGTGCCGACGATGTCGACCGCGCCCGGAGGGGCCTCGACCTTCAGCATCTTCTCGCGCATCAACCGGGCAGCACCGGTGATCTCCTCGATCGTCTCACCGCGCACCCGCAGCGCCATCAGAAAAGCGCCCATCTGCGCCGGGGTCGCCACGCCCGACATCATGATCTCGAGCGCGGATTGCATCTCATCGACCGACAGCGTCGCACCGGTGGCGACCTTGCCGATGATCTCCCTCAGAACGTCGACGGGCATGGATCCCCCAATGAGCAGCAGGCATGATGCCGGTAGAGATGAGCTCGGAGCCGCGTCTGGTTCACGCGTCAGGCTGCCTTGTTGCGGCGGCGCGGTTGGATACCAGCGAGCTTCAGGAAGTTCGCGAGCAGATCGTGCCCATGCTCGGACGCGATGCTTTCGGGATGGAACTGCAACCCATGCACAGGGTGCTTCTTGTGCTGCAGGCCCATGATGAGACCGTCCGACGTCTCCGCCGTCACCTCGAGTTCGGGGGGCAGGCTCGCGCGTTCGACGATCAGAGAGTGGTAGCGCGTGACCTCGATGCGGCTCGGCAGATCCGCGAACAAGCCCTTGGCCTTGTGGCGAATGGTAGAGAGCTTTCCATGCATCGGCTCGGGCGCGCGCACGACCTTGCCGCCGTAGGCTTGTCCGATCGTCTGATGGCCGAGGCAGACGCCGAGCAGGGGAATTCTCGGCCCAGCCTTCTCGACCAGCTCGAGGCAGATGCCAGCCTCCGTGGGCGTGCATGGCCCAGGCGACAGAACGATCGCGCTGGGCTTCATCGCGATCGCTTCATCGACCGTCAGCCGGTCATTGCGCTTGACCACGCATTCAGCACCCAGCTCCCCGAGGAAGTGGACGAGATTGTAGGTAAAGCTGTCGTAGTTATCGACGAGGAGGAGCATCTAGGAACGGGCCGGTTTCGTGAGGTTTAGCCAGTTTGAGACCACGCCCCTGCGCCAGCGTCAAGGGAGGCCAGGGACCCGCCGTGGTGGCCGCCGTGGTGGCCGCCGTGGTGGCCGCCGTGGTGTTCGTCCTGCGTGCCGTCATGGTGGTCCGTCATGGGCCCCGTCAGGGAGTATCGCGACTTGACGCGCCTTTGTGGTCCTGCAAGTTGGGAGACATGCGAACCCTGATGCTTCTCCGTCACGCCAAGTCGAGTTGGGACGATCCCGACCTCGGCGACCATGAGCGCCCTTTGAACAAGCGCGGCACGCGGGACGCCTCCCGCATGGGCGCACTGATCGCAGACCTCGAGCTGACGCCCGATGTCGTTTTGTGCTCAGACGCCGTGCGCGCACGCGCAACTCTGACCCTGGTGCTGTCCGCGCTGGGCGGGGAGGCGCCCCAGGTCAACGTCGAGCCCCGTCTGTACCTGGCCGAGCCGGCCGCGATCATGGAGTTGGTGCGGGCCCTTCCCGCCGAGTGCCGGCGCTGTCTCGTCGTCGCCCACAATCCGGGGATTCACTCCCTCGCGCTGGAGATGACGGGCTCGGGTGAACGCAAGGCCGTGGCAGCGCTGGCGGTGAAGTTTCCAACCGGCGCTCTAGCCGTGATCGACCTCGACGCTGACACCTGGCGGGGAACGCGGCCTGGCACTGGCCGATTGCGGCGGTTCGCCCAACCCAAGGAGCTGTAGCTCTAATTTTCCTGCGAGAGCCCATTTCCCAGATCGACAGGTTTTGCCAGCGCCGTTGACAACCCCGTCGTGGCGTTGTCCAAAAGTGCAGCCGGCTCGCCAGAAGTGCAGAGCAGGACGTGGGAGGACACATGCCGAGCCGCACGGGGATATTGGGCCTTGCTGCAATCATCGGAATGACCAGCGGGCCGTTACTCGCCCAATCCAACGCTACGAAGTCCAATACCGCACCGGCCTATCCCTCCCAGCAGATCCGTCTCATCGTGCCGTTTGCAGCCGGTGGCGTCACCGACCTGCTGGGGCGCATGGCGGGCGACCACATCAAGAACAAGACGGGCCAGACCGTCATCGTGGAGAACCGGCCGGGTGCGGGTGGCAACACCGGGCTCGACCAGGTCGCCAAGGCAGCCCCCGACGGCTACACGATCGGCCTCAGCGGCTCGACCACGTTCGGCGTCAATCCACACATCTACAAGCAGATGCCCTTCGATCCGATGAGGGATCTGTTGGCGGTGGCCACGATCGCGGAAGCGCCGCAGATTCTGGTCGTGAACGCGAAGAAGGTACCGTCTCAGACCCTGAAGGAATTCATCGCCTACGCCAAGACCGGCGTGAAGCTCAATCAGGGCTCGGCCGGTACGGGCACGCCGAACCACCTCGGCGCCGATCAGATCGCCCGTCAGGCCGGCATCGAGCTGGCGCACGTGCCTTATCGCGGGGGGGGACCGGCCGTCGCCGATCTCGTTGCGGGCAACGTCGAGGTCGCCGTCGTCGCCCCGGGTCTCGTGATAGAGCACGTGAAGGTCGGCACCTTGCGCGTCCTGGCCGCCGCAGCGCCCAAGCGCCTGCCTTTCCTGCCCGATGTTCCAACGACGGCGGAGGCCGCGGGCCTGCCGTCCTACACGACAGCGAACTGGTTCGGCATCGTGGCCCCGGCCAAGACACCGGATGCCGTCGTGAACGCGTTGAACGCGCTCATCGGCTCGATGTCGGACGACAAGGCCGTCCTCGAGCGCTTGGCGCGTGTCTACATGCTACCGATGCGCGTAACGCCGGCCGCCTTCGCGGCAATGGTGAAGGCCGATGCGCCGAAGTGGGAAAAGGTCGTGCGCGACGCCGGCATCAAGGCGCAATAGGCTGACATGCAATAGGCTGACATGGCCAACCCGCCGTGCCGGCGGCCTAGGGCAAGAAGGGACGGAGGGGAGACCGTACGATGAGCGCACAGGTTACGGCAAAGGCTGCGAGTCCGGCGCGCACGTTGAGTGGCGCGGCGATACTTCGTGCAGTTAAGGATGCCGGCTGCGAGTACGTGCTGTCGGTGCCGGACTTGCACACCAGCCAGGGCGTGCTGAAGCGGGTTGCGGAGGACAACGAGCTGAAGCTCGTCCGCGTCTGCAAGGAGGACGAGTGCATCGGCATCGCCGCCGGCCTCACCTACGGCGACAAACGCGCCCTCGTGCTCATCCAGTACACCGGTTTCCTCTACGCGATGAACGCGATCCGCGCCGTCGCCTGCGAGCACAAGATGCCCATCGTGATGATGATCGGTCTCCTCTCCAAGGAGCCTGACGTCGCCCCGCGTGAAAGCAAGCGGTTCGGCGTCCGGATCACCGAGCCGACGCTCGATGTGCTTGGTATCGAGCAGCACTACATCGACACCGACGACGACATCGCCAAAATCCGGCCAGCGATCGAGAAGGCCTATGCCACATCGACGCCGGTGGCGTTGCTGATCGGCCGTCGGCCCATTTGATGCCGTGGCTCGGGGCCAACCGGCAAGGCCGGCGCAATAATTCCCGCGCTCAATCCGACGGTCCCCTTACCGATCCGGAGAACCCCCATGATGAATCGCAAGGCCCTGCTGGGCGTCTTCAAGAAGCACATCACCGACGAGATCGTCGTCTCCTCCTACTCCACCGCCTCGGACTGGATCGAGATCGCCGACCGGCCTCTCAACTATTTCAGTCACGGCGCGATGGGGCTGTGCTCAAGCCACGGACTGGGGCTGGCACTGGCCCGCCCCGAGCGCAAGGTCGTCGTGCTCGACGGCGACGGCAGCCTGCTGATGAACCTCGGCACGCTCGTCACGCTGGCGGCCGCCGCGCCGCGCAATTTTCTGCATTTCGTTCTGCAGAACGGCACCTACGAGGCCAACGGCGGCCACCCGATCGTCAACCAGAAGGTCGACTTCTGCGGCATCGCCCGCGCCTCTGGCTTCAGTGAGGTCCACGGCTTCGAGGATCTCGGCGCGTTCGATGCCGCACTGCCGCGCCTCCTGACGAGCGACGGGCCGGCTTTCGTGCGCCTGTTGATCGAGCAGGGTCCCCTCGGCCCGCGCTCCTACGACGAGATGTATCGGCCCGAGCGGCGCGAAGCGCTGCGCCAGGAGTTGGCGAAGGGGCGCTAAGAACATCCGACTGGGGGCTGTGCAACTCTGTTGGCATCGAGTGCAGCAGCCAGACCGGCGAATTCAGCCACCGAAAGCGTCTCGCCCCGGCGTTCGCCTGCGATACCGGAATTCGCCAGAATGCGGTCGAGCTGGCCCGGTTCGGCGAACAGTGGCTTTAGCGTGCTGCGCAACATTTTGCGGCGCTGACCGAATGCAGCAGCCGTCACGCGGCCAAGCGTTCGCACGTCGCAGGCGGGTTCGGGGTGCATGATCGGTTCGAACTCGACGACGGCGCTCTCGACCTTCGGCGGCGGCGTGAAGACGGCAGGGCTCAGCGTCAGCGCGATCCGCGCGGTGGTCCGCCACTGCGAGATCACCGACAAGCGCCCGTAGGATTTCGAGCCCGGTGCGGCCACGATGCGCTCGGCGACCTCCTTCTGGAACATGAGGGTCATGCGCGAGAACCACGGCGGCCAGGGATCGGTCTCGAGCCAGCCGATCAGGAGGCGGGTCGCGATGCCATAGGGCAGGTTGGCGATGACCCGAATGTCGCGTGATGCGGCACCGCTGAGGACAAGCGGCCAGTCGATCGACAGCGCGTCCTCGGCGTGAACCCGTAGCCGCCCCGGATAGCGCCGCCCGATCGCCTCGAGCGCGGGAAGGCAGCGGTCGTCGCGTTCGATCGCGATGACCTCGCCCGCACCTTCCAGCAGCAGCCCCCGGGTGAGGCCACCCGGCCCGGGGCCGATCTCCACCACCGTCGCGCCGGCAATGTCTCCCCCGATGCGCGCGATGCGGCGGGTGAGATTGAGATCCAGAATGAAATTCTGCCCGAGGCTCTTTTTGGCAACGAGATCAAGCTCCCGGATCACCTCGCGCAGCGGCGGCAATCCATCTGGCGACGCACCGGGCAGCGCCGGTCCGCCCGTTGACAAAGGAACTTTCATGGCTGAGCGATCCGGCGCTGGCGCGCCATGTCACGCGCCACCTTCAGAGCAGCGATCAGACTGGCGGAAGACGCCTTGCCCGTTCCGGCGATGTCGAAGGCCGTGCCGTGATCGGGCGATGTTCGAACGAAGGGCAGGCCCAACGTGATGTTCACGCCGCGATCGAAGGCCAGTGTCTTGAGCGGGATCAGGGCCTGATCGTGATACATCGCAAGAACTGCGTCGTAACGCTGGCGCGCTTCCTCGTGGAATAGCGTATCGGCCGAGTGTGGACCGCTGACGAGAAGTCCGGCGGCTGCGAGGGCGGCGATGGCCGGCTCTATGATGTCGCGCTCCTCCGTGCCCATCGTCGCATTCTCACCGGCGTG
>CAMAYR010000241.1 GCA_945862355.1 Devosia equisanguinis | reverse complement strand
CGCCAGCGTCGCAGTGCCAGCCGCCGGGGCGTGTCGCCCCCGCGAAGTGCGAAGCCTGCGCGCTTTCGCCCTTCTGCCACCGGCCACCCCGATCCAGCCACTTGCAAAGCAGCCAGCCGAACGGTGCGCAAAGTCACCGATTCAGGCTTGAGGAACACTAGTGAGCACGAAGCTTCAGCCGTGACAAAGGGACAGCTCTCACCAAGGGAGAGGCTTCACCAAGGGGCAACTCTCACCCAGGGATAATTGCGGTACCTTGTCCGTCCGTTCGTAGCGAGTGCCGGCGGTTTGGTGATGGCCGTCGGCCTTGCCGACAAATAGTCAAGATTGTCAGTCAGCGTCGAAATGTAATTTAGCGCACTGCAGCAAGTGGCCAGGTGGCCCGCGAGGGACTGAAGTGGCGACAGCAAGTTGGATCGTCGCGTTAGGATTGGCGGCAGGCCTGTCATGTGCGGGCTGTTCTGCCAAGCTGCCCTATCTAGGCTCGGCCGATGCCGTGGGGGCGAATGGATCAGCCCCCCCGCCACCAGGCCAGCTCGCGCCACAGCCAGGGGCGGTTGCGCCGGAGCGGGGCGTTGGCGGCAGTCAGCCATCGAGCGGCAATGCTTCTGTTGCAGCCGCCGTCAGTCCTTCCGCCGCCGTTTCATCAGGTCCGGCGGGTGCCAGGAGCTTGTCCAATGGCGGCTCGACGGGGTGTGGTCGATGTAAGATTACGGCCTTCAAGCCCTCGATCGTGACGCTGTTCATGTCCGAATCCGGCCAGGATGGGCAAAGAGTACCTAAAACGGCACTGCCCGTGCCGGTGGTTGCAAGCTCCAACGATCCAGCCAAGCCGCGGCTGGAGATCATGACGCTAGATGGGCCGCGGTGGGTGGCGGTCGCCGACGTGGTGATCGATCGGACACCTTGAGCCGAATGGGCGCGCTCAATTCCCGCTGTTTCGAGCAGGGAAATTGGGGACGGGAAGTTGGTTGCAACTCGATTTTCGAAGATCTGCGAAATCCAAGTCCAACACCCGTCATGGCCTGCGAGGGCGAGGGTTGAAACATCGAGGTCCGCGCGGAGATGTCGGGGTAATCAAGTCTGATCTTTAGCTGTCTTCGGTCGCCTGCTGTGTGCGTATGCATGTCACGCATCGCTCGCAGCGTCGTTCCGGGTATCGCCCATCACGTCACTCTGCGTGGCAATCGGCGCGTGAAAATCGGGACAGCTCGATTTTTTGATGCGAGGGCTTGCTGAATTGATCAAGATGGGAAAAATCGAACTGTCCCGATTTTCCGCGATCTTCCGGAGCCCGCCATGGAACGCAGCTACACCGAGGAGATCGAGCTACTGAAGCTCGGGCAGGGCCAGGTCTTCCACGGCGAGGGCATTCTCGCGGTGACCAAGGCGCTGCTGCAATCGGGGGTGTCCTACGTCGGCGGCTACCAGGGCGCGCCGGTGACCGCGCTGCTCGACGTGCTGGTCTCGGCCAAGGATCTGCTCGGCGACCTCGGCGTTCACGTCGAGGCGTGCTCGAACGAAGCGTCGGCCGCCGCGATGCTGGCGGCGTCTCTCAACTATCCCGTGCGCGGCGCGGTGACGTGGAAATCGATCGTCGGCACCAACGTCGCCTCCGACGCGCTTTCGAACCTGGCAAGCGTCGGCGTCAAGGGCGGCGCGCTGATCATCGTCGGCGAGGACTATGGCGAAGGCGCGAGCGTCATCCAGGAGCGCAGCCTTGCGTTCGCGCTGAAATCGACGCTCGTCATGCTCGATCCGCGCCCGGACCTGCCGACGATCGTTCGCATGGTCGAGCACGGCTTCGCGATCTCGGAAGCCTCCGCCATGCCCGCGATGATGCAGCTTCGCATCCGCACCTGCCACGTGCAGGGCGAGTTCGTCGCCAAGGACAACGTCGCAGCCTCGGTCAGCTCTCGCACGCCGCTCGCCGAGCCTGCGACTTTCGACTACGGCCGGCTCGCCCACCCGCCGGTGACGTTCCCGCAGGAGGCCGACAAGGTCGCCCGCCGCATTCCCGCCGCGCGAGCCTACATCGCCGAGCATCGCCTCAACGAGTGGGTGAAGGGCGACGTCGCCGGCGTCGGCATCATCGCGCAGGGCGGAATCTACAACACCGTGATCCGCCAGCTCGCGGAGGCCGGGCTGTCCGATCGGTTCGGAAACTCCCGCATCGATCTGCTGGTGCTGAACGTCACCTACCCGATTGTGCCCGACGAGATCGTCGCTTTCGCGCGAGGTAAGCGCGCGGTGCTCGTGCTCGAGGAGGGCTCGCCGGAGTTCATCGAGCATTTCGTGCTGCAGGCGCTCGCGCAATCGGACGCCGGCACGAAAGTCGTCGGCAAGGCGATGGTGCCGGCAACGGGAGAATTGAGCGGCGAAATCGTCGCCCAGGGGCTCGCCGCGTTCATGCAGCGATACGGCGAGGCGCCCGACATTGCCGCGCGGCTCGACGCTGTGAACGCTTCCATCGCCAAGGCCAAGTCGGAAGGTGCTGCTGCGGGTAACGCCGCACTGCCGCCACGCGGGCCGACGTTCTGCACGGGCTGCCCGGAGCGGCCCGTGTTCGGGGCGATGAAGCTCGTGGAGAAGGACGTCGGCAAGGTCCACTACGCGGCCGACATCGGTTGCCACGCCTTCGCGACGTTCGCTCCTTTCGGCTTCGGCAACTCGATCCTCGGCTATGGCATGTCGCTTGCCTCCAATGCAGGCGTCGCGCCGATCCAGAAGAAGCGCACCATCGCGGTGATGGGCGACGGCGGGTTCTGGCACAACGGCGTGCAGACGGGTGTGGCGACGGCGCTGCATAACAAGTCCGACGGTGTGCTCGTCATCATGCAGAACGGCTATGCTTCGGCGACCGGCCAGCAGTGGCTGCCGTCATCGGGCAAGTTCACGCCGGCGGCCGAGCGGGGCATGGACATCGAGCGCCACCTGAAGGCGATGGGTGTGGAGGATGTTCAGTCGGTCCACACCTATTCGGTGGCTAAGATGGTGGCCGCGCTGAAGGGCGCGCTGACGACAACGACGAAGGGGCTCAAGGTCATCATCGCGGAATCGGAATGCATGCTGGCCAGGAAGCGGCGGGAGAACGCCGAGGACGCAAAGCGCCTGAAGGAAGGTCGCCGCGTCGAGAAGGCCCGCTTCGGCGTCGATGACAACATCTGCACGGGCGACCACTCCTGCATCCGGATGTCCGGCTGCCCCTCGCTCACCGTGAAGCCGAACCCCGATCCGCTACGCACCGATCCCGTGGCCCACGTCGACAACGGTTGTGTGGCGTGCGGGTTGTGTGGAGAGATGGCGCACGCGGCCATCCTGTGCCCGTCGTTCTACCGCGCGCAGCGAACGATCAACGCGGGATGGTGGGAGCGCACGAAGCACAAGGCGCGCCGCGCTGTCATCGGACGACTGGCGCGGAGCGTGTAAAGGCCTGGGAGCGCACTTGCAGCGCCGGCCGGTGCCGCAGGGAACAACCGGCGTCAGGCACTGGGCGTAGCTTGGCTGAGAGCTGGCTTGGCCAGCACAGCCAGGGAGTGGGCACCATGCACCAGTTGATGCCGCGAACCATCGAAGTCCTGCGCAAGTACGCCCGCGACACCAGTGCAGTCATCGAGGGGGCCACGACGCTGGAGTCCCTGGAGATCGACCGCCTCGATCTTCCCATGGTAGTCCTCGACATCGAGGACGTGTTCGACGTTCACGTCCGCTACGACGACGACATCGAAGCGTGCGTGCATGTCGAGGATCTGGTCGCCCTCGTGTTGTCGCGCATGGCGGCAAAGCGCGCGGAGCAACGGATCAGGGCATCGGCCCCGCGCATCAGGAGATCGTGGCTATCGACGCAAGCCGCATAGGGCGAAGCTGCCGTCGCGTTCGGTCCTGTTGCAAGCATCGAAGGAACACTCCGACGACGCGGCCCGCGGGGCGATGTGTTCGCGAGGATAATGTGCGCTCGACGATAATGTGCGCTCGACGCGAAGGCCGGGACACCCTCGGCTCGCGCTGTACGCGTCCGAGGTCGACCCGGCCTGCACCAGATCTATTTCCCCACGGTCTTGTCGAGGAAGGCGACCATCGCCTTGTTGAACTCGGCCGCGTTCTCCATGTTGGAGATGTGGCCGGCAGCCGGCACGACGACGTGCTGCGCGCCGGGGATGGCCTTGGCTGCCTCCGCCAGCACCTCGGGCGGAGCGCCCTTGTCGAGCGCGCCGCCGATGATCAAGGTCGGCACCTTGATCTCGCCGAGCCGCTTGCCGAATGCGAGCGTCTTCAGCGCCTCGCAGCAGCCCTCGTGGCCGACCGGCGTCGTCGAGCGGATCATGTTGCGTACCTTGTCGAGCATCGGCGGGTTTGCCGCGCGGGTGTCCGGCGTGAACCAGCGCTCGATGGTCGGCTCCACGAGGCCTTCCATGCCCTTCGCGCGGGCGGTGTCGATGCGGTACTGGAAGTAGGCCTGATAGTCGGGCGGGGCGTCCGGTCGCGAGTCGCAGGCGATCAGCGACAGCATCCGGTTGCCGTGCTCCTGCGCCATGCCGTAGCCCATCATGCCGCCGATGGAGAGCCCGCACCAATGGCTCTTCTCGATGCCTACGTGGTCCCACAGTGCGATGGCGTCGGCGATCAGCATCGGGAATGTGTAGGGTGCCGGCGTCGGCTCGGACTGGCCATGTCCGCGGTGGTCGTAGCGCAGGATCTGGAAGCGGTCCTTCAGGACCTCAGCCTGAGCGTCCCACAGGCTCAGGTTGTTGCACAGCGCGTGCGAGAAGGTGATCCAGGGCGCGCCCTGCTTGCCCTCGACCTTGTAGTTGAGGTTGAAACCATTGATCTTTGCCACGCATTGCTCCTCTCGTGGATCGCCAGGGTCGATGTCTGCCTAGTGGCCCGTCGCGCCAAAATCGCACCAGAGCCGAAACCGCCGCCCGATTTTGGCGCGACATGAGGGCCACTAGCATCAACAATGGCTTAGTGAGGCGTTCATCGCGCCTTAGTTGACACCTGCCTCGCCGCACGGTCGGTCAACTAAGGCGCGACGCCTCACTAGATCAATGCCGAGCCTGAGAAAAGAGGCAAGAGCCGGTCCCTATAGGTCGCAGATGGGCCCGGGGGGTGCGCGCAGGGTCCGCCAGATCGTCGGGCTCTGCCACTTCGGGCTCGGGCATTGGACGGGGGCTGAAACTCTGCTTCATTGGCCTGCCTATCGGATCTTGCGAACGGACCATGCCCAGATGCGCCCTTTCACCGCTGCCGTCGTCCAGACTGCCTCCATCGCCTTCGATCCGGCAGCGACCGTGGAGAAGATGTCGGACTACACGGTGCGCGCGGCCCTGCGCGGGGCGAGCCTCGTCGTATTCCCAGAGGCTTTCGTGGGCGGCTACCCCAAGGGCCTCGACTTTGGCGTGAAGGTCGGCATGCGAACCCCCGCCGGGCGCGAGCAGTTCCGCCTCTACTACGACGGGGCCATCGACGTGCCGGGTCCCTTCGTGGCTCGCATGGGCGAGATCGCGGCCTCCAACGGCGTCCATCTCGTCACCGGCGTGATCGAGCGCGATGCGGGCACGCTTTATTGCACCGTGATGTTCTTCGCCCCGGACGGCCGCCTTCTGGGCAAGCACCGCAAGCTGATGCCGACAGCGGCGGAACGGCTGATCTGGGGCTTCGGCGACGGCTCCACGATGCCGGTCTTCGATACGCCGATGGGTAAGCTCGGCGCTGTGATCTGCTGGGAGAACTACATGCCGATGCTGCGCATGGCGATGTATGCCAAGGGCATCCAGATCTATTGCGCGCCGACCGCCGACGACCGCGACACCTGGCTCTCGACGATGCGCCACGTCGCGCTCGAAGGCCGATGCTTCGTGCTGTCGGCCTGCCAGTTCACGCGGCGCAGCGATTATCCAGTCGACTATCCGATCGAGGGTGTCGCCTCGCCGGATGCCATCATGATGCGCGGCGGCAGCTGCATCATCGGTCCGCTGGGGCAGGTGCTTGCCGAAAGGGCCTATGACGTCGACACGATCCTGACCGCGGTGCTCGATCCCGGCGACATCGCGCGCGGCAAGTTCGATTTCGATGTCGCCGGCCACTATGCCCGGCCCGACGTGTTCCGTCTCTCCGTGAACGAGGCCGTTCAGACCGCTGTGCAAACCAACGCGCCGACGACGTTGCGCGGTTAGAGGGGGTGACGGGCATGGAAAGCAGCGCCTCTCACACCCCCGATCTGGTCCGCTTGCTGATCTGCGCGATGGGCGGAGAGGGTGGCGGCGTGCTCACTGGCTGGATCGTCGCAGCCGCGCGTGCCCAGGGTCTCGCAGTCCAGGCGACGAGCGTGCCCGGCGTCGCGCAGCGCACTGGCGGCACAACCTATTACATCGAGATGTCACCGCGTGATCCGCAAGGCCGCGCGCCGGTGTTCGCGCTGACGCCGGTGCCGGGCCAGATCGATGTCGTGCTGGCCAGCGAACTCGTCGAGGGTGCGCGTGCGGCCCGCGTGGGTCTCGCCACGCCCGACCGCACGACGCTCATCAGCTCGACGCACCGCGTTTTTCTGATCCAGGAGAAGATGGCGATGGGCGACGGCCGGCTCGATCCGGCAACGCTGGAGGCGACCGCGCGGGCTCGCGCGAAGCAGGCCTACTTGCTCGACATGGAGGCGCTGGCCAAGCAGGCCGGTGTTCCGATCAGCCCGGTGCTGATGGGCGCGCTTGCCGGCTCCAACGCTTTGCCGATCGAGCGGCGCCATTACGAGGCGGCGATCCGCGACAGCGGGATCGCCGTGGAGAAGAACCTCGCGGCATTCGACCTTGCCTTCGCGCGTGTCCATGCGCCGGAAGCCGCTCCAGCCTCCCCGCCGTCGGCAGCACCTCGAGCGCCATCCGATTTCATCATCGACACGAGCGCGGCCACCCGGTCTGATCTCGCCGAATTTCCCCCCGAGGCGCGCGAGGTTATTGCGCGCGGCCTCGACCGGCTGGAGGACTTCCAGGACAAGGCCTATGCCGCTCTTTATCGGGATCGTCTCGAGCCGTTTCGTGCAAGAGATGCCGATCTGCTCCGCGAGGTTGCCCGTCATCTGGCTTTGCGCATGAGCTACGAGGACGTAATCCGCGTCGCCCAGTTGAAGGCGCGTGCGGAGCGCTTCGAGCGCATCCAGGGCGAGGTCGGGGCTAAGGGCGAGCCGTTCGAGGTGCAGGACTTCTTCAAGCCGGGCATGCGCGAGATCGCCGACATCCTGCCGCCGCGGCTGGCGCGCTTCCTGCTGCGCCGGGCGGAGGCTAGTCCGCGTCTGGCCGGGCTCCACGTCGGCATGAAGGTGCGCACGACGACGATCCTGGGTTATCTCAGGGTCTGGATGCTGGCGCGCATGAAACCGTGGCGCCGCGGCTCGTTCCGCTACGAGGTCGAGCAGTCGGGCATCACCTCCTGGCTGGGCCTCGTGCGCGGTGCTGTCGACAAAGGCGATACGGCGCTGGCCCGCGAGATCGTCGAGCTGGCGCGTCTCATCAAGGGCTATGGCGACACGCACGCACGCGGCCTCGCGAATTATGGCCGCATCGTCGAGGCCGTCGTGCTGCCGGCGCTGGATGCATCGGTAGTGAAAATGGATGCTGCTTCGGCCGTGCGCGCGGCCCGCGAGGCAGCCCTTGCCGATCCGGAAGGCAACGGGTTGGAAGCGGCTCTGGCCGAGCTGAGCCGATCCGTG
>CAMAYR010000240.1 GCA_945862355.1 Devosia equisanguinis | reverse complement strand
GCCGCCTCGTTGTCGTGACGCGAGGGATCGTAGATCGCGTCGTGATAGAAGATCGCGAAATCGACGGCGGCTCGGTCCGTCAGCCGGGTGCGATGCCCCTCCGACAACCGGAGCAGCGCGTCGATATGGCGGATGTCGTGGTAGTGGCGTGCGGGAGCTGTGTAGGCAGTCAGGAGTGAAGCCAACTGCGTGTCGGCGGGCCCCGGATCAGCGCCGAAATCGCCGGTGAGGCGATGCCAATCCGCCGCCACCCTTGCGAGCACGGGCGCCATTGCGACCTCGCACCTACTCGAAGAAGCTCAATTGATCGGGGTGGACGGTACGCGATATGCGCTGATGCCGGCCGTAGTCGATGCGATCGACGAGCCCCGGATAGCGTTGGCGAAAGAGTTCGATCGCCTTTGCGCGCGAGCCGGGAAAGCGCTCCTCCTGCCAGACCTCGTAGAGCCGGCGCGGGTCGCAGCCGTATCTCGCGAGCAGATCCTTGCGGCGAATGCGGAGCCAGCGCGCGATCCAGATGTCGACGGCGTCGGCCTCGGACAGGCGGCGCGGGTCCGGCGTGGCGACGGGCGCAACGGTCGCCCGGGATGCCACGGAGGATGCGATGGGCGGCGCGATGGGCGGCGCGATGGTCTCGGCTACTAGGCTCATGGGGCACTCGGACACTTGACTCGACTAGCTACACGACGCGATTGAGACGGTACAATAACAGCATTTGAATGGCCGTCGTTGAGCGCACAACTCGAGCGCTGCGCGAGGAGCCGCAACGAGCCATCGAGGTCGCCGTGATCCTGTTTCCTGCCATCGATCTCAAAGACGGCGCCTGCGTTCGCCTTAAGCTCGGCGAGATGGACCAGGCGACCGTGTTCAACGAAAACCCGGCAGCACAGGCTCGCGCGTTCGAGGATCAGGGTTTCGAATATCTGCATATCGTCGATCTCAACGGCGCGTTCGCGGGCAAGCCGGTCAACGGTGCGGCGGTGGAAGCGATATTGGCCGCCGTCTCGATGCCGGTTCAGCTCGGTGGCGGCATCCGCGACATGGCGACCATCGAGGGCTGGCTCGCGAAGGGCGTTCGGCGGGTCATTCTCGGCACGGTCGCGGTGCGTGATCCGGCTCTGGTCAAGGCTGCCTGCACGCGCTTTCCGGGCAGGGTGGCCGTCGGCATCGACGCGAAGGGCGGCAAGGTCGCGGTCGAAGGCTGGGCGGAGACGAGCGAGCTGACTGCGATCGAGCTCGCGGAGCGGTTCGAGGATGCCGGCGTCGCCGCCATCGTCTACACGGACATCGATCGCGACGGTGTGTTGAAGGGGATCAATTGGGAAGCGACGGCGGAGCTGGCACGCGCGACACGCATTCCCGTTATCGCCTCGGGTGGGCTCGCGTCGATCGAGGACGTGGAGGCGATGCTGCGGCCGGAGAATGCCATGCTCGAAGGTGCGATCACGGGCCGGGCGCTCTACGACGGTCGCCTCGACGCGAAGCAGGCGCTGGGATTGCTCGCGTCCAGCCGACCATGAGCGCGAAATAGTTCCTACACCGAATGGCTATTGCGCGGTTTATTGCCGCTGTCGGAACTGCTTGCTAAGGTAGCCGTCAGTCAAAGCGTCAGCTGTCGTGCGCCTTCGTGGCGCTGGGTAATCAGGCCCCGGCTGCACGGTGTGAGGGAGCTATCCGCAATGTGGAAGCAATCGACGGCACTCGCCTGCATTCTTGGACTGACGGCCGGCCCTGCGCTGGCGCAAGACAAGATCCGGATCGGCTTCATCTCGACGTTCTCCGGTCCCACGGCCGTGATCGGCAACGACATGAAGAACTCCGCCGAGTTGGCGCTCGAGCACCTCGGCCGCAAGATGGGCGGCAAGGCCGTCGAGATGGTTTACGAGGACGACCAGCAGAAGCCCGATGTCGGCAAGCAGAAGACCGACAAGCTCGTGCAGCAGGACAAGGTGCCGATCGTCGCCGGCTACATCTGGTCGAACGTGCTGCTCGCCTCCTACAAGTCCGCTGCGGACGCTGGCGTGTTCGTGTTCTCCTCGAACGCGGGCGCGTCGCCGCCGGCCGGCAAGGGCTGCCACCAGAACTTCTTCAACGTCTCCTGGACCAATGATCAGCCCGCCATGGCGATGGGCGAGACGACGAACCAGCGCGGCGTCAAGAGCGTCTATCTGATGGCGCCGAACTACGCGGCGGGGCGCGAGAGCCTCGCGGGCTTCAAGCGCACGTTCAAGGGCAAGGTGGTGGGCGAGGATTACACGAAGTGGCCGGGCCAGCTCGACTTCTCCGCCGAGCTCGCCAAGGTGCGCGCCTCCAACGCGGAAGCGTTGCACGTGTTCTATCCCGGCGCCTCTGGCGTGCAGTTCCTGGCGCAGTTCGAGCAGTCGGGCCTCAAGGGCAAGATTCCCTTGTCCCAGGTGTTCTCGGTCGACTCGCTGTCGCTGCCGCAGCAGAAGGAAACGGCGCTCGGCGTCCGGACGGCAGGCCACTGGGCGGCCGACATGGACAACGAGGCCAACAAGAAATTCGTCGGCGACTTCCTGAAGAAGCACAATGCCTACCCGAGCTTCTATGGCCAGCAGTCCTACGACACGATCATGCTGATCGCGAGCGCCGTCGACGCCGTGAAGGGCGACATGTCCAAGAAGGACGACTTCCGCAACGCCCTGCGCAAGGCTAACTTCAAGTCGACGCGCGGCGACTTCAAGTATGGGAACAACCACTTCCCCATCCAGAACTTCTATGCGCAGGAGGTCGGCAAGGATGCCCAGGGCCGCCTGATGGTCAAGAACGGGGCGGCGGTATTCAAGGCGCATCGGGATCCCTTCGCGGAAAGCTGCCCGATGAAGTGGTAAGGCTTCGTCTCGTTTTTTGACGCACGAATGGATGCAGGCCTGAGGCCGGCCTGCATCCCAACAAGCCAAACCAACGCTCCGTCACGCGCTCCGTCGAGCTCCAAGGCACAGCCAGCAGCAAGGTTCGGTGCGCGGGCGCGCTGCCGGAGGCGCGGTCGCGGCTAAGCACTCCGCGGCGCAACATCAGAGACCGTGTCCCGTGTCTACCTTGCTGATCGAGAACACGCTGCACGGCATCCAGTTGGGATTGCTGATCTTCCTGCTGGCTGCGGGCCTGACGCTCGTGTTCGGCATCATGGACATGGTCAATCTGGCGCACGGCTCGCTCTATATGATCGGCGCCTATTTCGCCTATTCGCTGATCAATGCGACGGGCTCGTTCGTACTTGGTGTGCCGCTCGCGTTCGTCGCGACACTGTTGTTTGGCATACTGCTCGAACGCTTCGTGCTCAGAACGCTTTATGCACGCGATCACCTGGATCAGGTGCTGGCCACATTCGGGCTCATCTTGTTCTTCAACAAGCTCGTACAGGTGATTTGGGGGCCAGCGGGCCTTTCGATCGCGCTGCCGGGCTGGCTGGCGCACAAGATCGAAATCCTGCCAGGCGTGCCCTATCCGCTCTATCGGCTGTCGATCACCATCGTCTCGCTGCTCGTGGCAGCGGGGCTTTGGTATCTCATCGCGCAGACGCGGACGGGAATGCTGATCCGGGCGGGTGCCTCCAACCGGCGCATGGTCTCGGCGTTGGGCGTCGACATCAAGTGGCTGTTCACGCTGGTATTCGGGCTGGGTGCCGGGCTCGCCGGCCTTGCCGGCGTGATGTATGCGCCGATCTCGACGGTATTCAGCGGCATGGGCGAGGAGGTTCTCATCCAGGCGTTCGTAGTCATCGTTATCGGCGGAATAGGGTCGATCCGCGGGGCGTTCATCGCCTCCATCGGTTTGGGGCTCATCGACACGCTGGGGCGGATTTTCCTCGTGGACCTGTGCAAGCTCGTGATGGAGCCTTCGGCGGCCTCCACCGTGGGGCCGGCATTGGCCTCTATGCTCATCTATATCATCATGGCTGCTGTCCTCCTGTGGCGGCCGGCTGGTCTTTTCGGGCGGAGTTGAGACATGCGGCTCGGCATCCGTGCCTGGGGACTTCGCGAGGCATTCAACGTTGCTTTGATAGCGGCTCTGTTGCTGGTGCCGGTCTACTCCTGGCTCAGCGGCGATATTTTCGTGACCACGCTCGTCACGCGGGCGTTGATCTATGCGATCGCGGCCATGAGCCTGAACCTGATCATGGGCTATGGCGGGCTCGTCAGCTTCGGGCACGCGATGTTCATCGGCATCGGCGGCTATGCCATCGGGATCATGGCGTTCCACGGCAATTCCAACGGTCTGATACAGTTTCCCGTGGCCATCGTCGTGTCGGCGCTGTTCGCGGCTATCGTGGGCGCGTTGTCGCTGAGGACGCGCGGCGTCTACTTTATCATGATCACACTGGCATTCGCGCAGATGGTCTACTTTGCGGGCGTCGGTCTCGCCTACTACGGCGCCGACGACGGAATGACGATCGACCAGCGCTCCACGCTGGGGCCGATCGATTTCAGCAATGGCACGCAGCTATATCTCGTCTGCCTTGCCGTGCTGCTGGTCACGGTCTGGCTGGTCGGGCGCATCGTCAACTCGCGGTTCGGGATGGTGATCCGCGGTGCCAAGTCGAATGAGACGCGGATGCTGGCGCTCGGCTTCCCCGTGTTCCGTTACCGGCTCGCGGCGTTCACGATGGCAGGCGCCATCTGCGGTGTGGCCGGCGGGCTGATGGCCAATCAGGCCGCGTTCGTCAGCCCGGCGATGATGCACTGGGTGCAGTCGGGCGACCTGATCGTGATGGTCGTCATCGGGGGCATACAATCTCTGTTCGGGCCGGTTTACGGGGCGGTCGCCTTCATCGTCATCGAGCATTTCCTCTCGACGTGGATGAAGGACACCTGGCAGCTCGTGTTCGGACCGATGATCGTTCTGCTCGCGCTGTTCGCGCGCAACGGTCTCGACGATCTGTTCGCACTCGTCGCCAAGCGGGAGGACAAGCCTCATGGCTGACGTGCTGCTGGCGACGCAGGGGCTCGTGAAGCGCTTCGGGGGGCTCGTCGCAACCGATGATCTGACGCTCGAAGTGCGGGCCGGCGAGATCCACGCGCTGATCGGTCCCAATGGCGCGGGCAAGTCGACGGCAGTGGCGCAGCTTTCGGGCCAGCTCGCGCCGACGGCCGGCCGCGTTCTTTTCGAAGGACGCGACATCACGCGGCTCAACATGCCGCGTCGGGCGCAGCTCGGTATTGCGCGGTCGTTCCAGATCACCAGCGTGCTGAAGGATTTCACCACGCTCGACAACGTAGCGCTGAGCGTCCAGGCGCATCAGGGCCACTCGTTCCGGTTCTGGCGCAATGCGCGGCAGGATCCTTCGCTGCGCGACCCAGCCCGCAGCGTGCTCGAGGCACTGGGGCTCGGTCATCGCGGCGACGTGGTCTCCTCGGCGTTGTCGCACGGCGAGCAGCGGCAGCTCGAGATCGCCATGGCGCTCGCAGGCGATCCGCGCGTGCTGCTGCTCGACGAGCCGATGGCGGGCATGGGGCCTGAGGAATCCGGGCGGATGGTCGAGTTCCTAAAGCGCCTCAAGGGCAGCCGCGCGATACTACTGGTCGAGCACGATATGGATGCGGTGTTCGCGCTGGCCGACCGTATCACCGTGCTCGTCTATGGCCGGGCCATTGCGACGGGCACACCGGAGGAGATCCGCGCCGACGAGGCGGTGCGCGAGGCATACCTCGGCACCGACAACATGGTGGCATGATGCTGAAGGTTCGCAATCTGCGGGCGGCCTACGGTGCCAGCCAGGTGTTGCACGGTGTGGATCTCGACATCGCGGCGGGCGAGGTCGTCACGCTGCTCGGCCGCAACGGCATGGGCAAGACGACGTCGGTGAGCTCCATTCTCGGAATGCTGGAGAGCCGACAGGGCGAGATCGAGTTCGACGGCCAGCGTATCGAGGGGCTCGCCTCGCACAGGATAGCCAAGCTCGGTATAGGGCTGGTGCCGGAAGGGCGGCAGATCTTTCCCAACCTGTCGGTGCGCGAGAACCTTGTCGCAACGGCCGCGAACCGGGAGAAGCGGACCAATCCCTGGACGCTGCAGCGCGTCTACGATCTCTTTCCGCGGCTCTCCGAGCGCGCGAGCAACATGGGAAACCAGCTCTCCGGCGGCGAGCAGCAGATGCTCGCCATCGGCCGCGCGCTGATGACGAACCCGAAGCTGCTCATTCTCGACGAGGCGACGGAAGGGCTCGCGCCGCTGATCCGGCTCGAAATCTGGAAGTGTCTCGACCGGCTGAAGGGCGAGGGCCAGTCTATTCTCGTGATCGACAAGAACGTGGCGGCGCTGACGAAGCTCGCCGAGCGCCATTACATTATCGAGAAGGGCAGCATCGTGTGGACCGGCACGTCGGCAGAGTTGCGGGCTGACGAGGCGTTGCAGCACCGCTATCTCGGCGTGTGAGCGTGGCTGTGTGGTGGGCCGCCGCTGCCATCGCCGCGGCGGCAAGACCCGGCGTCTCGAGCGCAATGATCCGAAAGCCGACGCGGGCCGGGTAACGCGACGGGCCAAGCGCGACCGGTGGCGCCGCACGCGTTCCCTGTCCCTGTTCTTCACGGGGAGAAGGTTAGGGTGAGGGGCGGCGACTTGGGCGGCGCTGGCCACAACCAGGTTCCGCTTTGTGAGATTGACCGACCGCGCCGGACGCGACACCTTGATCTCAGCAGGTGACCCGCAGCGGTCGTGTTTCTTTTTGGCACCACAATAGTGCGCAGGAGCAACACTCGGACCGTCAATCTAAACAGATTGATTGGGGAAGCGTTGATCCTGAACCGGATCAATCTGAATCACATTTTCGATTGTCACCATTAATGCATTCATGGCATTCACAATAGCTTCCGGAAACGACATTGCCGAACATACCTGATTGGGCAGAACTGGGTACGCAAAGTATGGCTGATCAACGTATTCGAAAGTCTTGGCGACAGAGTAGTTAGACACTTCTGAAATCACCCACTTTGTTTCCGCGTCGAGCTGCAGCCCACGACCTTCGCAAGCTCCGCACAGAGAAGTTAGATCATGCCCGTACGGCCTCTTGCGCAACATTTCAAAGGCTTCGCCCTGTGCACGCAAGAAGGATTTCAACATCAATTCGAAAGCTTGAATGGAGCAGACCGCGAATGGCGCGCGGTCGTCCCCGATGGAGCTATTGTCAAGGTACAATTTTGCCGCCTTAGCAAACGCTTGCCCGCGACGCAAGCAAGATTGAGCGTCTGCGCTTGCGCCTAATGGCCGACCGACCAAATTATGAACTTTATTCAACTGACCACCCCTTCTGTCTGCGCCAAAATGTAGCGTGGCCGGCACACCACTAGAAGCTATTCGATGGGTCAACACAATCACCAGTGCACATCGGCTTGTACGGAAACTTGCTGCCATTAAAGGGCTCTACAATCCAGCGGCGTTCGGCCCATAGGTGGGCGAGGCGAAGCACGATGGCATCATAATTGTCCAATTCCATGCCGTACTTATCTCTAGGCCGAACATCTCGCCGGGGCCACGCCATGCATTCCTCGTAGATATGCACCTCTTCGGTAATCGGTAATGCGCAGAGGCGATCTATTAGAACTGATGCCTTGTACCTGCTTCCGTAACTCCGATCCGGTGGTGATGGCGTAAGGGTCTGGGTTGGTTTGCGAATCAGCTATTTCTCTTGTCGAGGGCGGCTCACTCGGCAGGTGATGGGATGCGAAGCTTCGAGATCGTGCAGTCGGACACCGACACG
>CAMAYR010000239.1 GCA_945862355.1 Devosia equisanguinis | reverse complement strand
GTCGTGTCGGTGTCCGACTGCACGATCTCGAAGCTTCGCATCCCATCACCTGCCGAGTGAGCCGCCCTCGACAAGAGAAATAGCTGATTCGCAAACCAACCCAGACCCTTACGCCATCACCACCGGATCGGAGTTACGGAAGCAGGAGGGGGCAAGCGGAGTTTCGGGGCTTTCTCGCAAAGCAATTGGCCGATGTCCTTGGGTCTCCAAGCGAAGTGTCCGTGCGCCAAGCAATTCTGCGACTTCGAGCCGAGGCGCGCGACGGCTATTTGGCTCACGGCGTAGACATCGGCGATGACGGGCTCATCGAGAGTACGAGGCGCGGGTATCGGCTAAACCCCAAGGTCCGAGTTGTGGTGGTGCGTCGCCCGTCGAGCTGAGCGGCAATCCACGGTTACAGTGGAATGTCACGTGACACTGCCCTCGATGTCACGCACGAGTGGCCCCAGCACTGAAATTACAGGAGTTTTGTTCCCGTCGATGTCACGCTGAAGCATCGTCCGCGGAATGGCCCAATGGGTCTTCCCGATGGACACTGCTCGCCATCGCGCAGTTCCCCTGCGCTACAGCGAGGAGGCATCGAGCAGTCATGAAGGACGTTCACGGCAATCCGGATGGCGATGGCGAGGCCCATCCCAATCCATTCGACCCTAAACGGCTGAGGATCGGTCAACGCGCCAGCGAGGGGCAGGACGTCCGCCGAATCCTGGTCTCGGTGCTGGTGCGCAAGCCAACACGGCAGGAGTTTTTCCGGACGCATCCCGTGCCTGAAATGTGGATGGAAGCCGCGATCCTTGAGTTCAAGCAGGATCGCCAGAGCTTCATCGTTTCGCCGGAGCTGGCCCCCTACTTGCCCGGCGAGGCCGTAGCCAAGTTGCTCATTCCCACGATCACAAACCACGGCGCCTTGTTCCTCTGGGCGATCAAACTCTCGGACGAGCAGGGGCGCCTCGACGAGTGGAACAGCGTGGCATTGGAGGCAGCAGAGCGCGCCAAGACCAAGTGGATTCGCCTGATGGCGAACATGGGGGCGGGCACCTACGACGTGCTGGAGGCAGCAGGCAATTTCCCCGACCCGGTATGGCCGGAGAAATCGCTCCAGGAATTGCTTGAGATCGCGTTCAAGGGACGCGTGATCGACGACATGGATCATCCCGTCCTGCGCCGGCTGCGGGGGGAGATCTGATGATCCCGTCGTTGAGCCATTATGCCAGTGTCTGGATCGTCATATGTAAGTCCGTAGCAAGATCGGGGGAGCGGCTCTGCCCGCTCGCCGTTAGCGCCAAGGACTTCGGTACGGGCCAGGTCGTCGAGCTTGGCGTGCCAAAGCTCCTCGGGATCAAGCGCCCGCCGTATGCCACCGGTCCGCAAGCTCTGCTGGTGACAGTTGACGCCAATGAGGTCATCGCCTGCCATCTCGCGCTGGGCTGGCGATTGCCGGAGCGGATCGTCGATCTGATGGTCGAGTTCCGCAATTCGATCAACGGCGGTCCTTTGCCGATGGTTGGTGGGCTGACCGGCGTTCTGCTCTGGCATGGACTGCCAGCCTCGGCCGTAGTTTGCACGGGCTCGTCGCTGCACCAGATGCGTGCTCGCTTGGCAGCGATCGAGAACCTGTTCGAGAGGATGGTCGGCACACTCGATCTCGGGCGAGCGCTGCTGCGCGGTCGATACATGTGCGCCGTGGCCAGGATCGAGGCCACCGGCATTCCGGTCGAACAGCAGAGTCTTGTCTTGCTCGCCAACGATTGGCCGGCAATCCGCAATTGCGTCATCGGCACCGTCGATGATGGTAGGGGCGTCTTTCGCAATGGCCGTCTGAATCTTGGGGGCTTCAAGACTTGGCTCGATCAACAGCGGATCGTTTGGCCGGTCCTACCACTAGGCACCCTCGATCTCGGCGACGATGCGTGGCGCGAGATGGCGAGGCTGCACCCCGATGTTCGCCCCTTCAAAGAACTGAGGGCTACGCTGAGCTGGTTCGATCCCATCTCATTGGCGATCGGCCGAGACGGACGGAATAGAACGCCACTCCGCCCGTTCGCATCGATTACTGGGCGCAACCAGCCCAGCGCTAAAGCCAGCGTGCTCGGCTCGGCCGCCTGGGTTCGGCATCTCGTGACGCCTCAGAATGGACGGGCCCTCGCAGTCATCGACTGGGACCAGCAGGAATTCGGCATCGCCGCTGCGCTGTCGGTGGACCCGGCGATGCAGAGGTCCTACACCTCGGGCGATCCTTATCTTGCTCTGGCCAAGACCACAGGCGCCGCGCGAGCCGATGCCACGGCAGCATCGCATCCGAACGTCCGTGACCAGTACAAGGCGTGCGCGCTGGGCGTGCAGTATGGCATCGGCCACACCAGACTGGCTCGACAGCTCGGCCTCAGCGAGATCGATGCCAGGACGCTTCTGGAGGGGCACAGACGGGCATTTCCACGCTTCTGGCGTTGGAGTGACGGCGTGGAGACGTACGCCCTCCTGCATCGCGAGCAGCAATCCGTGTTCGGGTGGCGCCGCAAGGTGGGCCTGGATGCCAATCCGCGGTCGCTCCGCAACTTCCCGATGCAGGCCAACGGCGCCGAGATGTTGCGCCTCGCCTGCTGCCGCGTGACTGAGGCCGGCATCTCAGTCTGCGCACCGAACCATGATGCCTTGATGATCGAGGCCCCAGTTCGCGACCTTGCGGATGCCGTCGCGACGACACAGCGGCTGATGGCCGAGGCGAGCGAGATTGTCCTTGGCGGGTTCACACTCAGAACCTCGGCCAAGGCCGTCGCCGCTCCCGAGCGGTGGTCCGATCCGAGGGGGCAAGCCGTCTGGTCTGCTGTCGAAACGGTTCTCAACGAGAGACGGCCACCTGTTCATCAGCGCGACAGAACCTGCTCACCGGCGGACCCCCGTACAATCTTATTATCTGTATATCGTAGGGATACCTGATATGGCCCCTATCGATCCTGATCGGTTGCGAGTGCGATCCCGATTGCCGGGGCATCGCAGGACCAGGCCACCAAGGCATGTCAAAGGCGAGGGCTTTCTCAAGGGACCGGTCCCGCTCATCTGGCTCGAAGCTGCCGCTCGGCTACCAGGCAAGTCCCTTCATGCAGGTGTGGCACTCTGGTACGCGGCCGGGCTGACAAGATCTGCATCGGTGCCGCTGAGCAACATCTCCGGCCTCAAGTTCGGGCTCGACCGCAATGCCAAGTATCGCGCCCTCGACTGGCTCGAAGGCGCCGGGCTGATCGCTGTCGAGCGCAAGCTCGGTCGGGCGCCAGTCGTGACGATATTGCAAACCAGCGAGCCGCCGTGATGAGCGGGCAAAGTGCGCGCCCAGCGCCCGACATTGCACCTCGGATCATCCGCTTCCGTGACGCGCCCCGCTACCTCGGCATGGACCGGAACCGCTTCAACGCAGAGGTCCGCCCCTACCTGACCGAGGTGCCCATCGGCAAGCAGGGTATCGGCTTCGACCGACTTGAGTTGGATCGATGGATAGAGGAGTATATCGTGCGCAACGGGCGTCCCGCACGGAAAGGAAAGATCACATGGGACGCAAGAGAATACCCGGCCTCCTCTGGCGGGGCGGTGTTTGGCACGTCGACAAACGCATCTGCGGGCGGCGAGTTTGCCAGAGCACTGGATCAACTGAAATCCAGGAAGCGGAGCGGTTCCTCGCAAGACTGATGGAGCAGACCCGACAAGCTCACGTGTACGGCGTCCGGCCCTCTCGAACCTTCGAGCAGGCCGCGGCAAAGTTCGTGCTGGAGAACCAGCACAAGCGGAGCATCGACGACGACGCTTATCGGCTGAAGGGTTTGATGCCGCTCATTGGACATGTGCCGCTCGACAAGCTGCATATGGGGACCATGCAGCCTTGGGTCGAGAGCAAGCAGCGCGAGCGGCGAGCAGTCGGAACCATCAACCACGGTCTGCAACTCGTGCGGCGCATACTCAATGTTGCGTCGAGCGAGTGGATCGATGAGCAAGGGCTGACCTGGCTGCACGCACCGGCGAAGATCAAGTTGTTGGCGAACAATTCGAAGCGCCAGCCCTATCCGCTGAATTGGGATGAGCAGGCCCGGCTGTTCCGGGAACTGCCGGATCACTTGGCGGACATGTCGCTGTTCGCGGTTAACACGGGCTGCCGTGATGCCGAGATCTGCGGGCTGCAGTGGGCGTGGGAAGTCAAGGTCCCCGAACTCGATACGTCGGTCTTCATCGTGCCCGGTTCTGACGTCAAGAACGGTGACGAGCGGCTCGTGGTGTTAAACCGCGTCGCGAAGTCCGTTGTGGAGGCGCGGCGAGGTCAGCACACCACGCACGTGTTCACCTACAACGGCGAGCCGACGCTGCGAATACTGAACTCAGCATGGAAGAAGGCCCGCGTTCGCGCTGGACTGTCAACCGTTCGGGTTCACGATTTGAAGCACACCTTCGGCCGGCGCCTGCGTGCCGCTGGGGTGAGCTTCGAGGACCGGCAGGATCTGCTCGGGCACCGCTCCGGTCGGATCACCACACACTACTCGGCTGCAGAGCTATCACGGTTGATAGAGGCGGCAGAGTCGGTGGTGGACCGTGATGGAAGGCGGCCGGAGCTGGTCGTGCTCAAGGGGGCGCTTTCGGGTGCCTCCCGCAAAACTCCCGCAAGCGCGGACGGCGCTCGTGGGACAGTTCGCCTAAGCCGTTGAAAGATCTGGTAGCGGGGGCCGGACTTGAACCGGCGACCTCCGGATTATGATTCCGCTGCTCTAACCAACTGAGCTACCCCGCCCCACGCCATTCACATAGGAGCCCGCATATACTGAGTGGGGCTGGCGGGTGTCAAGAAATCGTTGCCCCATAAATTGTTGTCTGCCAACTGCAGCCGGCAGGCGTTCACCATGCCCGAGGTCGTCGCCTCAGAAGATCTCGTCCTCGTCCATCACCGGTTCCGCGTCGACCTCGCCACGCGGGGCCGGCTTGGCCGTCATCTCCGCGCTCCAGGCGATGTGGAACAGTGCATCCCCCATGTTCACGATCGGTAGCGTGGTGGCACCCACGATGATGCCTCGCCGCGGCGAGTGGACTGGCGTGTCGCCCTCCTCGTAGGGGTTGGCGATCACGCCGATGATCTCGCCTTCGCTCACCGCGTCGCCTATGCGCTTGCGCGTCCGGAGCACGCCGCCTTCCGGCGCGCGCACCCATTTGGCTGCGTTGGCGAGCAGCCCCTGCCGGGTGCTCGACGGATGCGCTGGATGGCCGTCGTCGACGTCGTCCGGGCTCTCGAGCATCCCCGTTCGCAGCATCACGCGCGCGATCCCGTCGACTCCGGCCTGGATCGCGAACTCGTCGAAGCGGAGGCCTTCCCCGCCTTCGTAGACGAGCACGTCGACGCCGGCCTCCCGCGCCGCGCGTCTGAGCGAGCCCGCCCGCTCCGCGCTATCGAGCACGACCTGCGCGCCGAACGCCAACGCGAGGTCGCGGCTGCGCGGGCTGCGCCGCGTGTCGCAGCGGATCTGCGGCAGGTTCACCCGGTGGATCGAGGCTGTGTGCAGGTCGACCCCGAGGCTGCAGCGCTTGACCACCTCGTTGAGCAGCAGGTGAGCGAGCCGCGAGGCGAGCGACCCGTTCGGCGAGCCAGGAAACGCGCGGTTGAGGTCGCGGCGATCCGGCAGATAGCGCGAGCGGGCGATGAAGCCGTAGGCGTTGACCACCGGCACGGCGAGAAGCGTGCCGCGGATGTTGCCGGGCGCGATCGTGCGCAGCACGCGCCGGATGATCTCCACCCCGTTGAGCTCGTCGCCGTGGATGGCCGCCGTTATGAACATGGCCGGCCCCGGCCGCTCCCCGTGCAGCACGTGGACGGGCAGCGTGACCGGCGTGTGGTTGGACAGCTTGGAAACCGGCAGCACCACGATCTGGCGCTCGCCCGGCGCCACGCTCTGCCCGCCGATGGTGAAGGATTGCCGCATCTGGAGGATCGCCCTGGTCGCAGACCGCATAGCTGCCCCGAACTGCGCAAGCCTGCAAGCCCTGCGTTGCGGCAGTCTCGCCGCCGATGGTGCGAAAGGCGGAAAGCTGATGATCGGTCGCGCGGGCTGTTGGCGGAGTAAAACCGTGGGCGAATGAATGCGAGAATTCCGGCCCCAACTGGCGACGTGCCGCGCGCGTCTCAGCATCACCGGCACGGCGACGATGAACGCGCGTTTCCCCGGCCAGTGGTTCCAGCCAGTGACTTGCGATCCGACGCGCTCTTGCGCGGCGCAGCAAGGCGCAAAGCAAGAGCCAGCGGGCTTGCACTACAACTGGCACCGGTCGTATGATCCGGCCATCGGCCGCTACACGCAGCCCGATCCGTTGGGCTTCGTCGATGGGCCGAGTGTGTATGGGTATGTGGTTGGGTCGCCAGCGATGCTGGTGGACTCGGAAGGGCTGACGTCACGGGGTGGGCCGTCGCGTCCGGTTTGGGCCCTGCCTACACTGAGGTATGAGCGGCCTCTCGATTTCCGCCAGTGGTCCCGTTTTCAGAGAAACCCCGATGGCACGATCTCGAACAGGCCGATTCCGGAACCGCCAAACCCGAATGTCTGCCCGGTGCCGGCTCAGCGACGCCCTGATCTGGATAGCTTGGCTATGCGAATCATTGATTGGCTCGGGCCCAACGCTCGACGGCACGATAGCCCGTCAGGGGCGCCCCAGTGGATGTCACATGACAACTCACGACTTATTCGGTTTGATATCTCACCCCGATCTGCCGGTAGGCAACCACCACATATAAACATGGAACCAGGAGGCAAGCACATTTACCTAAAATAGGAGTTGAAGATGGATGAGATTTTTCTGCAACGATTGTCTGCTGTTATTACAGAATTGATGTGCGCAGGTCGAACTCTGCGGGAGTTAGGGCGTGTCGATGATGCAATTCGCTGTTTTGAAGCGCTTGCAATCGGAGATGCTACATATGAGACCGGAGCCTACGCTTTCGAACTTGCCTTGTGCTACGAGATGAAAAGTGATGCGGTAACTTCTCAAAAGTTTGCGAAGATTGCATTGCGGGAAAACCCAGGCCTGTACAGTTACAGTGACGAGATCAAACGGATTCTAAGCTCGCAGTAGAGTTATCCAGAGCCAGGCCCAAGTTGACCGGCCCTTGGCCGTGGTGGACGGGGTGGGCGGCAGCAGCCCGCAACTGCTGATAGTCCACGTCGATCATCTGAACCGCCCGCTGAAGATGACCTACCAGCCGCTGTCACGGCTCGTGCAGCAACTGTGGTACGGCAACGGGCTCAACGACTGGAACACCTACACGCTCGTCTCTCTTGCTTGTCCGGCGCTGCGGCGCTGGCGCGCCGGACCGCTGCCGGACGGCGATCGACGTGCTCGGCGTCTACGACGGGCCGACCGCGATCGTCAGCCGGGCGCACGGGCGCGTCGACAACCTCAACGTCACCAACATCTGGGACAACGTCTCGACGTCGAACACGGTGAACCTGTGGTACCATGCCTCCAACCGTCTGCAGAACGCGGACGGGCCGTGGGGTGCGCGGACGTACTACTACGACGGCGTCGGCAACCGAACGCACGAGATCGCGACGGTCGGTGCGTCGACCACGACGGATGTTTACGGCTACCCCGGCACGTCGAACCGCCTGACCAACGTGGTGCGCAACGGCACCACCACTTCTTGCTTGCCCGCTGCCGCAGGACGCGGGCGTTCACCCGGCGTAGCGGCTGTTGCCGCCTGAGCCGATCAAAAGAGACGGTGCCGGCAACATCCTGACCGACAACCGGTCCGGCTCGACCCCCACCTTTCCGGCCCAGCGCTTGCGCTCCGGGCGTGGGG